>NZ_JBLUPY010000002.1:0-368844 GCF_048068215.1 Pseudomonas sp. NY15372
CCACCGGTACTTCGCCAACCACACCCTGTGGGAGCGGGCTTGTCCCGCGATCAAGGGCGAAGCCCTTGCTTGGTGGCGGTGATAGCGGGCCCGGCCCAATCGCGGGGCAAGTCGGAGCGCCGCACCGCCGCTCCTACAAGGGCCCGCAAAGGTTATTGACTGTTCTAGGGGGCCGGCTTGCCGGCGATTCTGCTCTGAAGCTCAAGCCCCTTCGGCCAGCCATTGCGGGATCCTGCGCTCCAGGTAATACCCTGGGTTGCGCAGGCTCCCCTCGACAAACCCCACATGCCCGCCGCATGCGTGCAGCTCGAATTCGGTCTGCGGCGCCAGCTCCTCCCTGCCCGGCAGGCTATGCCTGAACACGAACGGGTCATCGCTGGAATGGATGATCAACGTTGGCGTACGGTTCTCGCCCAGGTAATAGCGGCTCGACGCACGCCGATAGTAGTCGTTCGCGTCGCGAAAACCATTGAGCGGCGCCGTGACCTTGCCGTCGAAATCCCAGAAGGTGCGTAGATTGCGCAACGACCCCAGCCTTTCCAGTTCGGCCAGGCGTTCGGCGTGGCCATTGTCACGGAAATGCCGCTGTTTCTGCTGTACGTACGCGCGCATCTCGCGCATGAAATGTGCCTGGTAAACCCGGGAAAACCCCATGCCGATACGGTCGGCGCACTGGTCCAGGCGAAACGGCACCGACACGGCAACTGCCGCTTCCAGTTGGCTGGCCGAGCCACTTTCGCCCAGGTACTTGAGCAGTACGTTGCCCCCCAGCGAATAGCCCACTGCATACAGGGGCGCCAGTGGCCGTTGGGCGCGCAGGTGACGAATGGCTTCGGCCAGGTCCTCGCTGGCACCGGAGTGATAACTGCGCGCCAACAGGTTCGGCTCGCCGGAGCAGCCACGCCAGTTCACCGCGACACTGGCCCAGCCACGTGCGTGCAAGGCCTGTTGCAGGCCTTTCACATAGGGCGAGTGGGACGAGCCGGTCAGGCCGTGCAATACCAGCACCAGCGGCGTATCGGCTTGGTGCGGGCCGTGCCAGTCAAGGTCGAGGAAATCGCCATCGGCGAGCCACAGGCGTTCACGGGTACGCGGCAGGTCTGCAAGCTTGCGCCACAACGGCCCCCACAACGTCTGCAGATGGGGGTTGGCGAGGCCTGTGGCGGGAACGAAACGGGGTGGGGCAGGGTTTGGCATGCTAGGCGGCTCGTGTTGTGCCTGCCTAGCTTGCCATGAAGTGTTGCCTAGGGTGAGGCCGGTTCGCCAATGGTCGGGAGTGGCTGCTGATCGACGGTCGGGCCGGCGGTCACGATAAACGCCTCGTTCAGGTTCATGCCACGGGCGACTTGGCGGATGTTCTCGGGTTCAAGTACCGCGAGCTTATCCAGGTAGTGGGCCAATTGATCGGCGGGATGTTTCCGGTGGCCGAGTATCGTCAGGCCTTTGGCGAGTGCAGCACTGTCGGCCATGAGACGCAGCAGTTGGCCTGCAAAAAGGTTGAGGGCGAATTCACATTCGGCCTTGGTCGGCCCCTGCTCGCCGAAACACTTGATCACGTCCAATACCAAGGCCAGGGAGGCATCTCGGTATGCTGGCCTGGTGTCCCAGATGATGTGCCATAGGCAACCTGCATCCCTCGACACCAGTGCAGACTGGATGGAATAAGTCAGGCCGCGTCGGAGGCGCAGTTCTGTGGTCAAACGTGATTCGAAGTTAGCGCCCAACATCTTGTCGACCATCAACAATGCTGGGTAGTCCGTATCGGTGGGGTAGGCGCGTAGTGGCAGGGTCAGCCATATCCTGGTGTTGGAGCCGGGTTGCTCCAAGTGCACGGTCTGCCCCTTGGTAATGGGTAAAGGAGGGGGTGTGATGGCCATCCAGTGTTGCGGCAGCGCCTGTACGAGAGGCGCGATGAGGGTTTCGGCTTCCTCGAGTGACAAGTCGCCGACCAGGCCTATCTCCAGGTTCCCGGAACCATACGCTTGCCTATGGAAGGTCGCGATCTGTTCCTGCGTAATCCTGGCGAGGCCTTCCGTTGTACCGGTATGCGCAGTGGCATAGGGGTGTCCGGCGAACATGTGCGCCTCTATCGCGCCCAACAGCATCGCATCCACGTCGTTCGAAGCCTCCTGTTCGTCGAGCAGGCGCTTGCGAGCCGCCGAGAAATCGGGGAGCCCAAAGGCCGGTCTAGCGATCATTTGCGTGACCAACTGCATCACGCGGGCGCGCAGAGCAGGCAAGCTCAAGCCGCGAAGCATGAACATTGCGTAATCGCGAGCGATCTTGTATTTCAAGATCGCCCCGACACCTTGTAACTGCTCGGCGACCCGCGCACCATCCAGAAGCTCGAATGTCAGGGCTGCCAGGCCCGGCTTGTCGCCATCAAAGGCGCTTCCGGCCTTGAAGCGCAGTACCAGGTCGAACATCGGCCGGTCACGGTTTGCGATGAACTGGACATGGGCTCCTTCTGCGGTATGCCATTGATGTATGTCGTGCGTTGGCGGCTGGATTCGCTGCAGATCCAGACCCTGGGGCGAGCTCAGTTGGTCCAGCGCCACGGTGAAGCTGTGATCAGTCGTCTGGGCGCACGTAGAAGACGTACCGTTCATACGGGTTCTCCTCGCTGTAGGTAAGTCGTGGTCAAACGGTCGCGGTGCAGGTATCGGGCTGCAACCTGTTGCAAGGTCGAACTGGACAGGTTCCGGATGATGCGCGGCGCCTCTGCCAGGCTGGCTGGGTCCAGCCCGGCCGCCGCTGCATGACCGATGCGCGTTGCTTGCTTGTCGATATCGGCCTGAGCGTAGAGCTCACGGGCAAGCAGCCGTAGTTTTTCGCGCTCAAGCACTTCGTCCGGCAAGGCTGTGGTTCGAAGCTCGTCGATAAGGTTCCAGATTTCGAGCGCAGCCTCCTGGGCGGTAAGCGTGTTCGCAGCGAGGGTTGCCTCGATGCCCACCAAGGCATCTCCCCGCATCTGATAGTCGTAAGTGGCCTTGCTCGATGTGAGAACGGGCCTGTCTCGGCTCAGGCGCCTGTAAAGCAGGGCGTTGGACTCGGTACCCAGGATACTTTCGAGCATAAGCAGTGCCAGGGCGACTTCCTGTGATGGGGCGCTCGCCAGGCTGGGCACGTTGAAGGACATGAGCAGGCCGTCTTCAAGTCTCGGATCGACCAATTGCTGGCTACGCGCCTGAAGCGTTGCGCTGTATCGAATCAGAGGTCGGTCCCACAGGGGGGCAGGTGACAACGGGGCAAAGTAAGTATCCACATGCCGACGAAGGTCCTGCAGGCTGGCCGCACCCACGACGACGAGTGTTGCGTTATTGGGGTGATACCAGGTGCGGTACCAGGTGCGTACCGTTTCCAGGTCTGTTTGGGCAAGGTCGATGGCATGACCGAAGATGGGTGCTGCGTAAGGGGTGCCGTCGTAGGCGAGTTTTCGATGGCGTTCTTTTGCCCAATCAAGGGCTGAATGATCGACGTTAAAGCGGCGTTCAGCATCGACTGTAAGGACTTCCAGCTCGAATTCCGATTGGCCGAACGATGCACCGGTCATGGCATCGGCCATCAGTTCCAAGGCAACTGGCAGCCTTTCGGCAGGCAAGGTCATTTCAAACGCAGTCGAGTCATCATAGGTAGATGCATTGGCCCGGCCGCCCAGCTGCGCGATCAAGCGCGAATATTGGCCGCTAGGAAGCTTGCTGCTTCCTTGGAAGATAAGGTGCTCGAGCAAATGCGATAAGTTCGAGTGGCCTGGTGGTTCATCGCTCGACCCGACGTGATACCAGAGTTGAACCGCGACCAAAGGGGCGGTGTGGTTTTCGCACAAATAGACCGAAAGGCCATTTTCCAGCCTGAAGTGGTGGAGGGATGGCGGCTTGGCGGCCACCAGTGCATCCAGGCTGACGGAGATCGTCTGGGCATCTGAGGGCGGATTCATCACTGAAGTGCTCCGTTAGGACAATAAGCCGGAGCAGCTTCAGTGAAAGGCGGTGCCCGCCTGCGTTACATAGTTAGGCCGGGCGGGTATCAGCCGCGTTGCCAGAGGGCGTAATGCACCTGGCCGGTCTTCTTCTCCCGGTGCAGGCGCCAGTTGCCGGGCATCTGCAGAGAGGAGGGCGCGGCTTCGCTCTCGGTGTAGATCCAGGCCTGGCCTCGTAGCCACTGGTTCTGTTCGAGCAGGTTGCAGGTATCGGCCAGCAGGTCCTGGTGGAAGGGCGGGTCGAGGAACACCACGTCGAACTGATGCTTCGCTGTGTTCTGCAGGTAGCGCAAGGCATCGGTCTGCAGGATCTGGCCGCGTGGGCAGCGCAGGATCTCCAGGTTGTTCTTCAGGTTGGCGATGGCCGCCGGGTTGCTGTCCAGGGCCACGGCATCCTCGGCCCCGCGGGACAAGGCTTCGAGCACCAGGGCGCCACTGCCGGTGAAGGCATCCAGCACCAGAGCGCCCTCGATATGGGGCGCCAGCCAGTTGAACAGGGTTTCGCGCACGCGGTCTGGCGTCGGGCGCAGGCCTTCGCCTTCAGGTACGGCCAGGCGACGGCTGCGCCACTCGCCGGCGATGATGCGCAGGTGACCTTGCCCTTTGCTGTGGGCCGGGCCCGGGCGGGCGGTGTGGGTTGGCTTGGCCATTAGTGCTCCGGTACGCCAAGCGGTTGCTCGGCGGGTTTGTCAGTGGGCGGTGGCAGCGGTTTTTGCGCCACGGTCGGGCCGACAGTGACGATCACCAGCTTGTCCACGGCCAGGTGCTTGTTCATCGCTGCCTTGACCTGCTCGACGGTCAGGGCCTGGGACTGTTGCATGAAGTCCTCCAGCCAGGTCAGCGGCAGGTTGTAGAAGCCGATAGCACCCAGCTGACCAACGATGCTCGAGTTGCTGGCGTTGGACAACGGGAAGCTGCCGGCCAGCTCGCGCTTGGCATCGTCCAGCTCTTGCTGGGTGGGGCCGTGCTCGAGGTAGTCGGCGAGAATGTCCTGGACCAGCTTGAGGGTCCCTTCGCTGAGTTCGGCGCGGGTCTGCAGGTTGATCATGAACGGGCCGCGTACCTGCATCGGGCTGAAGGCCGAATAGACGCCGTAGGTCAGGCCGCGTTTCTCGCGTACTTCGCTCATCAGGCGAGTGCCGAAGGCACCGCCGCCGAGGATCTGGTTACCCAAGGACAGGGCGGCCCAGTCCGGGTCCTGGCGGTCGATGCCCATCTCGGCGAGCATCAGGTGAGTCTGCTTGGTCGGGAAGTCGATGTGGGTCAGGCCCGGTTTGGGTTCGACAGGCTCGGCGGGCTTGGGCAGCGCCGGGCCCTTGGGCAGGCCGGCGGATACCTGGGCGGCGATGGCTTCGGCTTCGGCGCGGCTGAGATCGCCGACCAGGGCGATGACCGCGTTGCCAGCCGTATAGGCCTTGGCGTGGAAGGCGCGCAGTTGCTCCAGGGTGATGCCCGGAATGCTCTGGGCGGTGCCGTCGCTCGGGTGGGCGTAGGGGTGGTCGCCGTAGAGCTTGGCGAACAAGGCCTTGCCGGCGATCTTGCCCGGGTTCTGTTTCTCGTATTCGAAACCGGCCAGCAGCTGGTTCTTGATGCGCTTGAGGGCATCCTCGGGGAAGGTCGGCTTGCCCACCACCTCGGCGAACAGTTTCAGGGCCGGCTCGCGCTTGTCCGCAGTGCTGAGGCTGCGCAGCGTGGCTACGGCCATGTCACGGTACGAGCCGTTGCCGAAATCCGCCCCCAGGCCTTCGAAGCCCTGGGCGATGGCGGTGACGTCCTTGCCGGCCACGCCTTCGTTGAGCATGGCATTGGTCAGCGTCGCCAGGCCTGGCACGTCGCCGTCCTGGCTGCTGCCGGCGGCGAAGGTCAGGCGCAGGTCGAACATCGGCAGTTCGCGCGCCTCGACGAACAATACGCGGGCGCCTTCGGCGGTGTTCCAGTTCTGGATGTTCAGCGTGCGTCGGCTGGGCGCCTTGCCGTCCAGCTCGGCCAAGGACTGCAGGGTATTGGCCGGGCGGGCCGCCGGCGCCTTGCCTTCGGCAGGGCTGCCCGACTGCGCCGGACGGGCCAGGACGAGAGCCAGGGCCACCACCACGGCGATGATGCCGAGGCCAAGCAGGGTATAACGGGGGGCGCTGCGATCACTCATGGGCGGACTCCTCGGGCAGTACGTGGGCAACGCTCAGGCGTTCGCGGGTGAAGTAGGTGCGTGCGGCGTCCTGGATGTCCTGCGGGGTCACGCGCTTGAGCTCGTCCAGTTCGCTGTCGATCAGCTTCCAGGACAGGCCCACGGTTTCCAGCTGGCCGATGGTGGTGGCCTGGCTGCTGATGGAGTCGCGGTCGTAGACCAGGCCGGCGATCACCTGGGCGCGCACGCGCTCGAGCTCCTCGGCGGTAGGCGGCGTGGTCTTGAGTTCATCGAGCAGCTGCCAGATGCCTTTTTCCACGTCGGCGAGGGTCTTTTGCTTCTGCACGTTCGGCGTGGCCGAGATCATGAACAGGCTGTCGCCGCGGGTGAAGGCGTTGTAGCCGGACGACGCACCGGCCACCAGCTCCTGGCCACGCTCCAGGCGGGCCGGCATGCGCGCGCTGTAGCCGCCGTCGAGCAGGGCGGAGATCAGGCGCAGGGCATGGACGGTGCGCGGGTCCTTGGCAGTGGCCAGGCCCGGCACGTTGAAGCCGTAGATCAGGCTGGGCAGCTGGGTGCGCACGTGCAGGGTCAGTTGGCGCAGGCCGGGTTCGGCCAGCTCCAGGGGCAGCTTGGCCGGTGGCACCGCACGCTTGGGGATGGCGCCGAAGTATTTTTGCGCCAGGCCCTTGACCTCCTCGGGGGTGACATCGCCGACCACCACCAGGGTGGCGTTGTTCGGCGCGTACCAGGACTCGTACCAATGACGCAGCTCCTCGACCTTCATGCGGTCCAGATCGGCCATCCAGCCGATGGTCGGCGTGTGGTAGCCGCTGGCCGGGTAGGCCATGGCGCGGAACAGCTCGAACGCCTTGGCGTTGGGCTGGTCGTCGGTGCGCAGGCGGCGTTCTTCCTTGATGACCTCGATCTCGCGGCTGAACTCGTCGGCCGGCAGGCGCAGGCTGGCCAGGCGGTCGGCTTCCAGCTCCAGGGCCACGGGCAGGCGGTCGCGGGCGAGTACCTGGTAATAGGCGGTGTAGTCGTCGCTGGTGAAGGCGTTTTCCTCTGCGCCGAGGTCGCGCAGGATGCGCGAGGCCTCGCCTGGGCCGATCTTGGCACTGCCCTTGAACATCATGTGCTCCAGGGCGTGGGACAGGCCGGTCTGGCCTGGCGTCTCGTAGCTGGAGCCGACCTTGTACCAGATCTGCGAGACCACCACTGGCGCGCGGTGGTCCTCGCGCACGACCACCTTCAGGCCGTTGTCGAGGATGAACTCATGGGTGGGTTGCAGATCGGCGGCCAGGGCCGCGAACGGCAGACAGAGCGTGCCGAGCAACAGGCCAGCGGCGCGGCGGGCTAGAGCATTCATACGTTGGATAACCTGTACGGCGGCCCGCTTGGCTTAGCGTCGGCGGGCCAGGAGGTGCTAGGATACTGATCCGGTTGCCTGGCGACCATGCCTGTCGCCGTTCTGGCCTGCGGGCTTGGCGACAAAATATTGCGCATGAACCAGCCGGATTCAAAATAGTCTGTTCTGCGTTTAGAGAATTCCCGATGCGCCACTGGTGGCCCATCGCTACCCTGAGATAGCCGTCTTCCATGTTTGGTTCCAACGACGACAAAAAAGCGCCGGCCGAGGCTGGCGAGAAGAAAGGCCTGTTCAGCTGGTTTCGCAAGAAGCCGCAGCAACCTGTCGCCGAACAGCCGCAAACCCCTGAACCGCAGGCCGTAGAGCCGGCCGCGCCGCAGGCCCCCGTCGAGCAGCCCGAAGTCGCTCCGGTCGAGCCCGTGGCCCCGGTCGTGCAAGCGCCTGCTCCCGAGCCGGTCGCGTCCGAGCCGCTGCAGGCGCCCCAGCCCGAGCCGGTCGCGTCCATGCCGGTGCAAGCGCCGGCACCGGAGCCCGTGGCGTCCATGCCCCTGCAAACCACGCAACCGGTCGTGGAACCGGCGCTCGAGCCTGCGGCACCGGTCAGCAACCTGGTGTTGCCGGTCGCCGAAGAGCCGGTGGCCCTGGTCCCGGACCTCGAACCGAAAGCCCCGCCAGCCATTCCCGAGCGCCCTGTCGCCGAGCCTGCTCCTGAGCCCGAACCGGCTGCAGCGGCACCGGTCGTCACCGAGCAGGCCAAGGTCGGCTTCTTCGCCCGCCTCAAGCAGGGTCTGTCCAAGACCAGCGCCAGCATCGGCGAGGGCATGGCCAGCCTGTTCCTGGGCAAGAAAGCCATCGATGACGACCTGCTCGACGAGATCGAGACCCGCCTGCTGACCGCCGACGTGGGCGTCGAGGCTACCTCGGTGATCGTGCAGAACCTGACCCAGAAGGTCGCCCGCAAGCAGTTGGCCGACGCCGATGCGCTGTACAAGTCGCTGCAGGAAGAACTGGCCGCGCTGCTGCGCCCGGTCGAGCAACCGCTGAAGATCCAGTCGCAGTCCAAGCCCTACGTGATCCTCGTGGTTGGCGTGAACGGTGCCGGCAAGACCACCACCATCGGCAAGCTGGCCAAGAAGCTGCAGCTGGAAGGCAAGAAGGTCATGTTGGCGGCCGGCGATACCTTCCGCGCCGCGGCGGTGGAGCAACTGCAGGTGTGGGGCGAGCGCAACCAGATCCCGGTCATCGCCCAGCATACCGGTGCCGACTCGGCCTCGGTGATCTTCGATGCCGTGCAGGCCGCCAAGGCCCGCGGCGTGGATGTGCTGATCGCCGATACCGCCGGTCGCCTGCACACCAAGGACAACCTGATGGAAGAGCTGAAGAAGGTGCGCCGGGTCATCGGCAAGCTCGACGCCGAGGCGCCCCATGAGGTGCTCTTGGTGCTCGACGCCGGTACCGGGCAGAACGCGATCAGCCAGGCCAAGTACTTCAACCAGAGCGTCGAGCTGACCGGCCTGGCGCTGACCAAGCTGGACGGCACTGCAAAAGGCGGGGTGATCTTCGCCCTGGCCAAGCAGTTCAACCTGCCGATCCGCTTCATCGGCGTGGGCGAAGGCATCGACGACCTGCGCACCTTCGAAGCCGAGCCTTTCGTCAAAGCCTTGTTCGCCGAGCGGGAGCATCCATGATCCGATTCGAACAGGTTGCCAAGCGCTACCCCAACGGCCATGTCGGCCTGCACGAGCTGAGCTTCCGGGCGCGCCGGGGCGAGTTCCTGTTCGTCACCGGCCACTCGGGCGCGGGCAAGAGCACCTTGCTGCGCCTGTTGCTGGCCATGGAGCGCCCGACCAGCGGCAAGCTGATGCTGGCCGGACAGGACCTGGGGCAGATCAGCAACGCACAGATTCCCTTCCTGCGTCGGCAGATCGGCGTGGTGTTCCAGAACCACCAGTTGCTGTTCGACCGCACGGTGTTCAACAACATCGCGTTGCCTTTGCAGATTCTCGGCCTGTCCAAGCCCGAGATCGCCAAGCGCGTGGACTCGGCCCTGGAGCGAGTTTCCCTGAGCGACAAGGGCGAGCTGTTCCCGGCGGACCTGTCCACCGGGCAGCAGCAGCGTGTGGGCATCGCCCGCGCCATCGTCCACCAGCCAGCCTTGCTGCTGGCCGACGAACCCACCGGTAACCTCGACCCGCGCCTGGCCGCCGAGATCATGGGCGTGTTCGAGGACATCAACCGCCTGGGCACTACGGTATTGATCGCCAGCCACGACCTGGCGCTGATCGCGCGCATGCGTCACCGCATGTTGACCTTGCAGCGCGGTCGCTTGATCGGCGATGGGGAGGCCGGGCAATGAATACGACACGTACGCCGAAGGTCTCCGAGCGCGTCGCGCCGAAAGCGGCCGACCCGCAGCCGGGCAAGCAGCGCGGCGGCCACGACGATGACGGCCCGGATTTTCGCACCCTGCTGCACGCCTGGCTGGAAAGCCACCGCGCCAGCCTGGCCGACAGCCTGCGCCGTCTGGGCAAGCAGCCGATTGGCAGCTTCTTCACCTGCCTGGTGATGGCTGTGGCGCTGAGCATGCCCATGGGCCTTTCGTTGCTGCTCAAGAACGTCGAGAAACTCGGTGGCTCCTGGCAGCGCGCCGCGCAAATCTCGCTGTACCTCAAGCTCGAGGCGGGCAGCAAGGAAGGCGAGGCGCTGCGTGACGAGATCAAGGGCATGCCCGGCGTGGCCGATGCCCAATATGTCAGCCGCGAGCAGGCGCTGGAGGAATTCCAGCAGCAATCGGGCCTGGGCGAGGCCCTGCGCGAACTGCCAGACAACCCGCTGCCCGGTGTGGTGGTGGTGACCCCGACCGAGGTCGACAAGCCGGCCCTGGAAGCCTTGCGCCAGCGCCTGTCGGAGCTGCCACGGGTTGAAGTGGCGCAGCTGGACCTGGTCTGGGTGGAACGCTTGGCGGCGATCCTCAAGCTGGGCGATCGGTTCGTGTTCGGCCTGGCCGTGATGTTGATCTCGGCCTTGTTGTTAGTAATCGGTAACACAATTCGTCTACACATCGAGAACCGCCGCATCGAGATCGAAGTGATCAAGCTGGTGGGGGGGACCGACAGCTATGTCCGCCGCCCCTTCCTGTACATGGGCGCGCTCTACGGCCTGGGTGCTGGCGTGCTGGCCTGGGGCATCCTGGCCTTCTCGCTGGACTGGCTCAACGATGCGGTCGTGGACCTTTCCGGGCTGTACGGTAGTGATTTCGCCCTGGCAGGTGTACCAGGGTCGGATGGACTTTCGCTCTTGATCGGTGCTGTACTGTTGGGGTATATCGGTGCGTGGATCGCGGTCGCTCGTCACCTGAACGAGCTGGCACCACGATAATGTTTTTTAGCCAGCATTGACTTTCTGATCATTCTGGGAACTTGTTTCGCGGTTTCCGGTCAATGTTGGCAGTGCCCAAAAGGCACGAGTTCGTGAGTCGGAGGTACTTAATGACCACTTCGTTGCAACCTGCCTATGCCCTGGTTCCCGGTGCAAACCTGGAAGCCTACGTGCACACGGTCAACAGCATTCCGTTGCTGACGGTCGAGCAGGAGCGTGAACTGGCCGAGCGTCTCTACTATGAGCAGGATCTCGAGGCCGCTCGGCAAATGGTGATGGCCCACCTGCGTTTCGTCGTACATATCGCCCGTAGCTACGCCGGCTACGGGCTGGCCCAGGCCGACCTCATCCAGGAAGGCAACGTTGGCCTGATGAAGGCGGTAAAGCGTTTCAACCCGGAAATGGGCGTGCGTCTGGTGTCCTTCGCGGTGCACTGGATCAAGGCCGAGATCCATGAGTTCATCCTGCGCAACTGGCGTATCGTCAAGGTGGCGACCACCAAGGCCCAGCGCAAGCTGTTCTTCAACCTGCGCAGCCAGAAGAAGCGCCTGGCCTGGCTGAACAATGACGAAGTCCATCGCGTGGCCGAAAGCCTGGGCGTGGAGCCGCGTGAAGTGCGCGAAATGGAAAGCCGCCTGAGCGGCCAGGACATGGCCTTCGACCCGGCCGCCGAGGCCGATGACGACAGCGCCTTCCAGTCGCCTGCACATTACCTGGAAGACCACCGCTACGACCCGGCCGTCCAGCTGGAAGATGCCGACTGGAGCGACAACTCCACCAGCAACCTGCACGATGCCCTGCAGGGCCTGGACGAGCGCAGCCGGGACATCCTCTACCAGCGTTGGCTGGCCGAGGAAAAGGCCACCTTGCATGAGCTGGCGGATAAATACAGCGTTTCGGCGGAGCGTATCCGCCAGTTGGAAAAGAACGCGATGAACAAGGTCAAGGCGTTGATCACGGTCTGATCACCCTTGGCCGAATGTAAAAAGCCGCTGCGCTCGAAAGAGGCAGCGGCTTTTTTTTTGGGGCTTCTGTGCAGCCCTTTCGCGGCACAAGACCGCTCCTACAGGAGGGGATGCGGCCTGTTGGCCCCGGTCTTCAAGGGCGAAGCTGCATCAGGTAGCTGGGCCCGCCCAGCTGGCTCATTTGCCGGCGGATCCAGCCGGCGCGGTTGGCCACGTAGGCGCTGGGGCGGCTGGCACTCCACTTCAACGGGCTGGGCAGCACGGCAGCCAGTTGCGCCGCCTGCTGGCGCGAAAGGCGGCTGGCATCCACGCCGAAGTGGTAGCGGGCGGCGGCCTGGGCGCCGAATACACCCTTGCCCCATTCGGCGCTGTTCAGGTAGACCTCGAGGATCCGCTCCTTGGACCAGAACAGCTCGATCAGAGCCGTGAACCAGGCCTCCAGCCCCTTGCGCAGCCAGCTGCGGCCGGACCACAGGAACAGGTTCTTGGCCACCTGCTGGGTCAGGGTACTGGCCCCGCGGATCTTGCCGCCGCGCTCGTTGTAGGCCAGCGCGGCCTGGATGGCCGGCAGGTCGAAGCCCCAGTGGTTGGCGAACTTCTGATCCTCACCGGCGATGACCGCCACCTTGAGCTCGTCGGAGATCCGTTCCCATGGTGTCCAGTCGCGCTGCAGGTCGATCGGCTCGCCGCTGACCCAGGATTGCACCTTGCGCTCGACCATCAATGCCGTACCCGGCGGCGGCACCCAGCGCAAGGCCAGCACCACGACGATGCTGCCGGCGGTGAACCAGAGCAAGGCGCGGACGAGGCGGCGGATAAGGGATGACAACATGGTGATGGCTTGGCCGGACCGGTGGAACGGGCCATTATACAGACCCGTTTCCAGGAGTCGTCCCATGCTTCGCAGCTTCCTGATGCTCGCCGCCTTCTTCGGCTTCACCGGTGTGGGCCTGGGCGCTTTCGCCGCCCATGGCCTGAAGAGCCGTCTGAGTGCCGATTACCTGGCGATCTTCCAGACCGGTGTGACCTACCAGCTGGTGCATGCCCTGGCCCTGCTTGGCGTCGCGCTGCTCTCGGTGCACCTGCCCGGGCGCCTGGTCGGCTGGGCCGGTGGGCTGTTCGCCCTGGGGATCGTGCTCTTCTCCGGCAGCCTGTATGTGCTGACCCTCAGCGGTCTGGGCAAGCTTGGCATCATCACACCCATCGGTGGCCTGTGCTTCCTGGCCGGCTGGTTGTGCCTGGGCCTGGCCGCCTGGCGCCTGAGCTGACCAAGTGGTCCACAATCGCGACTAATGGCGTCGGCCACCCTTGGGTTGGAGTGCGGATCGGGGCTAGAATGCGGACCCCCAAAGCACAATGGTGGCCGTGCGCATGCGCATTCAACTGAACGGTGAACCTTACGAATTGCCCGATGGCGAGAGCGTCGCGTCCCTGCTGGGCCGGCTGGAGCTCGCTGGCCGCCGGGTGGCGGTGGAACTGAACCTGGACATCGTCCCGCGCAGCCAGCACGAAAGCACGCAGCTGAGCGAAGGCGATCAGGTCGAAGTGGTCCATGCCATCGGTGGCGGCTAAGCCCCGCCCGGCGATTCACTGCAAGTCCCGCAACCTTTTCCAGAGGATCCACGATGAGCAACGTTCGTAGCGACAAGCCCTTCACCCTGGCCGGGCGCACTTTCCAGTCGCGCCTGCTGGTCGGCACCGGCAAGTACCGTGACATGGAAGAAACCCGCCTGGCCATCGAGGCCTCGGGTGCCGAGATCGTCACCGTCGCCGTGCGCCGTACCAACATCGGCCAGAACCCGGGCGAGCCGAACCTGCTCGACGTGCTGCCGCCGGACCGTTACACCATCCTGCCGAACACCGCCGGTTGCTACGATGCGGTCGAGGCGGTGCGCACCTGCCGCCTGGCCCGTGAGCTGCTCGACGGCCACAACCTGGTCAAGCTGGAAGTGCTGGCCGACCAGAAGACCCTGTTCCCCAACGTCATCGAGACCCTCAAGGCCGCCGAAGTGCTGGTCAAGGACGGTTTCGACGTGATGGTGTACACCAGCGACGACCCGATCATCGCCCGCCAGCTGGCCGAAGCCGGCTGCATCGCGGTGATGCCGCTGGCAGGCCTGATCGGCACCGGTCTGGGCATCTGCAACCCATACAACCTGCAGATCATCCTGGAAGAATCCAAGGTGCCCGTGCTGGTCGATGCCGGCGTGGGTACCGCGTCCGACGCCACCATCGCCATGGAGATGGGCTGCGAGGCGGTGCTGATGAACTCGGCCATCGCCCATGCCCAGCAGCCGGTGCTGATGGCCGAGGCCATGAAGCACGCCATCGTCGCCGGCCGCATGGCCTACCTGGCCGGGCGCATGCCGAAGAAACTCTATGCCAGCGCCTCGTCGCCGCTGGAAGGTCTGATCAAGTAAGAGCCCCTGATGACTGAATCGCACGACACGCCGATCCCCGCCGACGGCGAAGCCCGCCCGCACCGCCGTATCAAAAGCTTTGTGATGCGCGCCGGGCGCATGACCGAAGGCCAGCAACGCGGCCTGGAGCAGGGCGGCCCCCTGTTCATCCTGCCTCTGGCCGACAGCCCGGTGGACTACGACCAGGTGTTCGGCCGTTCGGCACCGCGCACCCTGGAGATCGGCTTCGGCATGGGGCATTCCCTGCTGGAGATGGCCGCTGCGGCGCCTGAGCTGGATTTCATCGGCGTCGAAGTGCACCGTCCAGGTGTTGGCGCGTTGCTCAATGGCGTGCTGACCCAGGGCCTGAAGAACCTGCGGGTATACGACTGCGACGCCATCGAAGTGCTTAACCGCTGCGTGGCCGACAACAGCCTCGACCGTTTGATGTTGTTCTTCCCCGACCCGTGGCACAAGGCGCGTCACCACAAGCGCCGCATCGTCCAGCCGGCGTTCGCCGAGCTGGTACGCCGCAAGCTCAAGGTCGGTGGTGTGTTCCACATGGCCACCGATTGGGAACCCTATGCCGAGCACATGCTTGACGTGATGAAGGTTGCCCCCGGCTACCGTAACCAGGCGCCTGACGGCACCTACGTCCCGCGCCCTGAAGAGCGTCCGATCACCAAGTTCGAGCGCCGTGGCGAGCGTCTGGGGCATGGGGTATGGGATTTGAAGTTCGAGAAAGTCAGCTGATCGACTGCTTCGATTTCCCAAGCAATGCGAACGAAAAACGCCCGGGCTGGGTAATGCCTGTCAGTTAATGGCACGGGGCGCTGCACGCCCATCGCCGGCGAGCCGGCTCCCACAAGTAACGCGCCAGCCTTGAGGGCAGCACTGTCCCTGTGGGAGATCACCCATCCCTCCCGGGCTGCGCTGTCGCACAAGAACAAGCGGCTAGCGCCGCTCCCACAAAGGACCTGCAAAATCAACTAGTTATGCGTTGTTCTGTGGGAGCCGGCTTGCCGGCGATGGGCTGCGTAGCAGCCCTAAGTGCAGCCGATAAGGCTTTCTGGCTGGCATTACCCGTTTTCGTATCTTGCTCGTATAGGCGCGGATTGGGGCGTTGGACGCAAGCGGATCAGCCGCGGCGGTCTGCCACCACGCCGATCAGGACCAGCACCACCAACAGGACCGGTGCCAAGGCATAGTTGTTGAACTGGGCCAGCCCCTTCACCACCCAGGGCGTCGCATAGATCAACGCAGCGCCACTGCCGATCATCACCAACAACGCCATGAACGGCACGCGCAGGGCGCCGGCCAGGCCGCCCAGGCGTCCTTCCACCCAGCTCTTGATGTCAGTGCCGAACAGCACCAGCAGGCAGCCTACCAAGGCCAGGGAGATTTCCGACAGGTTGCTGCGGCTCCAACGAGAAACGGTCGCGAGCAGGTCAAGTACCAGATCCATGGGTCATCCTTAGGTCAAGAAATACTGCAACAGGTCATTGAGGAACAACTGGCCCCGGGGCGTAGCCACCAGCCGATCCGGTTCGACCTGCAAAAGGCCCTTTCGTTCTGCCTCGCGTCTGGCTTGCGCCAACTGCGAAAGCGCAAGCCCGGTGCGCTGGCTGAACAGTTCGGCTTCCACCCCTTGGGTCAGGCGCAGGGCGTTCATCAGGAACTCGAACGGCAGCTCGTCGACGGGCAGCAGCTTTTCCCCGGCCTTGAATGGCTTGGCCAGGTTCAGGTAGTCCTTGGGCAGGCGCGTCTTCCAGGTGCGCAGGATGCGCCCGTCGGCGAAGGTCAGCTTGCCGTGGGCGCCGGCACCGATGCCGATGAAATCGCCAAAGCGCCAGTAATTGAGGTTGTGTTTCGCGGCGCGACCCGCTTGGGCATAGGCCGAAACTTCGTACTGCTGGAAGCCGTTCGCGGCCATCAAGGCTTGCCCGGCTTCCTGGATGTCCCAGAGGATGTCGTCCTCGGGCAATTCCGGCGGCTGGTTCCAGAACACGGTGTTCGGCTCGACGGTCAGCTGGTACCAGGACAGGTGGGTCGGCCCCAGGTCGATGGCCTGGCGCAGGTCGGCCAGGGCGTCTTCCAGCGACTGGTCGGGCAGGCCGTGCATCAGGTCCATGTTAAAGTTGTCGAAGCCGGCCGCCCGCGCCATGCCGGCGGCGCGGACCGCCTCGTCGCCATTGTGGATGCGCCCCAGGGCCTGGAGCTTGGCCGGCTGGAAGCTCTGCACGCCGATGGACAGGCGGTTGATGCCTGTTTGCCGGTAGGCCTTGAACTTCTCCTGCTCGAAGGTCCCGGGGTTGGCCTCCAGGGTAATTTCGATGTCCGGGGCGAACGGGATGCGCTGTTCCACGCCACGCAGCAACCGCCCCAGGGCATTGGCGCTGAACAGGCTTGGCGTGCCGCCGCCGAAGAAAATCGAGCTGAGCACACGGCCCTGCACCGCGGCCATCTCCTGATCCAGATCGGTCAGCAGGGCATCGACATACGCCTCTTCCGGCAGCTCAGGGCCGGCGGCATGGGAGTTGAAGTCGCAATAGGGGCATTTGCGCACGCACCATGGAATGTGGATATACAGGGCCAAGGGCGGCAGCGTGGCGAAACCCACCGCGCCGGGGTGGCGCAGCTGGGTGGACAGCGTTTCGGTCATGCCAGGCCCAGACGTTGACGCAGCAGGGCCATGGCGCGGGCGCGGTGGCTAAGCTGGTTCTTTTCCAAGGGGCTGAGGTCGGCGCTGGAGCACTTGCGCTCCGGCACCCAGAACAACGGGTCGTAGCCGAAGCCGTGCTCGCCGCTGGCTTCGAACAGGATGCTGCCGTGCCACAGGCCTTCGCAAAGAATGGGCAATGGATCGTCGGCATGACGCACCAGGGCCAGGACGCAGACGAACTGTGCGCCGCGCGCCTCTACCGGAACGTCTTTCAAGGCTTCGAGCAGCTTGGCGTTGTTCGCCGCATCGCCCTTGCCGTCAGCGTAGCGTGCCGAGTAGATGCCCGGCGCGCCACCGAGGTAGTCCACTGCAAGGCCAGAATCATCCGCCAGGGCGGGCAGGCCGGAGATGCGCGCGGCATTGCGGGCCTTGAGAATGGCGTTCTCGACGAACGACAGGCCGGTCTCCTCAGGCTCCACCTGGCTGAATTCGCCGATCGAGCGCAGGTGCACGGACTCGCCGAGCATGGCCTGCAGCTCCTTGAGTTTGCCGGCGTTGTGGCTGGCCAATACGAGTTGCTGGAAATTCATCATTCGCCTGGGAACACTTCCTGGTTGAAGCTGAGTTTATGGCTGACACCGCCGGTCTCGACGTTCACGTCGAAGGTCAGGGTTTCGGCCTGTTCGATCTTGAACTGGGCGATGTAGTACACCGCGCCCTGGTCGTTGATCTGTTTGAACGACAGCGGGCTGCTGCGCCCGGTCAGGTCCTTCACCGTGCCGCTGACCACCGCCATGCCTGGCTTGCCGGCCTTGAGCACGGCAATGTTGAGCACGCCCTGGTTCTTGCTGCGGGTCAGGCCCGTGGCGGCTGCCACGTCCGGTTGCAGCATGCTCGAAGTGAAGGCGCTGTAGTGCACCGTGACGTCGCCGAAGACTTCCTTGCGCTCCGGCCTGGCGGGGTCTGCGGCCAGTACCGGCAGGGCCAGGCACAGGCTGATCAGGAATAGGGCTAGGCGACGCATGGTGCGATCCTCCAATGGGTTGGGCGCGAGGTTCAGACCGCGACCTGATGTTCTGGCAGGCCTCGACTGCTGACGCGATAAATGCCGATCTCCCCTAGAAGATTAGGCCATAGCCGGCCGGCCCACCCATTACGGTGCAGATGGTCGACTGCCAGGCGGTCGATGACCTTGGCATTGCGCTCGTGGCACAGCTCTTCGAAGTCGGCGAAGGTGCAGAAGTGGATGTTCGGCGTGTTGTACCAGGTATAGGGCATGAAGTCCGAGACCGGCATGCGACCTTTGGTCGCCAGGTACCAACGACAACGCCAGTGGCCGAAGTTGGGGAAGGTGATGATGCATTGACGCCCCACGCGCAGCATCTCGTCGAGGATGCGGTCGGGGTACTCCACGGCCTGCAGGGCCTGGGTCATGACCACCACGTCGAAGCTGTTGCTGGCGAAATTGCCCAGGCCCTTGTCCAGGTCCTGCTCGATGACGTTGACGCCCTTGGCTACGCAGGCGGCGATGTTGTCGGCGTCGATTTCCAGACCGTAGCCGGTGACTTGCTTGCGCTCGCGCAACGAGGCCAGCAGCTCGCCGCTGCCGCAGCCCAGGTCGAGTACCCGGCTGCCGGCGGGGATCCAGTCGTGGATGATTTCCAGGTCGGCTCTCATGCTGTCCTCAGATGGCGATGCGGTTCATGTAGTTCGCGAAACCCTGCATGTAGCGAGGCGTGGGGATCAGGAAGGCATCGTGCCCGTAAGGTGAGTCGATCTCCAGGTAGCAGACGTTCTTGCGCGCTGCCATCAGGGCGTCGACGATCTCCCGCGAACGCGCTGGCGAGAAGCGCCAGTCGGTGGTGAACGACATGATGCAGTAGTCGGCCGTGACGTGCCCGAGGGTGGCGGCCAGGTCGCCGCCGTGGCTGGCGGCCGGGTCGAAGTAGTCCAGGGCCTTGGTCATCAGCAGGTAGGTGTTGGCGTCGAAGCGCCCGGAGAATTCCTCGCCCTGGTAGCGCAGGTAGCTCTCGACCTGGAATTCGACGCTGTGGAAGTCGTAGTTGAGCTTGTCGCTCTTGAGCTCGCGGCCGAATTTCTCGCCCATGGAATCATCGGACAGGTACGTGATGTGGCCGACCATGCGCGCCAGCATCAGGCCGCGCTTGGGAATCACGCCCTGGTCCTGGAACGAGCCGCCGTGGAACTCCGGGTCGGTGAGGATGGCCTGACGCGCCACCTCGTTGAAGGCGATGTTCTGTGCCGAGAGCTTGGGGGCCGAGGCGATGTCCACGCAATGGCGAACGCGGTCCGGGTAGCTGATGGTCCACTGCAGTGCCTGCATGCCGCCCAGGCTGCCGCCGACCACGGCGGCCCACTGGCCGATGCCCAGGCGGTCGGCCAGGCGTGCCTGGCTGTGTACCCAGTCCTCCACGGTCAGGACCGGGAATTCCGCGCCGTAGGGTTTGCCGGTGGCCGGGTTGATGCTGCTCGGGCCGGTGCTGCCGTTGCAGCCGCCCAGGTTGTTCAGGCTGACCACGAAGAAGCGGTTGGTGTCGATCGGCTTGCCGGGGCCGATGCAGCTGTCCCACCAGCCCGGCTTGCGGTCGGTGGGGGCGTGGTAGCCGGCAGCATGGTGGTGGCCGGACAACGCATGGCAGATCAGCACGGCATTGCTGGCGGTGCTGTTGAGGGTGCCATAGGTTTCGTAGACCAGCTCGTAGCTGGCCAGGGAGCGGCCGCAGGCCAGGGCCAGCGGTTCATCGAACCGGGCGGTTTGCGGTGTTACCAGACCAACGGAATCTTCGGGAAGGACAGTGGACATCGACCCTGCTCACGCTTGACGGAGGCGTAAGTCTAAAGAGGGCCACCGGCAGCGGCAAGCGAAGGCTTGCCGCTGCGGGCAAGGTCGGTCAGATCATCCGCCACAGCTCTTGTGGCATGCCGGCGTAGGCGGCCAGCGGGGGCATGACGAACGACTGGATCACCTGGATCGCCAGGAACGCGAAGATCGGCGAGATGTCCATGCCGCCGAGGTTCGGAACCAGGCGACGGAACGGCGCCAGCACCGGTTCGCTGATCTGGTAGGCCAGTTCGGCCGCTGGGTTGTGGCTGTTGGGTGCGACCCAGGAAACGATCACCATGACGATCATCGCCACCCAGAAAATCTTCAGGAACAGCGAGGTGATGCCGATGATCGCCCACATCAGCAGGTGCAGGACGTCGCCGAAGGTGCCGTAGGTGACCATCAGCACGAAGGCCATCAACAGCGCTTGGATCACCACCGACAGCACCAGGGACGAGGTGTCCAGGCCACCGATGCTGGGGATGATGCGGCGAAGCGGCTTGAGCAGCGGCTGGGTGGCGCGCACCGCGAACTGGCTCAGCGGGTTGTAGAAGTCGGCCTTGACCAGTTGCAGCACGAAGCGCAGCAGGACGATCACCAGGTACAGGCTGACCAGGGTTTGCACCACGAAGATCGCGGCGCCGGACAATGCATTCATCGACAGCTCCTTATTTGCCCAATTGCTCGGCCAGTTCGGCGGAACGTTTCGCCGCAGCCTCCAACGCCTGCTCGACGATGGCCTCGAAGCCATTGCCCTGGAACGACTTGATCGCAGCCTCGGTGGTACCGGCCGGCGAGGTCACGCGGCGGCGCAGTTCGGCGGCATCGACGTCGCTGGCGACGGCCATGTGCGCGGCGCCCAGGGCAGTCTGCAGGGTCAGCTGGGAGGCGGTTTCGCGAGGCAGGCCGAGTTTTTCACCGGCGGCGGTCATGGCCTCGATCAGCAGGAAGAAGTAGGCCGGGCCGCTGCCGGAAACGGCGGTGACGGCATCGAGCTGTTGCTCCTGCTCCAGCCACAGCACGGTACCCACGGCAGACAGCAGTTGCTCGGCCTGCTGGCGCTGCTCGGCCGAGACCTCGGCGGTGGCGTACAGGCCGCTGGCGCCCTGGCGCAGCAACGCTGGGGTATTGGGCATGCAGCGCACCACCGGGCGGGCACCGAGCCAGGCCTGGAGGCTGGCGCACGTGATGCCGGCAGCGATGGAGACGATCAGCTGGCCTGGCGCAAGGTGTGGCTGCAGGGCTTGGCACACGCCCTTCATGACCTGCGGCTTTACCGACAGGACGATCACGTCCGCGCCGGCGATGGCCTGGGCGTTGTCTTCGAAGGCTTCGATACCGTGGTCGGCGCTGATCCGCGTGCGGGTCTCGGCGCCCGGGTCGCTGGCGCGGATATGCGCGGCATCCAGGCCCTGGGCACGCAGGCCGCCGATCAGGCTGGCGGCCATGTTGCCGGCGCCGATAAAGGCAATTCGTGTCTTGCTCATGTCAGGTCCTTGAGGGAAAGAGTGAGTAAAGCATGGATTCAGACGGCGCCGTAATCGCGCGCCCCGAACAGGGCGGTGCCGATGCGTACCCAGGTCGCTCCCTGGGCGATCGCTGCCTCGAGGTCGTGGCTCATGCCCATGGACAGGGTGTCCAGGCCAAGACCCAGGCCTTCCTGCAATTGGCGCAGGCTGGCGAAGGCGGCCTCCTGGGCGGCGCGGTCGTCGGTGGGCTCGGGGATCGCCATCAGGCCGCGCAGGTGCAGCCGGGGCAGGGCCGCCACGGCCTGGGCCAGGGCGGGCAGGTCGACGGGTGCGCAGCCGGACTTGCTGTCCTCGCCGCTGACATTCACTTGCAGGCAGATGTTCAGCGGCGCCAGGCCTTCGGGGCGTTGTTCGGACAGGCGTTGGGCGATCTTCAGGCGGTCCACGGAGTGTACCCAGTCGAAATGCTCGGCAATGGCTTTGGTCTTGTTCGACTGGATGGGGCCGATGAAATGCCAGATCAAGGGCAGGTCATCGAGCTCGGCCTGCTTGGCCAGGGCTTCCTGGAGATAGTTCTCGCCGACATCGCGCACACCCGCGGCATGGATCTGGCGGATGGCGCTGGCCGGTTTGGTCTTGCTCACCGCCAACAGCTGGACGCTGGCCGGGTCGCGCCCGGCGGCCCGTGCTGCGCTGTCGATGCGTGCGGCGAGGGCGGAAAGGTTGTCTGCTATGGTGGACATGGAATCGATGCCGACGGCTCTGTGGTCTGCGGCATTCTACCTGCTTGATGGCCTTTGGGGAGTCTCATGGATGTGACCGACCTGTTGGCCCGGGCCAGAGCTGCAGGGGCTTCGGACCTGCACCTGGCCACGGGCGAAGTCCCTGTGCTGCGTGTGGATGGACTGCTGCAACGCCTGGACCTGCCGCCTTTGGCGGCTACCCCCCTTGAAGATGCACTCGCGCCGCTGCTCGACGAGGCGCAGCGGCGGCAATGGGCGGGCGGCGATGAACTGGACCTGGCCGTGACCCTGCCGGGCGCCGTGCGTGCCCGCCTGAACCTGTACCGTCAGCGCAATGGCCCGGGAGTGAGCCTGCGCCTGCTGCCGACCCGGGTACCGACCGTGGACGAACTCGACCTGAGGGAAGTGTTTCAGTCTGTTGCGCAGTGGCGCGACGGCCTCGTGCTCGTCGGCGGGCCCACCGGCAGCGGCAAGACGTCCACCATGGCGGCTTTGGTCGACCAGCTCAACCGCCAACACGCCTTGCACATCATCACCTTGGAAGACCCGGTCGAGGTGCTTCACATCGGCCAGCGCAGCCTGGTCAACCAGCGGCAGGTCGGTCGCGATTGCCGCAGCTTCGCCCAGGGCTTGCGCAGTGCCTTGCGCCAGGACCCGGATGTCATCGTGATCGGTGAATTGCGCGATCTGGAGACCATTCGCCTGGCTTTGCGCGCGGCGGAAACCGGCCACCTGGTGCTGGCGACCGTGCATACCCGCTCGGCAGTGAACAGCATCGACCGCTTGGTGGAGGTATTCGCCGCAGAAGAAAAAGCCCTGGTGCGGGCGATGCTCGCAGAATCGCTGCGCATGGTGGTGGCGCAGGTGCTGCTCAAGCGAACAGGCGGCGGACGGGTAGCTGCGCGGGAAGTGCTGGTGACGACACCTGCGGTGCGCAACCTGATTCGCGAAGGGCGGATGGCGCAGTTGCAGTCCGTGATGCAGACCGGTGCGGCGGTGGGGATGAAGACGATGGAGATGGCGCTGCAGGCGTTGCGGGGGCAGATTGATGCAGATAAAAGAATAACTAATTGATTTGCGGGTCCTCTGTGGGAGCGGGCTTGCCCCGCGATCAAGGGCGACGGTGATATCGGCCCGGCCCAATCGCGGGACAAGCCCGCTCCCACAAGGGCCTGCAAAATCAAATAGTTATAGGAGCAGAGTCACCCACGAAGGGGCGGGCAGCGATTTCAGCTCAGCGCTTGGCCAGTGCCAGCGTCTGCTCTTTGGGCAACACCCGCTTGGCCACCACGTAATGCCGCTGCCAGTACGGTTTGCTCAGGGTATCGATGCTCACCCGCTTGCCGGTACGCGGCGCATGGATGAAGCGGTCGTTGCCCAGGTAAATGGCAACGTGGTTGACCCGGCGGCTCTTGATATTGAAGAAGATCAGGTCGCCTGGCTTGAGGTCGCTCTTGGCCACCTTGACGCCATGCCCGCGGGCCATGGCATTGGAGGTACGTGGCAGGTCGACGTCGGCGACATCGGTGAAGGCGTACTTGACCAGCCCGCTGCAGTCGAAGCCCTTGCTCGGGCTGCTGCCGCCCCAACGGTAGGGTGTGCCCAGTACATTGACGGCACGGCTGAGCACATTGCTGCTCTGCTTGGCCGACATCATGGCAACGGGCAGTTGGCTGGACACCTTGGCGGCATTGCTCGGGCGAGCGCGCAGGCTGGTTTGCTTGATCGGCGTGCGCTTTACGGTGCTGCTGGCATTGGTGGTATAGCCAGTAAAACCGTTGGGAAGACGTTGCTCACGGTTGGTGGCGTGGGCGGCCAGGGGTAACAAAAGGCAGAGGGTCAGCCATGTCTTGAACAAAGGCGGCATAGTTGAAACTCTTTTAGGTATGTGTTGGCTGTATGGCGCGCAACTCTATAACACTCAGGACGGGTTTTTCGTTCCGTTGGTCGATTGCGCGGGTACCATACGTCGGCTTCCAAGGAAAAAGTCACAAATTTCCTTAGAAAATTTTTCACTAACCCAAGGAGGACAAGCATGAATGGTTATCAACAGGGGGCGCCGATGCACGACACCCATAGCAAGGTCCTGGGTTATCTCTTGTGGATCTTCGGCTTCACCGGCTCGCACCGCTTCTACTATGGCAAGCCGATCACCGGCACGATCTGGTTCTTCACCCTGGGCCTGCTCGGCATCGGCTGGCTGATCGACCTGTTCCTGATCCCTTCGATGGACCGTGAAGCAGACATGCGCTTCCAGCCGGGGCGGGTGGACTACAACCTGGCGTGGATCCTTCTGACCTTCCTAGGGATCTTCGGTGCGCATCGCCTTTACCAGGGCAAGTGGATCAGCGCCTTGATCTACCTGCTCACCGGCGGCCTGTTCCTGGTGGGCGTGCTGTATGACTTCTGGACGCTCAACAGCCAGATTTCCCAAGTCAACGCTGAACGTCGCTGATAGAAAAAAGGCCTTGTCGCGCAGGGCGGCAAGGCCTTTTCCGTTACTGGCGGGTCTGTCGCTGTTGCAACAGCAGGTTGCCGAAGCCAGCTCCGGCCAGCTGCTTCTGCGCCCCGGTCAGCTGTTCGCGGTTGCTGAACGGGCCGACCAGTACGCGGTACCAGGTTTCATCCTTCACCGTCCCCGATTCCACCTTGACCGACTGGCCCAGCAGGATGATCTGCGCACGGACCTTGTCGGCATCGGCCTGCTTGCGGAACGAGCCGGCCTGGAGGAAGAACTGCGTGGTCGCCGCTGGCTTGATCACCGGGGGGGCGGGCGGAGGCGTCTGCCCCATCAGGGCGGCCTGGGCACGGGCGATGTCGATCTTCGCCGCTTCGGCCGGTGTGACCGGCTTGACCGGTTGCGCCGGCACCGGTGGGGTTTTCTCCGGCACGGCTTCGGGCGGCACGATGACCTCCGACTCCGGCAGCAGCGTATAGAAGTCGTACTTGGGCTTGACTGGCTGTTGCTGCACAGGCGCGCTGCCCTTGCTGGCCTCGGCGACCTTCGCCGGCTTCTGCTGTTCAGGCTTGGTGCGCTTGATATCGTCGCCGCCAGGCTCGAGCTTCATCAGGAAGACAATGAAGGCGCCGACGGTCAGGCCGACCGCCAGCCAGATCCAGCCTGGGATCGGCTGCTTGGCCGGTGCCTGGTTACGGCTGGCGCCACGCTTTGGTGCGGGTTTTTTCTTGGCAGCCAACTTACATGCGCTCCAAGGTTTCCAGGCCGAGCAGTTCCAGGCCCTGCTTGAGGGTTCGACCGGTCAGGGCGGCCAGGCGCAGACGGCTCTGCTGCTGTTCGGCGTTCTCGGCGGCGAGGATCGGGCAGTTCTCGTAGAAGCTGGAGAACAGGCCGGCGATGTCGTACAGGTAGCTGCACAGTACGTGTGGGGTGCCTTTGTCGGCGACGTTGTTGAGCACTTCACCGAACTGCGCCAGGCGCGCGGCC
This sequence comes from Pseudomonas sp. NY15372, assembly GCF_048068215.1. Taxonomy (NCBI): domain Bacteria; kingdom Pseudomonadati; phylum Pseudomonadota; class Gammaproteobacteria; order Pseudomonadales; family Pseudomonadaceae; genus Pseudomonas; species Pseudomonas sp. NY15372. The sequence continues at coordinate 25,380 of NZ_JBLUPY010000002.1, forward strand.
AAATCCTGCTCGTGGGCGGCCTGCAGGGTGATCTTGCCCTCGACTTCGTCAAAGCCTTTGCCCAGCTTGCGGAACACACTGGCCACGCGGGTGTAGGCGTACAGCAGGTACGGCGCGGTGTTGCCGTCGAAGTTGAGCATCAGCTCGAAGTTGAAGCTGTAGTCGCTGGTGCGGTGCTTGGACAGGTCGGCGTACTTCACCGCGCCGATGCCGACCACTTCGCCGATGCGGCGCAGTTCGTCCTCGGACAGGCTCGGGTTCTTGTCCTTGACCAGGGTGTAGGCGCGTTCCTTGGCTTCGGTGAGCAGGTCGATCAGCTTCACGGTGCCGCCATCGCGGGTCTTGAACGGGCGGCCATCGGCGCCGTTCATGGTGCCGAAGCCCATGTGCTCCATCTGCATCGGGTGGCCGACGAAACCTGCGCGGCGGGCGACTTCGAACACCTGGTTGAAGTGCAGGGCCTGGCGCTGGTCGACGAAATACAGGGCGCGATCGGCCTTGAGTACGTTGCTGCGGTAGCGCACGGCGGCAAGGTCGGTGGTGGCGTAGAGGTAGCCGCCATCGGCCTTCTGCACGATCACCGGCAGCGGCTCGCCTTCGGCGTTCTTGAACTCGTCGAGGAACACGCACTGGGCGCCCTGATCCTCGACCAGCAGGCCTTTGGCCTTGAGGTCGGCGACCACGTTGGCCAGGTCGGCGTTGTAGGCGCTTTCGCCCATCACGTCGGCCATGGTCAGCTTGACGTTGAGCAGCTCGTAGGTTTTCTGGCAGTGGGACAGGGAGATGTCCTTGAAGCGGGTCCACAGTGCCATGCACTCGGGGTCGCCGGCCTGCAGCTTGACCACCAGGCCACGGGCGCGGGTAGCGAAGTCTTCGGACTCGTCGAAGCGCTTCTTCGCCGCGCGGTAGAAGTTCTCCAGGTCAGAGAGTTCGTCGCTGGTGATCGGGTTCTCTTCCAGGTAGGCCAGCAGCATGCCGAACTGGGTGCCCCAGTCGCCCACGTGGTTCTGGCGGATCACTTGGTCGCCGAGGAACTCCAGGACCCGGGCGACGCTGTCACCGATGATGGTCGAGCGCAGGTGGCCGACGTGCATTTCCTTGGCCAGGTTCGGTGCCGACAGGTCGATCACCACCTTCTCGCTCGGGCCGGCCTTGCGCACGCCCAGGTGGTCATCGGCCAGGGCGGCGTCCAGGCGGTTGGCCAGGGCCTGGGTGTTCTGGAAGAAGTTCAGGAAGCCCGGGCCTGCGATCTCGACCTTGGTGATGTCGTCGCTGGTCGGCAGGGCCTCGATGAGTTTTTCGGCCAGGTCGCGTGGCTTCATGCCGGCGGGCTTGGCCAGCATCATGGCGATGTTGCTGGCGAAGTCGCCGTGGGTCTTGTCCCGGGCATTTTCCACCTGGATCGCCGGCGTCAGCCCTTCAGGCAGCACGCCGTCGGTGACGAGTTGGGTGAGGGCTTGCTGGATCAGCTGGCGAATGGTGTCTTTCATGGCGTTCTCTTTTCGACCGCAAGCGCGGTGGGGCGCTTCGATGCGCAGGTGGAAAAACTGGGCATTATCCGTTTCCAAAGGCGGGTTGCCAACCTTTGACGCTGTATGTTCCGGCCCTATCGCCGGCAAACTGGCGCCCACAGGGCGCGTGGGAGCCGGCTTGCCGGCGATAGGGACGATCGATTCAGTACAGATCGACCGGGTCCACATCCAGCGACCAGCGCACCTGGCGCCCGCTCGGCATGTGCTCCAACACTAGCAACCAGGCGCTGATCAGTCGATGCAAAGGCGCCCGGGCATTGGCCTGGAGCAATAATTGCGCACGGAAGCGCCCAGCGCGGCGCTCCATGGGGGCCGGTACCGGGCCGAGCAGCTCGATACCGTGCAGGTTGTGCTCGGCCAGCAGGCGTTCGGCCGCGGCGCAGGCCTCGTCGAGAAACCCCTCTGCCTGGCCCGGCTTGTGCGCCTCGGCGCGCAGCAGGGCCAAGTGGGCGAAGGGGGGTAAGCCTGCGGCCCGGCGTTCGCTCAGGGCTTGTTCGGCGAAGGCGAAGTAGCCCTGCTCGGTCAGTTGCACCAGCAACGGGTGTTCGGCCAGGTGGGTCTGGATGATCACCTTGCCCGGTTCTTCGGCCCGCCCGGCGCGGCCGGCCACCTGGACGATCAGCTGGGCCATGCGCTCGCTGGCGCGGAAATCGCCGGAGAACAGGCCGCCATCGGCGTCGAGGATGGCCACCAAGGTTACCCTTGGGAAGTGGTGACCCTTGGCCAGCATCTGTGTCCCCACCAGGATGCTGGGCTGGCCGCGCTGGATGGTGGTGAACAGGTTGTGCATGGCGTCCTTGCGCGAGGTGCTGTCGCGGTCCACGCGCAGGATGGGGTAGTCGGGGAACAGGGTTTTCAGGCGCTCTTCGGCCCGCTCGGTACCTGCACCCACCGGGCGCAGGTCGACATGGGCGCACTGCGGGCACTGGTGCGGCAGGCGTTCGTCATGGCCGCAGTGGTGGCAGCGCAGCACGCCGGAGCGCTGGTGCACGGTCATCCGCGCGTCGCAGCGCGGGCATTCGGAGAGCCAACCGCAGTCGTGGCACAGCAGCGTCGGGGCGAAGCCGCGGCGGTTGAGGAATACCAGCACCTGCTGGCCGGCTTCCAGGGTCTGGCGGATGGCCTGCTGCAGTGGGCCGCTGATGCCGCTGTCCAGGGGCAGGCTGCGTACGTCCAGGCGCAGGAAGCGGGGCGCGCGTGCGCCGCCGGCGCGCTGGTTCATGCGCAGCAGGCCGTAGCGCCCGCTGTGGGCGTTGTGCAGGCTTTCCAGCGAGGGCGTGGCGGAGCCGAGCAGGATCGGGATGTTTTCCTGATGGGCACGTACCACAGCCAGGTCCCGGGCGTGGTAGCGCAGGCCCTCCTGCTGTTTATAGGAGCCGTCGTGCTCCTCGTCGATGATGATCAGGCCGGGGTTCTTCATGGGCGTGAACAGCGCCGAACGCGTGCCGATGATGATATCGGCCTCGCCGTCGCGGGCCGCCAGCCAGGCATCGAGGCGTTCGCGATCGCCTACCGCCGAGTGCAGCAGCGCGATGCGAGCATTGAAGCGCTGCTCGAAACGCGCCAGGGTCTGCGGCCCCAGGTTGATCTCGGGGATCAGGATCAACGCCTGTTTGCCCGCTTCCAGGGTTTCGCGGATCAGCTGCAGGTAAACCTCGGTCTTGCCGCTGCCTGTCACCCCGGCCAGGAGGAAGGCGTGGAAGGCACCGAAGCCCGAGCGCACGGCATCGAAGGCTGCCAGCTGCTCCTCGTTCAGGGGCAGTTCCGGCTGCGCCAGCCAATGTTCGTGACGCGCCTGTGGCAGGTGGCGGCGTATTTCCAGCTGGACCAGCTCCTTGGCCAGCAACAGGTCCAGGCTGTCCTTGTTCAGGCCCAGTTTGGCCAGCAGGCTGTGGGCGACCCCATGGGGATGTTGCGACAAGGTCTTGAGCGCTTCGCGCTGGCGCGGTGCGCGGGCGATGCGCGGGTCTTCCAGGCGGGCGCCGGGCGCCACGTGCCAGAAGCGCTCCTGGCGCATCTCGGCCGGCTCGCCCTGGCGCAGCAGGGTCGGCAGGGCCCAGTTGAGGGTGTCGCCCAGGCTGTGCTGGTAATACTGCGAGGTCCACAGGCACAGCTTGAACAGCGAGGCGGGCAGCGGCGAGACCGGGTCGAGCAGGGCGCTGGCCGGCTTGAGTTTGTCTGCCGGGACCTCGCTCTTGTCGCAGACTTCCACCAGCACGCCGATCATCTCCCGGCGCCCGAACGGCACGCGGATGCGCATGCCGGGCACTAGCGCCTGGCGGGCCATGCTGGCCGGGGCCCGGTAGTCGAACAGGCGACGCAGGGGCGAAGGCAGGGCAAGGCGCAGGATGACGTCGGACACGCGGAAGGTCTCTGGAGGGTATTTCGGAATCCGCCGAGACTAGCAGACGACAGTCGGTGCTCGCGACAACTTGCGTTGGCGTGATGCTCTGGTATTATTCGCCGCCTAATTACGTGCGGTATTCAACAATTGGTGTTGGGTGGCGGCACGCAGCTCGAGGAAGTGACGATGAAACCAGAAATTCACCCGAATTACGAAGTAGTTGCAGTCACCTGCAGCTGCGGCAACAAGTTCGAGACCCGTTCGACCCTGGCCAAGCCTCTGTCGATCGACGTCTGCTCCCAGTGCCACCCGTTCTACACTGGCAAGCAGAAGGTCCTGGACACCGGTGGTCGCGTACAGAAGTTCGCCGATCGCTTCGGTATGTTCGGTACCAAGAAGTAATCATGCATATGGCGAACCCCTCGGGTTTCGCGCTGCTGCAGAAAAAGGCGCCCCTTGTGGGCGCTTTTTTTGTGGCTGCGTTCTGGCACCTGCCGACCCTGGCCTACTGCCCCGTCCCTGACAAGCCGCAGCAAGTGGCGGTGCGCCAGGTGGTCGACGGCGACACCTTGCGCCTGAGCGATGGGCGCAGCGTGCGCATGATTGGGCTCAACGCACCGGAAATCGGCCGCAAGGGGCGCACCAGCGAACCATACGCCGAGGCCGCCAAGCGCCGCCTGCAGGCCTTGGTGAGCGCCAGCGACGGGCGCGTCGGGCTGGTGCCGGGCGTGGAGTCGAAAGACAAGTACGGCCGAACCTTGGCGCATATCTACGGCCGCAATGGCGACAATCTCGAGGCGGTATTGCTCAGCGAGGGCCTGGGCTATCGGGTCGCGGTGGCGCCCAACGTCAACCTCGCCTCCTGCCAGCAGCAAGCCGAACAGGCGGCCAGGGTGGCCCGTGCCGGGCTCTGGCGGCAGTCGCCGGTGCTGCGTGACGGCGATGTGCGTCAGTCTGGGTTTGCCGTCATCAGCGGCAAAATCCAGGGCATCGAACGCAATCGCGGTGGTGTCTGGCTCGATCTTGGCGACCAGGTGGTATTGCAGGTTCCCGCTCGTCTGCAACGCAACTTCCCGGCAAGGTTCTTCGATAATCTCAAGGGACGCCAGGTCGAGGCGCGTGGCTGGGTGCTGGACCGTTCCCGCAAGGGCGGCTTGAAGCCGGGGCAGCGACGCTGGTTGTTACCATTGACCGATCCGAGCATGTTGGAGCGTGTTTCAGGTTAAATAGTTGTAGACATTTCGCTATTGGATTGTACACACTTGATGGCGTATGCCCCGTGGGTTATAGCGTAAAGTCGTAGGCTAAAGGCCTTGACACAAGTGACCGGGCAGTCTTGTAGCCCCCCGGCTCTTTGCGTATCCTCGGCGGTCCGTCAGAACAGTAAACAAGCGGAATGCCCACCATGTCAGACCTGAAAACCGCCGCTCTCGAATATCACGCTCAGCCTCGTCCGGGGAAACTGAGCGTCGAACTCACCAAGCCGACCGCAACCGCCCGTGACCTGGCCCTGGCCTACAGCCCGGGCGTCGCCGAGCCGGTGCGCGAGATTGGCCGTGACCCAGAGCTGGCCTACAAGTACACCGGCAAGGGCAACCTGGTCGCGGTGATTTCCGATGGTACCGCCATCCTCGGCCTCGGCGACCTGGGCCCGCTGGCCTCCAAGCCGGTCATGGAAGGCAAGGGCGTTCTGTTCAAGCGTTTCGCCGGCATCGACGTGTTCGACATCGAAGTCGACTCGGAAAGCCCACAGGCCTTCATCGACACCGTCAAGCGCATCTCCATCACTTTCGGTGGCATCAACCTCGAAGACATCAAGGCGCCTGAGTGCTTCGAGATCGAGCGCACCCTGATCGAGCAGTGCGACATCCCGGTCTTCCACGATGACCAGCACGGTACCGCGATCGTCACCGCGGCCGGCATGATCAACGCCTTGGAAATCGCCGGCAAGAAGCTCGAAGAAGCCAAGATCGTCTGCCTGGGTGCCGGCGCTGCCGCCATCTCCTGCATGAAGCTGCTGGTCAGCATGGGTGCCAAGGTCGAGAACATCTTCATGATCGACCGCACTGGCGTCATCCACGCCGGCCGCGACGACCTGAACCAGTACAAGGCCCAGTTCGCTCACGCTACCGACAAGCGCACCCTGGCCGACGCCCTGGAAGGTGCCGACGTGTTCGTTGGCCTGTCCGGCCCGAACCTGCTGAGTGCCGAAGGCTTGAAGTCCATGGCGGCCAACCCGATCGTGTTCGCCTGCTCGAACCCGGACCCGGAAATCGCCCCGGAGCTGGCCCACGCCACCCGCAGCGACGTGATCATGGCCACCGGTCGTTCCGACTACCCGAACCAGGTCAACAACGTACTGGGCTTCCCGTTCATCTTCCGTGGTGCCCTGGACGTTCGCGCCAAGCGCATCAACGAAGAGATGAAGATCGCCGCCGCCATCGCCCTGAAGGACCTGGCCAAGCTGCCAGTGCCGAAGGAAGTGTGCGACGCCTACGGCGTACAGGCCCTGGAATTCGGCCGTGAGTACATCATTCCGAAGCCGATGGACCCACGCCTGATCACCGTCGTCTCCGACGCCGTGGCCAAGGCTGCCATCGAATCCGGCGTGGCTACCCTGCCGTATCCGAAGCACTACCCGCTGCAGAGCGTGAACGACGTGTTCAACGGCTGATCCAGGCCGTAGCGTCATGAAAAAGCCCCGGCTCGTGAGAGTCGGGGCTTTTTCGTTTGGGGCTGCACGTCCGACTTGCTCCTCGGTCAAGGGCGCAGCCTTTGCCAGCGACGGCGATATCAGGCCCGGCCCAATCGCGGGGCAAGCCCGCTCCCACAGAGGTCAGCGCTTGCCAGTCGTTCTCTGCGCGACAGCGCAGCCCCTGTAGGAGCGGGCTTGCCCCGCGATCAAGGGCGTAGCCCTTGCCAGGCGACGGTGATATCAGGCCCGGCCCAATCGCGGGGCAGGCCCGCGATGATCGGTTTTTTAGAACAGATCCATGGGTGCCGCTTCGTCTGCCGGCAGTGGGCTGCCAGGTATCGCGCCATTGCCCAGCTCGTCCACCGAAGGCGGCGAATCCTCGGCCTTGAACAGCTCGAAATAGGCGTTCGGCGTGCTCGGTGTAGCGGCGCGGCCGCTGACCGGGTCGACCCGCAGGCTGAGGATGCCCTCCGGTTCGGCAGGCGCGTGCTCGGGTTTGTCCTTGAGCGCAGCGCCCATGAAGCTCATCCAGATCGGCAGCGCCGCAGTGCCGCCATACTCGCGTCGGCCCAGGGTTTCCGGCTGGTCGAAGCCGACCCATACGGTGGTGACGTAGTCGGCGTTGTAGCCGGTGAACCAGGCATCCTTGGACTCGTTGGTGGTGCCGGTCTTGCCTGCCAGGTCACTGCGGCCCAGGGCCAGGGCGCGGCGGCCGGTACCACGCTTGATCACATCCTGCAGCATGCTGGTGAGGATGTAGGTGGTACGCCCATCGATGATGCGCTCGGCCACCGCCGGCACCTGCAATTGCGGCGTAGTCTGGCCCGCGGCCACAGGGGCTTCGCCGGGCAGGGCAGGGGTGCTGATCGGCTGTTCCGGCGCGGCGATGCCGGCCTCGTCCTGGCCGCCTTGCGGGACCCGGGCCGGGTTGGCGGTGAACAGGGTCTCGCCGTTACGGCTCTCGATCCGCTCGATCAGGTACGGGCTGATCTTGTAGCCGCCGTTGGCGAAGGTGCTCCAGCCGGTGGCGATTTCCATCGGCGTGAGGGTCGCGGTGCCCAAAGCCAAGGACAGGTTCGGCGGCAGGTCCTGCTTGTTGAAGCCGAACTTGGTGATGTAGTCGATGGTCTTGCCCACGCCCATCGATTGCAGCAGGCGGATCGAGACCAGGTTACGCGACTTGTACAGCGCTTCGCGCATGCGGATCGGGCCGAGGAAGGTGTTGGTGTCGTTCTTCGGGCGCCAGACCTTGTCCAGGTACTCGTCGACGAACACGATCGGCGCGTCGTTGACCAGGCTGGCCGCGGTATAGCCGTTGTCGAGCGCGGCGCTGTAGACGAACGGCTTGAAGCTCGAACCCGGCTGGCGCTTGGCCTGCATGGCGCGGTTGTAGTTGCTCTGCTCGAACGAGAAGCCGCCGACCAGGGCGCGGATGGCGCCGCTGTACGGGTCGAGGGTGACCAGGGCGCTCTGCGCGCCGGGGACCTGGCTGAACTTGAGCGTGCCGTCTTCCAGGCGCTGGACGCGGACCAGGTCGCCGACCTGGGCCACATCCTTCGGCGACTGCGGGGAGCGGCCCTGGGCATTGCTGTTGATGAACGGGCGGGCCCACTTCATGGTGTCCCAGCCGACATGTTCCTGCTGACCGCTACGGGTCAGCACTTGCAGGCCATCGGCCTGCACCTGGGTCACGATGGCCGGCTCCAGGCCGCCCAGGGTGCGCTGTTTGCCTAGTTCCTGCTGCCAGGCTTCGAGGGTCTTGCCCGGGAAGCGTGCCTCCGGGCCGCGGTAGCCGTGGCGTTCATCGTAGCTGGACAACCCGTTGAGCACGGCCTTGTTGGCCATTTCCTGCATGTCGCTCGGCACCGTGGTGGTGACGCGGAAACCTTCGGTGTAGGCCTCGCTGCCGTAGCGGCCGACCATTTCGGCGCGGGCCATTTCGGCGATGTAAGGCGCGTTCACTTCCGGCGTCGGCACGTGGTAGCTGGCGTTGAGCGGCTCTGCCAGGGCGGCCTCGTAGCTGGCCTGGTCGATCTTGCCGAGCTTGTACATGCGCCCAAGGATCCAGTCGCGCCGCTCTTTGGCCCGCGCCGGGTTGGCCAGCGGGTTGAACCGCGAAGGAGCCTTGGGCAGGCCGGCGATCATGGCCATCTGCGCCAGGCTGACGTCACGGATCGACTTGCCGTAATACACCTGGGCCGCGGCCTCGATGCCATAGGCGCGGTTACCTAGGTAGATCTTGTTGACGTACAGCTCGAGGATCTCGTCCTTGGTCAGCTCGCGTTCGATCTGCAGCGCCAGGAGGATCTCGTTGGTCTTGCGCGAGAAGCTGCGCTCGCTGGTGAGGAAGTAATTCTTCGCCACCTGCATGGTGATGGTGCTGCCGCCGGTCTGGATGTGGCCAGACTTCACCAGCTGGGTCGCTGCGCGCATCAGGCTGCTCGGGTCGACGCCATAGTGGTTGAGGAAATTGTCGTCCTCGGCTGACAGAAGCGCCTGGATGAATTGTGGGGGAATGTCCGCGAAGCGGATCGGCGAGCGGCGCATTTCGCCAAACTCGGCAATCAGCTTGCCGTCGCTGCTGTACACCCTCAAGGGGATCTGCAACTGGATGCTTCTGAGGGACTCGACCGAGGGGAGGCTGGGGCTAAGATACAGAAACGCACCGCTCACACCGAGTACGAGCGCGCAGATGACTGCGACGAAAGACCACCAGAAGAACTTCAGCAGACGTATCAAGGCTTTTGGGTGTCCAGGTTGGGAGTGGATTGCACGCGGTCCGGCGGACAGGAAAAAACGCTGGGCATTATAAGCATTTTTCGCTTTGCCGGGGTGACCGGCCGGCCTGGTCGGTCGGCTCCGGTGGCGCGGTATTGCGACGAACTGTCAGGAAAAAGCCATGCTTGGACGCTTCGGCAGGGATGCCGGTTCACTGCTGGGGGTGGAAATTGCCTCCGATTCCGTTCGAATCCTTCAATTGCAGGGGCGCCAGGCGCGTCGTTCGGTTGGCGCCTGGGCGCTGGAACCCTTTGAGCCGCCGGCGGGCGGGTGGGCTGCTCGCCCCGATGTCGTGGCCGGTGCGCTGCGGCGCGCCTGGCATCGCAGCGGTAGCCGGCAACGCCAGGCGGCAGTCGCCGTGTCTGCCTCGGAGGTGATCTGCAAAGTCTGCCGGCTGCCTGCGGGGTTGTCCGAAGCCGAGATGGAGGCGCAGCTGCTGGTGGAGGCCGAGCACCTGTTTCCCTTTCCTTTGCAGGACCTGGCGCTGGATTTCCAGGTCCTGGAGCCCGTGGCAGGCCAGGCCGGTGAAGCCCGGGTGCTGGTGGGCGCGTGCCGCCAGCAGGCCCTCGGGCCGTTGGAGGAGGTGCTCGGCAGCGCCGGGCTGCAGGCCGTGGCGGTGGAAGTCGACAGCATTGCCCTGGAGCGGACCTTGCCATCAGGCGCTGACTCACCGGCATTGCTTCGGATCGAGTCGGACTGCGCGGTTCTGCATGCTTGGCCGGAGCCTGCGATACCCCAGCGGTCTACGCTGCGGCTGCTGGCCTCGGAAGACCGCTCGCTGGCTGCCGAGCGTATCGCGCAATGGTTGCACAGTGCATTGCCGCTGACTCGGTTCGAGCATCTGCTGGTCGCCGCCGACGGCGATTGGGTCGATGCCTTGTCCGAGCGACTGGGTATGCCCTGCAAGGCATTCTTGCCGTTTACCCGATTCGATCCGAGCCTGGTACTGGCCTTGGGCCTGGCGATGGGGGATGCCCGATGACAGTGCGCCTGAACCTGTTGCCGTGGCGCGAGCATCGCCGCCTGGTGGCCATCCGCCGATTCAAGGTGGCGCTGGTCGTCAGCCTGCTGTTCGCGCTTGGTGGCGTGATGTCGCTGGATCACCTGGCACGTCAGCGCCTGCAACAACAAGCCTCGGCGGCCGCGGCCCAGCAAGCGGCCCTGCAACCGATGGAGCAGGCCCTGGCGCGTATCGAGGCGCTGCGTGAGCAGCGTGCGGTCATCGAAGGGCAGACCCAGGCGTTGGCGCGCTTGAGGTCCGGCCAGGGCGCGTTCGTGGCGATGCTGCTGGCACTCGAACGGGTAATGCCAGGCGGGTTGCACCTGAGCGAGCTGCAGCTCGAGGGTGAAGACCTTCGGCTGTTGGGTATGGCGGCTTCTTCGGCGGTGCTTGCACAGTTCATGCGTGACCTGACGCACGCTGCGGTGGTGCAGGGGCTGGAGTTGAAGCGGCTGCGTAATCTGCCTGGCGCAGATGAGTTCCTGCTGGTCGCGCGCCTCTCGGCAACCTGGTCATGAGAGGGCTGGGCGGAGCGCTCGGGTCGGAATGGATTGTCCAGTCATGGGTTGGCAGGGTGGCTGCCACAGGGCTGCTCGTGCTGGCGGTGTTTTTCCTGGGGTGGCTTCTCTTGCTCCAGGAAGGCTACCGTGCCTTGCGCCAGGGCGAGGCAGCAGCAGATGGCCTGCGCCTGGCGTACGATCACAAGGCTCAGGCCGCTCGCCACCTGCTGCCGGCCACCGAGGCGCTGGCGGATGTGCAACGCCAGTTGCTCGATGCGCGGTGGCGACTCTCGGCAGGGGAGGACATGAGCGACCTGCTGGACGGGTTGGCCAGCTCCGGGCATGCCTTGGGGCTGGTGTTCGAGCAGCTCGATGTATTGCCAGAGGGCACCGGGCCGGGGTACCGGGTGGTGCCGCTCGACATCCAGGTCATCGGCGCCTACCCGGCCTTGCGAGCCTGGCTTCAGGCATGGCTGGGCCAGGTTCGCCTGTTGCGGCCGACGCGCCTGGAGCTGGCGGGCGTACAGGATCGGCCGGGTGTGCGGCGCCTACGCTTGCAGGTCGAGTCCTACCATTCTGATGAGAACTTGATGCCGCCCGCTTCGCTTGCCCATGAGCCAGCACAGCCGGCCGCGCAGCCTGTCGGCATCGATCTGTTTGCGCCCTGGTCGATGCAAAGGCCGGCACAAGGGCTGGCTGGCGTCGCGCTTGCGCAGTTGGAAATGGTCGGAAGCCTCTCGCGCAACGGGCGAAGCCAGGCATTGCTGCTGTCGGCGGGGCGCCTTTACCGGGTGGGCGAGGGCGACCGGCTGGGCCGGGACCAAGGAATCGTCGTGGCGGTGGATGGCCAGCAGGTCGAAGTGCGTGAACGTGTATTCGTCGCGGGTGGCTGGCACGAGCGGTCGGCGTACCTGAGGCTAAGGAAGCAGGTGGGTAATGAGGTCATGGATGAGCGTGAACAGTCTGAGGAAGTGGATGCTGGCGATACTCTTGGCGGGCCTGGCCGGCACGGCGCTGGCCAGTCGGGATGAGCCGCTCTCGCTGAACTTCCAGGACATCGAAGTGCGTGCGGCACTGCAGGTGCTCGCCGACTTTGCCGGTATCAACCTGGTGGCCAGCGACACTGTGCAAGGCCGCCTGACCTTGCGCCTGGAGCGCGTACCCTGGGAACAGGCCCTTGACCTGGTGCTGCGCAGCAAGGGCTTGGCCCGCCGCGAAGAGGGCAATGTACTGCTGGTGGCACCGGCAGCCGAGCTGGCCGAGCAATTTCGCGAAGCACGCCTGGGGCAGGCGCTGGATGCGCAACAGCAACCCATGCGCCGGGCGTTGTTGCCGATCCACCACGCCAACGCGGCGGACCTGGCCGAGCTGTTGCTGGCCGCACTGGCCGACGATGGCATCCTCACCGGGCGCGGCAGTCTGAGCGTGGATGCCCGCACCAACACGCTGGTGGCGTACCAGCCTGCCGACCGCCTTGCCGAGTTGCAGCAATTGGTGGCGCAGCTGGACGTGCCGGTGCGCCAGGTGCTGATCGAGGCGCGCATCGTCGAGGCGAATGTCGACTACGAAAAGAGCTTGGGGGTGAGGTGGGGCGCGCCGCTCCCAGGCGAGGCCGCCCGCCTGGGCAAGGACCTGTTCGTCGACCTGGGTGTCGAGCGGGCCGGCTCGGCTGTCGGCCTCGGCCTGCTGCGCGGCGGCACGTTGCTGGACCTGGAGCTCAGCGCCATGGAAAAGAGCGGCAACGGCGAAATCATCTCCCAGCCCAAGGTGGTCACGGCAGACAAGGAAACGGCGCGGATCCTCAAAGGCACGGAAGTGCCCTACCAGGAGACCAGCAAGAGCGGCGCCACCTCCACGTCGTTCCGCGAGGCGTCGCTGTCGCTGGAGGTTACGCCGCAGATCACCCCGGATGGCAAGGTCATCATGGCGGTGCGGGTGACCAAGGACGAGCCTGACTACGTCAATGCACTGAACAACGTACCGCCGATCCGCAAGAACGAGGTCAATGCCAAGGTCCGGGTGGCTGATGGGCAGACCGTCGTCATCGGTGGCGTCTATTCGACCACGCAAAACAAAGTGGTCGACAAGGTGCCATTTTTAGGCGATCTGCCGTATGTTGGTCGGCTGTTTCGACGCGATGCATTACAAGAGAAAAAATCCGAGCTGCTGGTCTTCCTGACTCCGCGTATCATGAGTGACCAGGCGATTGCTGTGAGTCGTTGATTCTGTGCGAAATTTGATACTTGTGGGGCCCATGGGCGCTGGTAAAAGCACCATCGGACGCCTTTTGGCCAAAGAGCTGCGGCTGCTGTTCAAGGATTCCGACAAGGAAATCGAACTGCGAACCGGCGCCAATATCCCGTGGATCTTCGACAAGGAAGGCGAGCCGGGTTTTCGTGACCGCGAGCAAGCCATGATCGCCGAGCTCTGCGCCCTCGATGGCGTGGTTTTGGCGACCGGAGGCGGCGCGGTGATGCGCGAGGCCAATCGCAAAGCCTTGCACGGGGGCGGGCGGGTGATCTACCTGCATGCCTCGGTGGAGCAGCAGGTCGGGCGCACCGCGCGCGACCGCAATCGCCCCTTGCTGCGCACTGCCAACCCGGAGGCGACCCTGCGCGCCCTGTTGGAAACCCGCGACCCGCTGTACCGAGAAATTGCCGACCTGGTGGTGGAAACCGACGAACGGCCGCCACGCATGGTGGTGCTCGACATTCTCGAGCGCCTGGAGAAGTTGCCGCCCCGGTAAGCCGGGACTATGCTCGGCGACCAGCGCCGAGGCGGGGTTGAACGTTACCGCGCGGTGTCGCCTGGACGATGCCGCGCCCTAGTACATTGTGGGGATACATGCAGACACTAAAGGTCGACCTGGGCGAACGTAGCTACCCGATCTACATTGGCGAAGGCCTGTTGGACCAGCCCGAACTGCTGGCGCCGCACATTGCCGGGCGGCAGGTCGCCATCGTCTCCAACGAAACCGTCGCGCCCCTGTATCTCGAGCGCCTGAGCCGTACCCTTGGTGCCTATTCGGTGCTGCCGGTGGTGCTGCCCGATGGCGAGGCCCACAAGAACTGGCAAACCCTGCAACTGATCTTCGATGCCCTGCTCACTGCACGCCACGACCGCCGTACCACCGTGGTGGCCCTGGGCGGTGGCGTGATCGGCGACATGGCCGGTTTCGCCGCCGCTTGCTACCAGCGTGGCGTCGACTTCATCCAGGTGCCGACCACCCTGTTGTCCCAGGTGGACTCGTCGGTCGGCGGCAAGACCGGCATCAACCACCCACTGGGCAAGAACATGGTAGGCGCCTTCTACCAGCCCAATGCGGTACTGATCGACACCACCAGCCTCAAGACCCTGCCCGAACGCGAGCTGTCGGCGGGCCTGGCCGAAGTGATCAAGTACGGGCTGATCTGCGACGAGCCATTCCTGACCTGGCTCGAAGAGCACATGGGAGCCCTGCGCGCCCTGGAGCCTGCCGCCCTGACCGAGGCCATCGGCCGCTCCTGCGCCGCCAAGGCGGCCGTGGTCGGTGCCGACGAGCGCGAGTCCGGAGTACGGGCCACCTTGAACCTTGGCCATACCTTCGGCCATGCCATCGAGACCCACATGGGCTATGGCGTCTGGCTGCATGGCGAAGCCGTGGCTGCCGGCACCGTGATGGCCCTGGAGATGTCCATGCGCCTGGGCTGGATCGACCAGCCGGCACGGGACCGCGGCATTCGCCTGCTGCAGGCTGCGGGCCTGCCGGTGGTGCCGCCCGAGGAGATGACCCCGGCGCATTTCATGGAACACATGGCGGTCGACAAGAAGGTACTCGACGGTCGCCTGCGTCTGGTGCTGCTGCGCCAGATGGGCGAGGCCGTGGTGACCGACGACTATCCGAAAGAGATTCTTCAAGCCACGCTGGCGGCGGACTACCGCGCGATCGTGGCCCAGCTTTGAGGTTGTGACAGCGCGATGACCAGTTTGCATGCCGATGAGGCGTTTCTCGACCACTACCAGTTGAGCCATGACCCGTTCGCACCCCGGGTGCCCGGCTTCAAGTTCTTCCCCGCCCAGCGCAAGCCGGTGCTGGGCCAGCTCCATCACCTGGCACGCTACAGCCAGCTGATGCTGGTGGTCACCGGCCCCATGGGCAGCGGCAAGACCCTGCTGCGCCAGGCCCTGGTGGCCAGTACCAACAAACAATCCGTGCAGAGCGTGGTGGTGTCTGCCCGCGGCGCGGGCGATGCGGCCAGCGTGCTCGGCCAGGTGGCCCAGGCGCTCGACGTAGCGCATGCCGAGGTCCAGGCCATTCTTGCCCAGGTGGTACAGTTGGCCCTGACCGGCCAGGAAGTTTATTTGCTGGTGGACGATGCGGAACAACTCGACGAGTCGGCACTCCAAGCGTTGCTGGAGTTGGCGGCTGGCGTTCCGGAAGGGCGTCCGCATGTATTCCTGTTCGGCGAGCCTTCGTTGATCGCCGGCTTGGAAGGGCTCGATGCCGGTGGTGAGCGGTTCCATGTCATCGAGCTTGCGCCCTATAGCGAGGAGGAGACCCGCGAGTACCTGGAACAGCGCCTGGACGGCGCGGGCCGGGGTATCGAGGTGTTCACCCGCGAACAGATCGTCGACATCCATGAAAACTCAGACGGCTGGCCTGGGACTATCAACCAGGTTGCCCGCGATACCTTGATCGAAGCCATGATCGCCAGCCGCAGTACGGCCAAGCGACCATCCATGGGGTTCAATATGCCTAAGAAACATGTGCTCGCGCTGTCCGCTGTCGTCGTGGTCGCGGTTGTCGCGGCGGTGCTGATGCCCAAGAAGAGCGACAAGCCTGCCGAGGCGCCGGCCGCACAGGCCCAGTTGCCCCTGGGTGAAGGCCAGCCGGCCATCGAGTTCTCCGGCTCGTCGCAGCCCATGCCGCTGCCGCTGGTTGGCCAGTCGCAGCCGGTGATGCGCGAGCCGCTGGCCCAGGCGGCCGGCATGGGTGATGGCGAGGAAGGCAGCCCGGCTGGCGACACCGCGCTGCAGCCCGCTGTTCCGCCCACCGTGACCACCACTGCGCCGCCACAGGGTGTGCCTGCAGGCCCTGCGCCGACCCCGGCGCAGCCTGTCACCAGCGCTCCGGCCCAGGCCGTCGCCACGGCGCCTGCGCAGCCGGTTGCACCAGCGCCAAAGCCTGTCGCTACCCAGCCGGCCAAGCCGGTTGCACCCGCCAAGCCAGCTCCGGCACCGACCCAGGTGGCCACGGCCAAGCCTGCCGCCAAACCTGCCGCTGGCGGTTCGGGCAATAGCAGCTGGTATACCGGCCAGAAAGCCGGCAACTATGTCGTGCAGATCCTGGGGACCAGCTCCGAGGCATCGGCCCAGGCCTTCGTCAAGGCCCAGGGTGGCGACTATCGCTACTTCAAGAAAACCCTGCAGGGCAAGCCGCTGTACGTGGTCACCTACGGCAATTTCGCCAACCGCGATGCAGCGGTTGCGGCAATCAAGAACTTGCCAGCCAAGGTCCAGGCTGGTAAACCTTGGCCTCGTACCGTCGGCAGCGTCCAACAAGAGCTGGCGGCGGCCCGCTGATACCTTCCGGGCGGCAACACCCCGCCGCCCAGTTGCAAAGCGATTCCCGACTTGTAGAGCCTGCTGCGCCTGAGCGCGGCAGGCTTTTCTGTCCCAGACTGCCGGCCACAAGCCCACTCTTGCAGTCCTGGCTGAAACGCTTCAGACTCGAGCCAAGTCGCTATCACGGCTCATGGCGCAAAACATTCAAAAATGCGACATAAGTTTTCAATGATGCGTCATGAAAATTTGTGGGCGTTGCTGTCCCTGTGCAACAATGGTTTCCCATTGCCCACCGCAAAAAGCTGGCGTTTGATCGGCGTGGATGGTAAGTGGTTGTACTAAAAAGAGATTTGCCTTCGTTGAGAGGCGAACCTGGTGAGAAAGTGTCTATGAAAACAGGTCTGTACCATCCCGAAGAATTCAAGGACAACTGTGGTTTTGGCCTGATCGCCCATATGACGGGCGAGGCGAGCCACCATCTTTTGCAAACCGCCATGCAGGCACTGACCTGCATGACCCATCGCGGCGGTATCAACGCCGACGGCAAGACCGGTGACGGTTGCGGCCTGCTGATGCAGAAGCCCGATCAGTTCCTGCGTGCCGTGGCCCAGGAACACTTCGCCGTCGAGCTGCCCAAGCAGTATGCCGTCGGCATGGTGTTCTTCAACCAGGACCCGGTGAAGGCCGAAGCGGCCCGCGCCAACATGGACCGCGAAATCGTCAATGCCGGCCTCAAGCTGGTCGGCTGGCGCAAGGTGCCGATCGACACCCGCGTGCTCGGTCGGCTGGCCCTGGAGCGCCTGCCGCAGATCGAGCAGGTGTTCATCGGCGGTGAAGGCCTGAGCGACCAGGAATTCGCGATCAAGCTGTTCAGCGCCCGTCGCCGTTCGTCCGTGGCCAACGCCCACGACGCCGACCACTACATCTGCAGCTTCTCGCACAAGACCATCATCTACAAAGGCCTGATGATGCCGGCGGACCTCGCCGCCTTCTTCCCGGACCTGGGTGACGAACGTCTGAAGACCGCCATCTGCGTCTTCCACCAGCGCTTCTCCACCAACACCCTGCCGAAGTGGCCGCTGGCCCAGCCCTTCCGCTTCCTCGCCCACAACGGCGAGATCAACACCATCACCGGCAACCGCAACTGGGCCGTGGCCCGTCGCACCAAGTTCGCCAATGACCTGATCCCCGACCTCGAAGAGCTCGGCCCGCTGGTCAACCGCGTCGGTTCCGACTCCTCGAGCATGGACAACATGCTGGAGCTGATGGTCACCGGTGGCATCGACCTGTTCCGTGGCGTGCGCATGCTGGTGCCGCCGGCCTGGCAGAACGTCGAGACCATGGACGCCGACCTGCGCGCCTTCTACGAATACAACTCCATGCACATGGAGCCGTGGGACGGCCCGGCCGGCATCGTCATGACCGAAGGCCGCCATGCGGTCTGCCTGCTCGACCGCAACGGCCTGCGTCCGGCACGTTGGGTCACCACCAAGAATGGCTACATCACCCTGGCCTCGGAAATCGGCGTATGGGACTACAAGCCCGAGGACGTTCTGGCCAAGGGTCGCGTCGGCCCGGGCCAGATCTTCGCCGTGGACACCGAGACCGGCCAGATCCTCGACACGGATGCCATCGATAACCGCCTCAAGTCGCGCCATCCGTACAAGCGTTGGCTGCGCCAGCATGCCCTGCGCATCCAGGCGACCCTGACCGACGACCAGGGCGTGGCCAGCTACGACGCCGACCAGCTCAAGCAGTACATGAAGATGTTCCAGGTCACCTTCGAGGAGCGTGACCAGGTGCTGCGTCCGCTCGGCGAGCAAGGCCAGGAAGCGGTGGGCTCGATGGGCGACGACACGCCGATGGCGGTATTGTCCCAGCGCGTGCGTTCGCCGTACGACTTCTTCCGCCAGCAGTTCGCCCAGGTGACCAACCCGCCGATCGACCCGCTGCGCGAAGCGATCGTCATGTCCCTGGAAATCTGCCTGGGTGCCGAGCGCAACATCTTCCAGGAGTCCCCCGAGCATGCCTCGCGGGTGATCCTCAGCTCGCCGGTGATCTCCCCGGCCAAGTGGCGCTCGCTGATGAATCTCGAGCGCGAAGGCTTCGACCGTCAGCTGATCGACCTCAACTACGAGGAAAGCGTCGGCCTGGAAGCAGCCATCCGCAATATCGCCGACCAGGCCGAAGAAGCCGTGCGCAGTGGCAAGACCCAGCTGGTGCTGAGCGACCGCTACATCGCCCCAGGCAAGCTGCCGGTGCACGCTTCCCTGGCCGTCGGCGCGGTGCACCATCGCCTGACCGAGCAAGGCCTGCGTTGCGACAGCAACATCCTGGTGGAAACCGCCACCGCCCGTGACCCGCACCACTTCGCGGTGCTGATCGGCTTCGGTGCTTCTGCCGTGTACCCGTACCTGGCCTACGAAGTGCTGGCCGACCTGATCCGTACCGGCGAGGTGCTGGGCGACTTGGACGAGGTCTTCAAGTACTACCGCAAGGGCATCTCCAAAGGCCTGCTGAAGATCCTGTCGAAGATGGGTATCTCGACCATCGCCTCGTACCGTGGCGCCCAGCTGTTCGAAGCCGTGGGCCTGGCCGAGGAAGTGGTCGGCCTGAGCTTCAAGGGCGTGTCCAGCCGTATCAAGGGCGCACGTTTCGTCGACCTGGAGAGCGACCAGAAGCTGCTGGCCGCCGAAGCGTGGAGCGCGCGCAAGCCGATCCAGCAGGGCGGTCTGCTCAAGTTCGTCCATGGTGGCGAGTACCACGCCTACAACCCGGATGTGGTCAACACCCTGCAGGCTGCCGTGCAGCAGGGCGACTACGCCAAGTTCAAGGAATACACCACGCTGGTCGACCAGCGTCCGGTGTCGATGATCCGCGACCTGCTGAAAGTGAAGGTCGCAGACCAGGCGCTGCCGCTGGACCAGGTCGAGCCGCTGGAGGAGATCCTCAAGCGCTTCGACTCCGCGGGCATCTCCCTCGGCGCCCTGTCGCCGGAAGCCCACGAGGCTCTGGCCGAGGCCATGAACCGCCTGGGCGCGCGCTCCAACTCCGGTGAGGGCGGCGAAGACCCGGCGCGCTACGGCACCATCAAGAGCTCGAAGATCAAGCAGGTGGCCACCGGCCGTTTCGGCGTCACCCCCGAATACCTGGTCAATGCCGAAGTGCTGCAGATCAAGGTGGCCCAGGGCGCCAAGCCCGGTGAGGGCGGCCAGCTGCCTGGCGGCAAGGTCAACGGCCTGATCGCTCGCCTGCGCTACGCCGTGCCGGGTGTGACCCTGATCTCGCCACCGCCGCACCACGACATCTACTCGATCGAAGACCTGGCCCAGCTGATCTACGACCTCAAGCAGGTCAACCCGCAGGCCCTGGTGTCGGTCAAACTCGTGGCCGAAGCCGGCGTGGGCACCATCGCCGCTGGCGTGGCCAAGGCCTATGCGGACCTGATCACCATCTCCGGCTACGACGGCGGCACCGGCGCTTCGCCACTGACCTCCATCAAGTACGCCGGCGCACCGTGGGAGCTGGGCCTGGCCGAAACCCACCAGACCCTGCGTGGCAACGACCTGCGCGGCAAGGTACGGGTACAGACCGACGGCGGCTTGAAAACCGGCCTGGACGTGATCAAGGCCGCGATCCTCGGCGCCGAAAGCTTCGGCTTCGGCACCGCGCCGATGATCGCCCTGGGTTGCAAGTACCTGCGTATCTGCCATCTGAACAACTGCGCCACGGGCGTTGCCACCCAGAACGACAAGCTGCGCAAGGACCACTACATCGGTACCGTCGACATGGTGGTGAACTTCTTCACCTTCGTCGCTGAAGAAACCCGTGAGTGGCTGGCCAAGCTGGGCGTGCGCAGCCTGGGCGAGCTGATCGGCCGCACCGACCTGCTCGACGTGCTGCCGGGCGACACCGAGCGCCAGCAGTTCCTGGACCTGTCGCCGCTGCTGGGCAGCTCGCACATCCCGGCTGACAAGCCGCAGTTCTGCGAAGTCGACAAGAACCCGCCGTTCGACAAGGGCGAGCTGGCCGAGAAGATGGTCGAGATGGCCCTGCCGGCCATTCGCGACCTGGCCGGTGGCGAGTTCAGCCTGGATATCTGTAACTGCGACCGTTCCATCGGCGCGCGCGTCTCTGGCGAAATCGCCCGCCTGCATGGCAACCAGGGCATGGCCGGGGCGCCGATCACCTTCCGCTTCAAGGGGACTGCGGGCCAGAGTTTCGGCGTCTGGAACGCCGGTGGCCTGAACCTGCACCTGGAAGGCGACGCCAACGACTACGTGGGCAAGGGCATGACCGGTGGCAAACTGACCATCGTGCCGCCTGCCGGCAGCCCATTCGAAACCCAGCACAGCGCCATCATCGGCAACACCTGCCTGTATGGTGCCACCGGCGGCAAGCTGTTCGCTGCCGGCACCGCGGGCGAGCGCTTCGCTGTGCGTAACTCCGGCGCCCACGCTGTGGTCGAGGGTACCGGCGATCACTGCTGTGAATACATGACCGGCGGCTTTGTCTGCGTCCTGGGCAAGACCGGTTACAACTTCGGTTCTGGCATGACGGGCGGTTTCGCCTACGTGCTCGACATGGACAACACCTTCGTCGACAAACTCAACCACGAGCTGGTGGAAATCCAGCGTATCAGTGGCGAGGCGATGGAGGCCTACCGCAGCCACCTGGCGCGGGTCCTTGCCGAATACGTGGAAGAGACCGGCAGCGAGTGGGGGCGCGAGCTCTCGGAGAACCTGGACGACTACGTGCGGCGCTTCTGGTTGGTCAAGCCGAAGGCGGCCAACCTCAAGCAACTGCTGTCCAGTACCCGTGCCAACCCGCAGTAACAACAGCTGCAAGTGGCAGGCCCCGTGCGCGGGGCTTGTCCGGCTCAAGTGATCGTCTTGCAGCTTGCGGCCCAGGCCAGCAACTGCGGTATAGAGGTTTTTAAAAATGGCTGAACGTCTGAACAACGACTTCCAGTTCATCGAAGTAGGGCGCAAGGACCCCAAGAAGAAGCTCCTGCGCCAGCGCAAGAAGGAGTTCGTGGAAATCTACGAGCCCTTCAAGCCGCAACAGTCCGTGGAGCAGGCACACCGCTGCCTGGGCTGCGGCAACCCGTATTGCGAGTGGAAGTGCCCGGTTCACAACTTCATCCCCAATTGGCTGAAGCTGGTTTCCGAGGGCAACATCCTCGCGGCGGCAGAACTTTCGCACCAGACCAACACCCTGCCGGAAGTGTGCGGTCGCGTGTGCCCGCAGGACCGTCTCTGCGAAGGCGCCTGCACCCTCAACGACGGCTTCGGTGCGGTGACCATCGGCTCGGTGGAGAAGTACATCACCGATACCGCCTTCGCCATGGGCTGGCGCCCGGACATGTCCAAGGTCAAGCCGACCGGCAAGCGCGTCGCGATCATCGGTGCGGGCCCTGCGGGCCTGGGCTGTGCCGACGTGCTGGTACGTGCCGGTGTGACCCCGGTGGTGTTCGACCGCAACCCGGAGATCGGTGGCCTGCTGACCTTCGGCATCCCCGAGTTCAAGCTGGAAAAGACCGTGCTCAGCAATCGCCGTGAAGTCTTCACCGGCATGGGCATCGAGTTCCGCCTGAACACCGAGGTGGGCAAGGACATCACCATGGAACAGCTGCTCGCCGATTACGATGCGGTGTTCATGGGCATGGGCACCTACACCTACATGAAGGGCGGCTTCCCCGGCGAAGACCTGCCAGGCGTACATGACGCCTTGGACTTCCTGATCGCCAACGTCAACCGCAACCTGGGCTTCGAGAAGTCGCCGGAAGACTTCGTCGACATGCAGGGCAAGAAGGTCGTGGTGCTTGGCGGTGGCGACACTGCGATGGACTGCAACCGTACCTCGATCCGCCAGGGCGCCAAATCGGTGACCTGTGCCTACCGTCGTGACGAGGCCAACATGCCGGGTTCGCGCCGCGAGGTGAAGAACGCCAAGGAAGAAGGCGTGAAGTTCCTGTACAACCGCCAGCCCATCGCCATCGTCGGCGAAGACAAGGTCGAAGGTGTGAAGGTGGTCGAGACCCGTCTCGGCGAACCGGACGCCCGTGGCCGCCGCAGCCCCGAGCCGATCCCCGGTTCCGAGGAGATCCTGCCGGCCGACGCCGTGGTGATCGCCTTCGGCTTCCGCCCGAGCCCGGCGCCATGGTTCGAGCAGCATGGTATCCAGCTGGACAGCCAGGGCCGCGTGGTGGCGCCGGAGAAAGGCAAGTTCAAGCACCAGACCAGCAACCCGAAAGTGTTCGCCGGCGGCGACATGGTGCGCGGTTCGGACCTGGTGGTGACGGCGATCTTCGAAGGGCGTACCGCTGCCGAGGGTATCCTGGACTACCTCGGCGTCTGATCCATCGCAATCGCGGGACAAGCCCGCTCCCACAGAGGTGATTCATTGCCCAATGTGGGAGCGGGCTTGTCCCGC
This sequence comes from Pseudomonas sp. NY15372, assembly GCF_048068215.1. Taxonomy (NCBI): domain Bacteria; kingdom Pseudomonadati; phylum Pseudomonadota; class Gammaproteobacteria; order Pseudomonadales; family Pseudomonadaceae; genus Pseudomonas; species Pseudomonas sp. NY15372. Next base: position 48,208 of record NZ_JBLUPY010000002.1, read on the forward strand.
GATGCTTTTGTATACAAAAACCTTTGATCTACGGCATCCAATAGACAAACAGCCGTGCCTTTTCTCTGTGCGTCTGAGAAAATGCCCGCACTTTTTTGCTGGATGCCGACATGACTGCCCTGAAGAACGATCGTTTCCTGCGTGCACTGCTCAAGCAACCCGTAGACGTCACCCCGGTCTGGATGATGCGCCAAGCCGGCCGCTACCTCCCGGAGTATCGCGCCAGCCGCGCCAAGGCCGGTGACTTCATGAGCCTGTGCATGAACCCGCAGTTCGCCTGCGAGGTCACGCTGCAGCCGCTGGACCGCTACCCGCTGGACGCGGCGATCCTCTTCTCGGACATCCTCACCATCCCCGACGCCATGGGCCAAGGCCTGTACTTCGAGACCGGCGAAGGCCCGCGTTTCAAGAAGGTCGTCAGCACCCTGGCCGACATCGAGGCGCTGCCGGTGCCCGATCCGCACAAGGATCTGGGCTATGTGATGGACGCCGTCAGCACCATTCGCCGCGAGCTCAACGGCCGCGTGCCGCTGATCGGCTTCTCCGGCAGCCCCTGGACCCTGGCCACCTACATGGTCGAAGGCGGCTCCTCCAAGGATTTCCGCAAGACCAAGGCCATGCTCTATGACAACCCGCAGGCCCTGCACCTGCTGCTGGACAAGCTGGCCCAGTCGGTTACGAGCTACCTCAATGGCCAGATCCAGGCCGGTGCCCAGGCAGTGCAGATCTTCGACACCTGGGGCGGCAACCTGTCGGCGGCGGCCTATCAGGAGTTTTCCCTGGCCTACATGCGCAAGATCGTCAGCGGCCTGATTCGCGAGCACGACGGGCGCAAGGTGCCGGTGATCCTGTTCACCAAGAACGGCGGTATCTGGCTGGAAAGCATCGCCGAGGCCGGTGCCGACGCCCTGGGCCTGGACTGGACCTGCGAGATCGGCGATGCCCGTCGCCGTGTCGGTGACAAGGTCGCCCTGCAAGGCAACATGGACCCGACCGTGCTGTACGCCAAGCCCGAGGCCATCCGCAAGGAAGTGGCGCGGATCCTGGCAAGCTACGGGCATGGTAGCGGGCATGTATTCAACCTGGGGCATGGCATCACGCCGGAAGTCGATCCAGAACACGCGGGTGCCTTCATCAACGCGGTGCATGAGCTTTCGGCGCAGTATCACGCCTGAGGCTCCGGGCAAGACATACTGTGTTCGTACACGAGGGCCGCTTTGCGGCCCTGTAGTGGGCTTGTGCCGCGATGGGCTCAAAGCAGTCCCGACAAACCGCGAGCGCGCAAGTACAGTCGTACATCACAGAATGTCCATGAGCTGTAATGGGAAGTTCATGCGATTGCCATTTATATGTAAACTTTGAAGTTCATTAAATCCGGAAAAATCTGCCCGGTTTTCCTATTCTTAACAAAATATTTCTAAGTGCTAATTTATTCCTTTTAGTGTTCCGATATTTCGTATGTGATTCAGTACTTTCCTACATATCAACTCCTGGCGATGTAGTTAGATGGCGCCCGTCAGATATCTGCGTTTTGCGTTGCAGTGCTCTGATTCCTAGACCCCAGTAATGCGTTCGGAGTTTGTAATGAAGACAAGAAAGGTCCTGCGTAAAAGCGTTGTCGCCACAGCTGTGTGGATGGCGATTGCCGGTGCAGGTTTGCACGCTCAAATGGCCAATGCACATGGTTATCTGGCTGAACCAACTTCCCGTGCCGGGCTTTGCCATGCGAATCATAAAAACGTAAACGTTGGTTGTGGGGGCGCCCAGTACGAGCCTTGGTCTGTTGGTGAGGTTGCAAAAGGCTTCCCGGTCAATGGCCCTGTCGATGGGAAAATCGCCAGCGGTGGTGTGCGCGCCGATTTCGCAGCACTCGATGAGCAGTCTGCCAACCGTTGGCACCTGACGCCGATCGTCGATCGCAATATCAGCTTCGACTGGCACTACGCTGCCCCTCACAAGACCAGCAAATGGGAATACTTCATCACCAAGACCGGCTGGAACCCGAATGCCTCGTTGACTCGTGAGTCCTTTGATCCGACACCGTTCTGTACGGTGGATGGTAAAGGCAGCCTTCCTGTGGCTGGCACAGGTACCAACCCCAAGCATAGCTGCACCCTGCCTAGCGACCGTTCGGGCCAGCATGCCATTCTGGCTGTATGGACCGTCGACGATACCGCCAATGCTTTCCACAGCGTTGCTGATGTCGATATCCAGTTGGATGGCGGGCCAGCGCCAGAATGGCCGCGACTGGCCGAGATCGCCCCGCATCGTGACCTCGAAGTTGGCGACAAGGTGACTGCTCGTGCATTCGATGCGAATGGCGTACGTACCGATTTCGATGTGGCGATCAGTATCGATAATGCCGAAGAAACGATTGGCGCCAACTGGGCCTACAAGCTCGCCAAGCGAATCAACGAAACCCAGACGCTGGTGCGAGCCGGCAAGCTGGACGCCGATGGCAATATCGAGCCTGTACAGGGCAGCAACAGCATTTTCGCCAAGGCTGAAAGTGGTCTGACCAACTACATCCTGGATATCGATGCTGCTTCCGGCGAGCCGGCCACGATGCATCTGAATGACGTCTTGCCTGAGTACACGCTCAAAGACGGCAAGACCAGCCTGGGCTTCCGTGTCACGACCAACACTGCGCTGAAGGTCAAGGCACAGTTGTTCGATGGCAGCAATAAACAGGTTGGCTACGCCCAGCAAACGGTGGATGGCACCGAGCAGCTGGTGCTGGATGTTGCCAGTACCGAAGGTGCACACACCCTCAAGGTTGTGGGCACAGACAAGGGCGAGCGCGTGCTGTTGCAGGAAGCACCTACCGTTCAGCTGAAAGCGGCTGGCGATGTCAACTATGACTTCGAGTTCCCGCAGTCGACCACAAGCTACAAGGCCGGTACCAAAGTGCTGCAACCGAAGACCGGCGAGATCTTCGAATGCAAGCCTTTCCCGTTCGAAGGCTGGTGCAAGAACTATTCGCCAAACGTCAACCACTATGAGCCTGGTGTAGGCAGCAACTGGCAAGACGCCTGGAACAAGCTCTAAGTCGATAAAGCCTGGCGCCTCTTCGTGAGGTGTCAGGCTTCTCACCGGTACCTCCAATGCAAACAACCAAGTATTGCTGGCAGCAGATCCTCCTGCACTGGATCTCTGCCCTGGTCATCATTTGGGTGTTGATCAGCGGCTTCTCGGTCGCGCACCTCGATTTTGACCCTGCCACGTTCCACCTGGTCGCGTTCATCAATGTCGCCCTGACCACGCTGTTCATCCCGGTCTTCCTGTTGCGCTGGTTGGTGCGCCTGGCCAAGCCTGCGCCGAAGAGTCTGCATGACGACCCGCGTGGTCGCCGTATCGCCCATGTCGTGCATGAAGCCCTGTACTGGACCATCGCGACCGTGCTGCTGTCCGGTGTGCTGATGATGGATCGCGACATCGATGTGTTCGGCTGGTTCGCCATCGCGCCAGTGCTGAGCGACCCGGTCTGGCACGGTATCTGGTTCAACATCCATATCGCTTCCTGCCTGTTGCTGGCCTTGGGCGTGGCGATGCACATCGCTGCGGTGGTGCTGCATGAGTTGTCCGGTCGGCGGGTGCTTCGGCGGATGCTGCCCTGAAGTCGATGAAGCTTTCCATGCATTTGCCCTGGGCCGCGATGGTGCTGGCCACAGGGGGCCTGCTGACATGGCGTGAAATGGCCAACCCGGTGGTGACGGACATTGCCACCCCGGCCTCGCTCGTGGCACCTGCAGCGGCTGCGCAAAAGCCGTTGCCTGTCGCCACCCTGGCCCTGGCGTTCGGCTTCCAGGCACCTGGGCAGCCCCAGTCGAGCCGCTCGGACATCACGCTCAAGGCCACCTTCGTTTCCAGCCAGGGCGATGCCCGCGCGCTGGTGAAAAGTCCCAACGGCGATGCCATCCACCGGGTCGGCGACCGCCTGCCGGGCGGCGGCGTGCTGCGGCGCATCGACGTGCGCTCCATTGTGTTGTGGCTTAACGGCCGGGAAGAAGTGGTGTCGCTGTCGGCCAGCGCTTCACCGGTGTTCCAGCCCGCTGGCAGCACCACGGGTGCTGCTTCTGTTTCCTCTTCTTCGCCCCGCCTGTTGCGGGAGGTGCAATGACTCTTAAACGCTACCTGCGCGCCGCCTCTCTCGGCGCCTGCCTTACCTTGACCTGTTCCATGACCCTGGCCGACGAGGCGACCTGGCAACTGGCAATGAGCGATGCCGACGTGCGCGACGTGGTGCGTGAGGTGGGGGCGATACTCGACCAGACGATCATCCTGGACCCCCGCGTACAAGGCCGCATCACCGTCCTGTCGAGCGAGGCGCTCGACCGTGAAGGGATACGCCGGCTGTTCTACTCGGTGCTCAACGCCCAGGGCTTCGCCGCGGTGAACGACGGTGACCGGCTGTTGGTGCTGCCGGCCAGCGAAGCCAAGGCCTGGGCCAACCAGCAGGTCGAGGCCATCCCTGCGGCATTCACCACTCGGGTGTTGCCGCTGTCGGGCAGTACGGCCTCGGACCTTGCGGGGCTGTTGCGCCCGCTGGTGTCGAGCAATGGCTATATCGGGCCTTCCAGTTCGGCCAACGCCCTGGTGGTGACCGATTCGGCCGCCAATCTGGACCGCCTGGAAGACCTGGTGTTGCAGCTCGACAGCGGCCAGCGGCACGACTACGAACTGGTGACCTTGCGCAAGGCCCAGGCCAGCGACGTGCTGGCGGTGGTGGAAGGGGCCGCAGGTGGCCCGGACAGCGGTGTGCGGGTACTGGCTGACCTGCCGGGCAACCGCCTGCTTATCCTCGGGCCCGCCAAGTCGCGCCAGCGCCTGGCACAGTTGAGCCGTTCGCTGGATGTCCCAGCGCCTACCGCTTCGCAGAACTGGCGTGTGGTCCGCCTGCAGCACAGCAACGCCGAGCAGTTGGCCGAGGTGCTGGGCGATGTGGGCAAGCGCCTGGACGGCAAGCCGACCGGCGACGGCCTGGGCGAGGCGCTCAGTGGTGAAGCCATGGTCAAGGCCGATGCCAACCAGAACGCCCTGGTGCTGCTGGGCGAGCCCCAGACCCTGGGCAGTGTTGAACAGATCATCGAGCAATTGGATCAACCACGGGCCCAGGTGTTGATCCACGCGGCCATCGTCGAAGTCAGCGGTGACATCAACGAGGCCCTCGGCCTGCAATGGGGCATCGACAAGGGCGGCCTGAAGGGAGGCATCACCTTCCCGGACAGCGGTGCCTCGCTGGCCGACTTGCTCGGCGAGGGTAAGTCGATCCCGGCGGGCGCGGCCCTGGCCATCGGCTCGGATCGCTTCGGCCTGCTGGTCTCGGCCCTGGCCAGCAATACGCGCAGCAACTTGCTGTCGACTCCCAGCCTGCTGACCCTCGACAACCAGGAGGCGCAGATCCTCGTCGGCCAGAACGTGCCGTTCAAGACCGGGTCGTACACCACCACCGGCAGTGGCGCGGACAACCCGTTCACCACCGTCGAGCGCAAGGACATCGGTATCAGCCTGAAGGTGCGCCCGCACATCAACGAAGGCCGAACTTTGCGCCTGGAAGTGGAGCAGGAAAGTTCGGAGCTTGCCCCCAGTACGCTGGAAAACGACCTGATCACCAACAAGCGCACGCTCAAAAGCACCATCCTCGCCGCCGACGGCGAGATCATCGTGATCGGTGGCCTGATCAAGGACAGCGTGAGGAAAGAGCAGCGTGGCGTGCCGTTGCTCAGCCGAATTCCCTGGGTGGGCGGCCTGTTCCGCTGGAGCCGGGATGTCCAGGAAAAGACCAACCTGATGGTCTTCCTGCGCCCTACCATCCTGCGTAGCCAGGCTGAGCTGGTCCAGGCCGGGCGACGCGCCTACGAGAACGTTCGCACAGTGGACGATTCCGTGCTGCCCAAGGATGCCCGACAGCTGTTCGAGGCCAAGCGCCTGCCCGACAACCCAGGCGACCGTCGATGAGCGCCGCTCTGCCCTTCAGCTTCGCCCGGCGCCACGGCATCCTGTTCGACCAGCAGGCGGATGAACCCGCCTTGCTGATGCGCAAGGATGCGTCGCTGGCCGCCATGGCCGAGGCCTGTCGCGTGGTAGGCAGTGCCTGGCCCCTGCGCCAGGTGGACGACGCCTGCTTTGCCGAGCGCCTGGCCAGTTGCTATGGCGGCAGCCAGGACGCGGCGCAGGCGGTGGTCCAGGGCCTGGACCAGGAAATCGACCTGTCCCGCTTGGCCGAAGCCTTGCCGCAGACCAGCGACCTGCTCGACCAGCAGGATGATGCGCCGATCATTCGCCTGCTCAATGCCTTGCTCAGCGAGGCGGTGCGCTCCCGGGCGTCGGACATCCACCTGGAAACCTTCGAGCAGCAACTGCGGGTGCGCATGCGCATCGACGGCGTGATGCGCGAAGTGCTGGCACCGCCACGGGAGCTGTCCGCGCTGCTGGTCTCGCGCATCAAGGTCATGGCGCGCCTGGACATCGCCGAGAAGCGCGTGCCCCAGGATGGCCGGATCAGCCTGCGCCTGGCCGGCCATGAAGTGGACGTGCGGGTGTCGACCCTGCCGGCGGCCCATGGCGAACGGGTGGTGCTGCGTTTGCTGGACAAGCAGGCGGTGCGCCTGGACATCGACCACATGCAGATGCAAGGGGCGGTGCGTACCGGCTTCATGCGCATGCTGGAGAAGCCCCATGGCATCTTCCTGGTCACCGGGCCCACCGGCTCGGGCAAGACCACGACGCTGTACACCGCGCTTTCGTACCTCAACCAGGTGTCGCGCAACATCCTCACCGTCGAAGACCCGATCGAGTATCACCTGCCCGGTATCGGCCAGACCCAAGTCAACACCAAGGTCGACATGACCTTCGCCCGCGGCCTGCGTGCCATCCTGCGCCAGGACCCGGACGTGGTCATGGTCGGCGAGATCCGTGACCGGGAAACCGCCGATATCGCCGTCCAGGCTTCGCTTACCGGGCACCTGGTGCTGTCCACCCTGCATACCAACAGCGCATTGGGTGCCATCACACGCCTGGCGGACATGGGCATCGACACCTGCCTGCTCGCCTCGTCGCTGGCCGGGGTCATGGCCCAGCGCCTGGTACGCAAGCTTTGCCCGCACTGCAAGGTCGCCTGCGACGTGGACGAGGCCATTGCCAACGCTCTCGGCCACCCCGCTGAGCGGCCTGCGGTGGTCTACAAGGCGCAGGGGTGTGCTGAGTGCCAGCAAGGCTACAGCGGCCGTCTGGCCCTGCATGAAATGGTGGTGGTAGAGCCGCCGCTGGCCCAGGCGATCCATACACGCGCGTCCCAGGCGCAGATGCTCGAGCTGATCCGCCAGGACACGCCAAGCTTGTTCCAGCATGGCGTCCAGCGTGTCTGCCAGGGGCAGACCAGCGTGGAAGAACTGCTGCGCGTGACGGGGCAGGGCTGATATGGCGGTGTTTCGTTACCAGGCCCAGGACACCCAAGGCGTTCGCCAGCGGGGCACCCTGGAGGCGCCGAGCGCGCGCCAGGCCCGCCAGGCGCTGCGTGACCAGGGGCTGCTGGTGCTGCAGGTCGAACCGGTACGGGCGTCTTTCTTCAATGGCTTGTTGGCGCGCAACCGCCTGAGCCTGGCCCGGCGCTCGCTGCTGACCCGGCAGCTGGCGACCTTGCTGCATGCGGGCGTGCCGCTGACCGAAGCCCTGCAGGCCGTCGCTGCGCAAACCAGCCAACGCCAAGTACGGCAAATAGTGCGTGGCGTGGCTGAGCGCGTTGCCGAAGGCCACGCCCTGGCGCAAGCACTGGGGGCTTATCCACAGGCGTTTCCCATGGTCTACCGGGCCACCATCGCGGCGGCGGAACGCTCCGGCCACCTGGCCGGGGTGCTCGACCGCCTGGCCGAGCATGGCGAGAACCAGCAGGCCCTGCGCCAGAAAGTACAACTGGCGATGGTGTACCCGGTGATCCTGCTGGTGGTCTCGTTGCTGGTCGTGGGCTTTCTGCTGGGCTATGTGGTGCCAGATGTCGTGCAGGCGTTCGCCCGGGACCAGGCCCAACTGCCCATGGCGACCCAGGTACTGATCGCGCTCAGCGACGCCACCAACCGCTATGGGCTGATAGGCGTTCCGGCCCTGGCGGCAGCGGCTACGGTGGTGTACCTGGCCTTGCGCCAACCCACCCGGCGTCGGCAGTGGCATGGGGTGTCCTTGCGCCTGCCGGCTTATGGCGAATTCGTCCGCGCCAGTGAGGCGGCGCGTTTCATCAGCACCTTGGCGATTCTGGGGCGCAGCGGTGTCGCCCTGGTCGAAGCCATGCACATCGGTGCCGGTGTCATCGGCAACCTGGTGCTGCGCGAACGCCTGCTGGAAGCGGCCCGGGAGCTGGGTGAAGGCGCCACGCTGGCCAACTGCCTGGCACGCAGCGAGACCTTGCCGCCCCTGATGCTGCACATGATCGCCAGCGGCGAGCGTGCCGGTGAGCTGGACACCATGCTCGAACGTGCCGCCGACCTTCAGGGCAAACAGCTGGCGGGGCGGATCTCCCTGCTGGTGAGCCTTTGCGAGCCGCTGATGCTGCTGGTGATGGGCGGCATCGTGCTGTTCATCGTGCTTGCCATCCTGCTCCCCATTCTCAACCTCAACCAACTGGTCAACTGATATGTCCATTCGTTCAGCACGCCGCGCGCAACGCGGTTTCACCCTCATCGAAATCATGGTCGTGGTCATCATCCTGGGCGTGCTTGGCGCCTTGGTGCTGCCCAACGTGATGAGCCGCCCGGACCACGCCAAGCTCACCGCCGCCCGCACCGATATCCAGTCGATTTCCACGGCCCTGGAAATCTATCGGCTGGACAACGGCCGCTACCCAAGCACCGCCCAGGGCCTCGATGCCTTGGTCAAACAGCCGACCGTGGCGCCGCTGCCGCGCCAGTGGAACGCCCAGGGCTATCTGAAGAGCACGCCTACCGACCCGTGGGGTTCGCCTTACCAGTACACGAGCCCTGGTACGCGCTCGAGCCAAGGCTATGACCTGTATACCCTGGGCGCCGATGGCCAGCCTGGCGGCGAGGGCATGGACGCCGACATCGGTAACTGGCCTGAATGAAACGGCGCCAAGCCCAGGGTTTTACCCTGTTGGAACTGTTGGTGGTCATGGTGCTGCTGGGGATCGTCATGGGAATGGCGGGGCTGAAGTTCGGTCGTGACCCGCAGCGTGTGGCCAACCAGGAGGCCAGCCTCTTCCTGCAAATGCTGCAGCATGCACGGCAACAGGCGGTGCTGGAGGGGCGCACCCTGGGGATCCGCCTCGACGGTCAGGGCTACCAGTTGTTCCGCGCCGCCGAGCAAGGCTGGGAGGCTGCGGGCCGGCATCGTGCGTTGGAGCTGGATTTGCGCCTGGAGGTCGATGGGGTGCCGGTATCGACCGCTGCACGCGGCAACGCACCGCAACTGGTGATCTCCAGCAATGACGAGCACACGCCGTTCTCGTTGTATTTCATGGCGATGGACAAGCGCCTGGCCACGGTGTCGAGTGATGGACTCAATGATCCCAAGCTCGCACCGTGAACGTGGATTCACCTTGCTGGAAGTCTTGGTGGCGCTGGCGATCTTCGCCGTCCTGGCGGTGGCGGTGAGCACGGCGACCCGGCATGTGCTGATGCAGTCGCAAGGCTTGCAGGACCGCCTGTTCGCCAGCTGGATCGCCGATAACCATCTGACCGAGCTGCGCTTGCTGCCGACGCCGCCGGCTGGGCAGCGCACGCTGGAGGTGACCTACGACCGGCGCCGCTGGACGCTGGTCGAGACCCGTCGTCGCCTGGCTGGGCGTGGCCTGGTCGAAGTCCATGTGCGTGTGGGCCTCGCCGCGAATGGCCAGGTGCTGCACCAGGCCACCGGGTGGACGGAGGACGCCGATGCTGCCGAATGAAGCGGGCAGGGCGCGCCGCCAGCAGGGCTTTACCCTGATCGAGTTGCTGCTGGCCATCGCCATCTTCGCGCTGCTGGCGGTCGGCACCGGGCGCCTGCTCGATGTGCTGGTACGTGCCGATGCCAAGCGCCAGGACCAGGCCGAAGCCGTGCGCGCGTTGGGGCGGGCAATGAGCCTGGTTCAGCGGGATGCGCTGCAAGCGTACCTGCCAGGGAGCCTGAACAAGAACGGCTATGGCTTCACGCTGGGGCAGCAGCGCATGGGCTGGCTGCTCGCCGGCACCCAGGACAGCCAACCCTTGCCACGCAGCGACGTGAGGTTGGTCGACTATTGGCTGGAGGATGGCGTGCTGTGGCGGCGGCGCAGCACCTTGGAACAAGGCCTAGGTCTTCCCCAGCGTCTGCTCGACGGTGTCGTCGAGCTGCGCTGGCGCGTGTATGTGCCCGAGGTCGGCTGGCAGACGCGCTGGCCCTTCGCGCAGCGCCGGCCAGCACCACCGCAGGCACTGGAAATCATCGTGTCGACGCAGCGCATCGGGCAGGTGCGGCGGGTGCTGCCCCTGGCGGGAGCCAATCGATGACCCAGCAGCGGCAAAAGGGGCTGGCGCTCGTCACGGTACTGTTGATCATGGCGCTGTTGTCGTTGCTGGTCGCCGGCATGTTGCGTAGCCACCAACTGCTGCTGGGCGGTGTGACCCAGCAGATCGAGGCCACACGTTTGTTGCAGCTGGCCCATGGCGCAGAACGCAGGGTGCTGGGGCAGCTTCGCCAGGCGGTGGTCGAGGTCGTTCAGGTCACCCATGGCGGGCAGCACTGGGCGCGTCCCCAGGCCTTCACCCTCGGCCAGGGGCGGGTGCGCACGCAGCTTGAGGATCTCTCGGCACGATACAACCTCGGTGCCTTGCTGGCGCCCAAGACGCCCGACCCGATCTTGCTCGAACGGTGGGAACGCCTCTGTCGGTCACTGCAGATAGAGCCCCCCGTGTTGGACAGCTTGATGGGGAAACCGCTGCTCGACATCACCCAGCTACGTGCCTTGCCGGAGGTTTCCGCAGCGGTCATGGAGCGCTTGCGGCCCTGGGTCGTGGCATTGCCCAAGGAGGCCAGGCTCAACATCAATACCGCACCTGCGCAGGTGCTGGCCGCGCTCGAGGACCTGTCGCCCGACGTGGCGCGCCGGCTGGTGGCTGAGCGACCCGAAGAGGGCTACGCCAGAGTCGACCAGTTCCTGGCCCTGCCCCAAATGGAGGGCCTTGGCGTGACCAGCCGCGGGCTGACCGTGAACAGCCAGTGGTTTCGACTCGAGGTCCAGGTAGAGCTGGGCGGCAGGCGGATGTACCTGTACAGCGACTTGGAAATCGATCTGAACACGCACCAGGTTCGTGTGGTGCGACGTGTGTTTTCTGCAGTGCGGGAGCAAATGCCGAATGAGTGAAAATTGGTTGTACCTGCTGCCCGCAGGAAAAGAGACGGCCGATGCGCAGTGGCCCGTGTGGGTGCGAACGGCAGGTGGCGAGCAACACCGCGTGAGCATCGGTGACGTGGCCTCGATCTTGAGCGGCGCGGCCGTGGTGGTGGTGCCGATGGAAATGGTGGGCACCTGCGAAGTCGGCCCGCTGCCGGGCAGGCGGCCCAAGCCCGATACCTTGGCTTATGCCGCCGAGGACCAGTTGGCAGCGCCGCTGGAGACGGTGCACCTGGCTTTCGGCCCTGCCGATGAGCAGAAGCAACGGCGGGGACTGGTGATTGACCGAGACGTCATGGACAACCTGCTGGCCCTGCTGCAAGCCCAGGGTGTCGAACCGCTTGCCTTGCATGTCGATGCCGACCTGCTCACGGGCGAGCCCGCGTGTGCGCTGTGGCTCGAAGGCCGTTGGTTGATAGGCGGTGCTGGCGCCCCCCGGTTGGCTGCCACCCCCCAGGCCGCCCAGGCGCTGGCACCGCAGTGTCCGACCATGGCCTGGCTGGCCGAGGCGCAGCAGGCAGAGCTGCCCCTGTGCACCCGATCGGTCACCTGTGCCTTCGATACGCTCAGGCAAGGCCGCATGCAGGCCATCGACCTGCTTCAGGGCGCCTACCGACGGCGCCGTGCGAGTGTGCCCTGGCGAGCCCTGGCCGTTGGGGTGTCGATAGCGTTCGCGATGGTGTGCGTGGCCGATTATCTGAGGGCTGAATGGCTGCTGCAGCGCACCGCCCAATTGCAGGCAGACAATCGCCAGGCCTTCCAACGCTGGGCGCCCGGGCAGCCGGTCAGCGCAGACCTTGCCAGCCAGATCCGTGCGCTCGAGTACCGCCCGCACCCGGCGACGGCGATCGAAGGGCTGGCGTCGCTCGGCGAGCAGTTGGTGGAAACCGGGAACCTGACTGTGGCGCAGGCAACCCTGAGCCCTGTCGAAGGCTGGCGCATGGAGGTGTTGGCGCAAGGGTTCGAAGACCTCGAGCGCCTGCGCCAACGCGTGCCGGCAGTATTGATCGACCAGGCCCGTCAGGACGAACAAGGTGTACGGGCGACCCTGACCTGGAAGGAGGCGCGATGATGCAGTGGAAGGAACATGCCCTGGTGCGCCAATGGCGGCTGATCCCGGGCGAGCGGCGAAGGGTGATCGTAGCCGCCCTGTGGGCATTGGCCCTGGTTGCGGCCTGGCAGCTGGCGTGGGAGCCAGGCCAGGCGCGCCTGCAGCAGGCCGGCCAGGCATTGGCCCGCGAACAGGCATTGGCCGACCACCTGCAACGGGTATCGGCAGGGCCTGCCCGGATGCAGGAAGCCTGGCCGGTGCTGACACCGGCCAGGCTGAGCGAGCGGGCCCAGGCGGCGGGCGTGCGCATCACTGGCCTTGAGACCAGGGCCCAGCAGGTCGATGTCAGCTTCGAAGGCTCGCCGGCCGTGATGTTTGCATGGCTGCATGCGCTTGAGCGTGAAGGCGGCCGGGTACGGGACATGCAATTGCAGGTCATGGACGACCAGCTCCAGGCCAGGGTCAGTCTGGAACTGGACGAGGCATGAGGCTGATTAAGCTTCGCTTCAGCCTGCCTCGGTAGGCTGTTCCCATCGAAACCCCAACAGGACCTGACACCATGAAAGCTCGTTACCTCGCCCTGATCCTCGCCCCTCTGTTCAGCACTGCCGCCCTGGCAGCCGGCTACACCGGCCCAGGCGCCCAGTCGGTGACCACCGTCGCCGCCGCCAACGATGCCGCTGACGACACCCCGGTGGTGCTGCAAGGCTACGTGACCAAGAAGATCAACAACGACGACAAGTACGAGTTCAAGGACAACACCGGCACCATCACCGTCGAGATCGACGACGAGGACCTGCCGCAGACGCCGTTCAACGACAAGACCAAGGTCAAGCTGACCGGCGAGGTGGAGAAGCACCTGATGAGCCGTGAAGTGGACGTGGACATCGTCGAGATCGTCAACTGATCCCAGGCTTCATCGCCGGCAAGCCGGCTCCCACAGGTTCAGCGCAGCGCGAGACAGGTGGGAGCCGGCTTGCCGGCGATGGGCTGCAAAACAGCCCCTGTTCAGGCAGTCTTGGGTGGCAACCGGCTCAGGTGCAACGCCACCAGCAATGCCACCGCCAGCAGGCTGCCGATGAACAGCCCGATGCCGTTCCACCCGGCCTGGTGCCAGAACACCCCACCGGCCGTACCGGCCACGCTGGAGCCTGCGTAGTAGCAGAACAGGTACAGCGACGAGGCCTGCCCCTTGGCCTTGAGCGCCCGTCGGCCGATCCAGCTGCTGGCCACCGAGTGCGCGCCGAAGAAGCCGAAGGTGAACACCAGCATGCCCAGGATCACCAGCGTGAGCGGGCTGGCCAGGGTCATCAGCAGCCCGCCGGCCATCACCAGGATGCTCGCCCAGAACACCTTGCGCCTGCCCAGTTTGTCCGCCAGCGCGCCCACCTGGGCGGAGCTGTAGATGCCCGACAGGTACACCACCGAGAGCAGGCCGACCAGGGCCTGGTTCATGTGGTAGGGCTCTGCCAGCAGGCGGTAGCCGATGTAGTTGAACAGGGTGACGAAGGCCCCCATCAGCAGGAACGCCTCGAGGAACAACCACGGCAGGCCTGCGTCACGAAAATGCATGACGAAGCCGTCCAGCAGGCTGCGCGGGTTCATGGCCTGGGGGCGGAAATTGCGCGATTCGGGCAGCACCTTCCAGAACACCAGCGCCGCGACCAGGGCCAGGCCGCCGATGGCCAGCATCGCCGTGTGCCAGCTGACGAAGTCGATCAGTACCCCGGTGATCAGGCGTCCGCTCATGCCGCCGATGGCATTGCCACCGATATACAGGCCCATGGCCAGGCCGATGTGCTGCGGGTGGATTTCTTCGCTCAGGTAGGTCATCGCCACGGCGGCTAGGCCGCTCAGGGCCAGGCCCACCAGCGCGCGGGTGGCCAGCACCAGTTCCCAGGTCGGCATCACTGCGCTGGCCAGGGTTGCCAAGGCCGCACAGAGCAGGGCGAAGACCATGACCGGCTTGCGGCCGATACGGTCGGAAATCGGCCCGGTGACCAGCAAGCCGAAGGCTAGCATGGCCGTGGAAACCGAAAGCACCAGGCTGCTCTGCGCGGCGTTGATGGAAAACTCTTGCGACAGCAACGGCATCATCGGCTGCACGCAATACAGCAGGGCGAAGGTGGCGAAGCCGCCGCTGAACAGCGCCAGCACGGTCTTCATGAAGGCGGGCGTGCCTTTTTCGATCCAGGTGTCGTTCAGGGCAGGCGTCACAGGCTCGGGGTCGATGGAGAGCGGGGCGACGGCGGATTTCACGGAGGGGACCTCTGGCGCTGGGCCGGTGTTGCGATGAAAAAATCATATAGCTGGCTAATGGATACATCCAATATATTGTTCGACCTATTTAAGACGTTATGCGACCTAATCGGAGCCCGTCATGGAGTTGCGTCATCTGCGGTATTTCATCGCCGTGGCCGAAGAGTTGCACTTCGGTCGCGCGGCCCAGCAGTTGGGTATCTCACAACCTCCGTTGAGCCAGCAGATCCAGGCCTTGGAGCAGGAACTGGGCGCACGCCTGTTCGAGCGCACCAACCGGCGGGTCGAGCTGAGCGAGGCCGGGCGGCTGTTCCTCGACGAAGCGCGCCAGGTGCTGGCCCAGGTGGAAAAGGCAGCGGATGTCGCCCGGCGCGCGCAACTGGGCGAGCTGGGCGAGATGAAGATCGGCTTCACCTCTTCGGCGCCGTTCACCTCGAGGATTCCCAAGGCGCTGCATGCCTTTCGCCAGCGCTTTCCCGCGGTGCACCTGAACCTGCGCGAAATGAGCAGCCGTGACGTGGCCGAGGCGGTGTTCGACGAGAGCATCGAAGTCGGCCTGATGCGGCCGATGCCATTGCCCGAAGGGCTGGTGGCCACCGAACTGTTCAGCGAGCCGCTGGTGGCGGTGATCCACGCTTCCCACCCCCTGGCCCAGGGCAGCGAACAGGGCGTGTTCATGCAGGCGCTGGCCAACGAGCCCTTCGTGTTCTTCCCGCGCAGCTACGGCAGCGGGTTGCATGCGCAGTTACTGAGCCTGGCGCGCCAGGCCGGGTTCAGCCCGCATTTCGCCCAGGAAGCGGGCGAGGCGATGACCATCATCGGCCTGGTGTCGGCGGGGCTGGGGGTGTCGGTGTTGCCGGCTTCGTTCCAGCGCATGCGTATCGATGGCGTGGTGTACCGGACCCTGCTGGACGAGGGCGCGACGACTGCGGTGTGGCTGGTCCAGCGGCAGGCGGCAGGGTCGGCCATGGCCAGGGCGTTTGCCGAGTTGTTGACCCGGTAGCTCCGCGCGCTCACCCACAAGGGCGCTACGGCGCTGTTTCGGTAGGAGCGGCCTTGTGCCGCGAAAGGGGCGCGAAGCGGCCCCCGGTCACGCGTTAGTGCCAGCGCCGAAACACCAGCGACGTATTCACGCCACCAAAGGCGAAGTTGTTGTTCATCACATGCTCATGCTGCATGGCCCGGAACCCGCCGCGCAGGTAGTCCAGCTCACCGCAGCGGGGGTCGATGTGGTCGAGGTTCAGGGTATGCACGTACTGATCGCGGTTCATCATCTCGATGCTGAACCAGGACTCCAGCGCTCCGCAGGCCCCCAGGGTATGCCCAAGAAAACTCTTCTGCGAGCTGATGGGCATGTGCGGGCCGAACAGTTCATGGGTGGCCAGCGTTTCGGCGATGTCGCCTTGTTCGGTGGCGGTTCCATGGCCATTGACGTAGCCGATGGCCTCGGGCCCTAGGCCTGCGTCTTCCAGCGCCAGCTCCATGGCCCGGCGCATGGTGGCCTGCTCGGGGCGGGTGATGTGCTGGCCGTCGGCATTGCTGCCGAAACCGACGATCTCGGCATGGATCCGAGCGCCACGGGCCAGGGCGTGCTGTAACTCCTCGAGCACCAGCATGCCGGCGCCTTCGCCCACCACCAAGCCATCCCGGGCGCTGTCATAGGGCCGTGGCGTCAGGGACGGGGTATCGTTCTTCAGGCTGGTGGCGTACAGCGCGTCGAATACCATGGCCTCGCTGGGGCACAGTTCCTCGGCGCCGCCGGCGAGCATCAGTGGCAGGCGCCCGTACTTGATCGCCTCGTACGCATAGCCGATGCCCTGGCTGCCGCTGGTACAGGCGCTGGACGTGGGGATCAGGCGCCCGGTGAGGCCGAAGAAGATGCTGATGTTGGCCGCGGTGGTGTGCGGCATCATGCGTACGTAGGAATTGGCATTGAGGCCGTCGGCCTTGGAATTGAGCAGCATGTTCCCGAAGGCCTTGATCTCTTCGGTACTGCCGATCGACGAGCCGCAGGCAACGCCCATGCGGCCGTCACGAATGCTCGGCTCGTCGAGCAACCCGGCGTCGAGCAGCGCTTGCTCGGCAGCCGCCACCGCCAGGTGTGCCACGCGGCCCATGCTGCGCAGTTGCTTGCGGGTCCAGTGCGCGGGCACCTGGAAGCCGTCCACGGGCCCGGCCAGGCGGGTGTTGAGCTCCTCGAAACGGTCCCATTCGTCCATGCGCCGGATACCGCTGCGGTTGGCGGCGAACTGTGTGGCGATGCTGGCCCAGTCGTTGCCCAGGGCAGTGATGCCGGCCATGCCGGTGACCACGACGCGGCGCATCAGCACAGCCCTCCGTTGACCGCCAGGACCTGGCGGGTGATGTAGGCGGCCTCGTCCGACATCAGGAAATTCACCGCCCCCGCCACTTCCTCGGGCGTGCCCATGCGTTGGGCTGGAATCATCTTCAGCAGCTCCTCCACCGGCACTTGTTCGTCGAGCATGGCGGTATCGATCAGGCCTGGCGCCACGCAGTTGACGGTGATGCGGCGCTTGCCCAGTTCGATCGCCAGCGCCTTCGCCGCTCCGATCAGGCCGGCCTTGGAGGCGCTGTAGTTGACCTGGCCGCGGTTGCCGATCAGGCCGGATACCGACGTGATGCAGACGATCCGGCCAGGGGCACGGCGGCGGATCATCGGCATGATCAGCGGGTGCAGCACGTTGTAGAAGCCGTCGAGGTTGGTGCGCATGACGGTGTCCCAGTCGTCCTCGGTCAGTGCCGGGAAGGCGCCGTCACGGGTCAACCCGGCATTGCACACCACGCCATAGTAGGCGCCATGGGCCTCGACATCGGCTTCGAGTGCCGCGGCGCAGCCGCCACGGTCGGCCACGTCGAACTGCAGGACCCGCGCCTGGCGGCCCAGGGCACGGATTTCGCCGGCGACCGCCTCGGCCTCGTCTCGCGCGCTGCGACAATGCAGGGCCAAGTCGAAGCCAGCGCGGGCCAGGCGCAGGGCGATAGCGCGCCCGATCCCTCGGCTGGAACCGGTGACCAAAATGGTGTCAGTCATGCTGCGACTCCTCCGGGCCCGCCTCGGCCAGGTAGCTGGCAGCTTGCGGCGGGCGGTAGACATTCAGGCGGGCACTGGCATGGATGCCTTCGCCACGCAGGTGGCACTCGAACACGCCCATGCCGTTTTCATCCTCGAGCGAACGCAGGGCATGGATGTGCAGTTGCACACCGGCGGGAAACGCCTCGACATTGCATTCGAACTTGCGCGTGCCGAGCAAAAAGCCCATTTCCACGGGGCGCCCCTGGCGACGTGCCTGGCAGCCGGCATAGGCCGCCACGCTCTGGGCCATCAGCTCCAGGCCAAGCCAGGCCGGCAGGCTGCCATCGGCCCGGTTGAACTGGCCATCGGGGCGAACCGTCGTGCACGTGTGGATCTGCTCGTCGTCGCAGCTGTCGATGCGCTCGATGAGAATCATGTCCCCAGCGTGAGGCAGCAATTCGGCCAAGGGCCAAGTGATCATGAGGCATCTCCGAGAATCAGGCTGACATTGTTGCCACCGAAGGCGAACGAATTGCTCATCAGCCGGCGTGGCCCTTGCGCGGGCAGGCGCTGGCGGCCATCGACCAGGTTCAGCGCCGGCAAGCCCGGGTCGGGCTGGCCATCCCAGCAATGGGGCGGCAACAGGCCCTGCGGGTTGTGCGTGCTCAGGCTCAACCAGCAGAACGCGGCTTCCAGCGCGCCGGCGGCACCCAGGGTATGGCCGGTCATGGGCTTGCTGGACGAGCAGGGCAGTTGGCTGCCGAACAGGCTGTGCACGGCCAGGCATTCCATGGCGTCGTTGTGCGCGGTGGCGGTGCCGTGCAGGTTCAGGTAATCGACTTGCCCCGGCGTCAGGCCTGCATTGTCCAGTGCTTTGCGCATGGCCTGCAAGGCGCCTTTGCCGCTGGGCTCCGGTGCCGAGATGTGGAACGCATCGGAACTGGCACCAGCGCCGAGTAGGGCGATGGCAGGCCCCTGGGCCGATGATTGGCGTGTCATCAGGAACAAGGCGGCCCCTTCGCCGATGTTGATGCCGTCGCGGTTGGCCGAGAACGGGTTGCAGCGCTGCGCACTGACCGCTTCCAGGGCGGTGAAGCCGTTGAGCGTCAGGCTGCAGAGGCTGTCCACGCCACCGCACAGCACGGCATCGCACAGGCCCAGGTCGAGCAGGCGCCGTGCGCTGAGCAAGGCACGACCGCTGGAGGTGCAGGCGGTGGACAACACGTAGGCAGGCCCTTGCAGGCCCAGCCAGGCCGCCAGGAAGTTCGCCGGGGCGCTGAGCTCCTGCTGGTCGTAGCGGTAGTCGGCCGGGAAGCGGCCTGCCTCGAGGTAATGGGCGATGCCGGCAGTGGCTTCGGCGATTCCTGAGGTGCTGGTGCCCAGCACCACGCCGACCCGCTGCGGGCCATGGCGCTCGAGGGCTTGCCGGATCGCCGGCTCGATCTGCAAGGCGGCGGCCAGCAGCAGTTGGTTGTTGCGGCTCTGGTAACCGGGCAGCGGTAGCGCGGGCAGTGGTCCGGCCACGCCGCCTACCGGCAGGCGGCGTCCGGGCACCCAGCCGTCCTGTAGTTGCATGCCGGAGCAGTCGCCGGCAAAGAGCCTGCGGGCCACCTGGGCCTGGCCGTGCCCGAGGGCACAGACCAGGCCCAGGGCGTCGAGGAAGGCGGTCATGGTGCGTTCTCGCTGGGCAAGGGGGAAACGTGGTAGCGCAGGCCTTGATCAAGGGCCAGGGTGAAGTCGTCGGCACTGCGATAGGTGACGCGCCATCGGCCTGGCAGGCTGCGTTCAGAAATGTGGCCGATGGCCTGGGGATAAAGCCGGGGCAGTTGGCCCGGTGGCGTCAGGGCGAACAGCATGGCGGCGAACAGCTCGCGCGCGGCAGGGTTAGGCGGCAGCAGGCCGTCGGCTTGCCAGTGCCTACCATCGAGCAACTGGCGCGCCTGGGGAACGCCCAGCAAGTCCAGCAGCGACCAGCGCAGGTGGCCGTCTTCACGCTGGATCACCAGCAGCCAGTCCTGGCGCTGGTTGGCCTGTTCCCGCTGTACATGGAACTGGCGTGGCAGCTCGAGCGGGGGCAGTTGCTCGGGCAGGGGCGGCTGCGAGGCGCAGGCGCCGAGCAGCAACAGCATCAACAGGGGCAACAGATATTTCATGGCGCTACGTCCCCTCGCTCACGGCTCGTCGCCCAGGGCGCCAACAGGAAGCTGAACACCAGCCCCAGGCTCACGGCCAGGCCGAAGTTGCTCACCGCCGGCGTGCCGGACAGCGCCAGCAGGCCGAACGACAACCAGGTGGTGGCCGCCGCCAGCAGGGTACCCAGCAGACTGACCGCAGCACCGCCGATGCGCTCATGCATCAGGATGGCATAGTCCACGCCGATGGCAGTCACCAGCAGCAGGCCGAACAGGCTGAACAGGGTCAAGGGCTGCCCCAGCCAGCCAAGGCAGGCCAGGCTACACAGCGCCGCCAGCAGCGGCAGGGCGACGATGCGCAGGGCCGCCCCCGGCCCGAAGGGCAGTACCAGCAATACCAGGATCAGCCCACAGGAGAGCAGCTTGAGTTCGGCGGCGCTGACCTGGGTGGCGGCGAACAGCTGGTTGAGTTCGCCCAGCCGGTCCACCAGTTGCACGCCGGGTAGGTCCTGGGCCTGCAGACGAAGCAGGGCGGCATCGGCCTGGCCTTGCAGGCTGACGACGGCGGCCACGCCATCGTCGGTGCGGCCCAGCCACAGCGGCCGCCAGGCTTCGCCCAGCGGCCCGGCGAGCACCTGGTCGATCGACAGCAGCGGCAGCGCTTGCAGCTGCTGCAGCTCGCCGCGCAGGGCCGTTTCAGGCACACCCAGGGCCAGCAAGGGTTGCCAATGCTCAGGCAATTGCCCCAGGGCCTGCTGTACGTGCCGCTGCTGCGCCGGGCTGGCCAGCAGTTGGCTGAGCGCCATGTAGCCCTTGAGCTTGCCCAGGTCGACCAGTTCGTCGAGTTTGCCGGCCAGTGCCTGCAGGCGGTCGAGCAATTGTGTTTCATCGCTGGCGCGCACCAGGTAGAACTGGCTGGTCGGTTGGTAGCCGGTGATCCGGGCCACGGCTTGGGCTTCTTCGAGCAGCTGCGGCGGCGCACCGACCCATTGGCGGATGTCGTTTCGCGTCTGCAGTTGCCACAAGCCCGCGGCGCAGAACGCCAGCAGCAGCGCAAGCAGTGCAGCGCTAGGTACCTTGGCCAGCATGCGTTCGCGCAGGTCCGTCAGCGCCTGGGCGATACGCAGCGGCCAGCGCGCCGGGCGCAGCTGCGTATCGCCAAACAAGGCTGGCAGCAGGCACACCGCGCTCAGGTAGGCGCCGACCAGGCCGGCGGCGGAGAACGCCGCGATCTGGGTCAGCGCCGGGAAGGGCGTGAAGGCCAAGGCCAGGTAGCCGATGCAGGTGGTCGCCAGGCTCAGGCTCAGCCCGGGCAAGGTCAGGCGCACGGCCGTCCAGCTGTGCCAGGGGCGCAAGCTCCAGCTCTTGGACAAGTAGTGCAGCGGGTAGTCCACCGCCACGCCGATCAGGCTCGAGCCCAATACCAAGGTCATGACATGCACGCGGCCGAACAGGGCCGTGCACACCACCGTACCGAACAGCATCCCCACCAGCACCGGCACGAAGGCCAACAGCACCCGCCAGCGGCGGAAGGTCAACAGCAACAGCAGCAGGATGCCCAGCGTGGCGCCGCCGCCCACCCAGGTGATTTCCCGGCTGGCCTGGCGTTGGCCGCTGGCCGCATGCAGCAGGCCGCTGGCCGCCAGCAGTTGGGCGCCTTGCTGTTCGGCCAGCTGGCGGCCGCTGGCGAGCAGGTCGGCGACCTGCAACGGCAGCTGCAGGTCGAAGGCGTCGCCCCGGGTGCTGGCGCGCAACATTACCCAGTGCAGGCCGTCTGCCTCGGCGACCAGCGCGCCGCTGGCCGTGTCCAGCTCCACAGTGGCGGGCTTGGGTTGGCTGGCCTGGATGCGCGCGCCCAGGCCCAGCCAGTCGTCCTGGTTGGCCAACAGGCTGACGCCTGCGAAAGGGTCGAACAGCGCCTGCACGCGTTGTTCGATGAAGGCGTCGGGTTGTGTCAGCAACTGCTGGCGGTCGGTGGTGGCGAGCATCGCCAGACGGCCTTGCAGCAGCTGGGCGCGTACCGCCTGCAGATCGGTCTGCAGGCTCCATTGCACCTGCTCGAACAGGCCGCTGGCCTGCCATTGGCTTGCCAGGCGTTCGGCCAGGTTCAGCGCCTGCTGGCGGTCGGCATGGCCGACCAGAACCAGCACCTGGCGGTTGAGCGGCGCCTGCATGCGCTGCTCGGCACGCGCTACCCATTCGTCTTGCGCAGCCCCGGGCACCAGGGTCATCAGGTCGGCGGAAACCGGGGCGCCGCGGTGCCATTGCCAGCCTGCCAGTGCGAGCACGGCCAGCAACAGCGCCAGGAACAGCCTGGGCAACCGTCGTTCAGTCGGCAAAGTCGCTGCGCTCCGAATCGCTC
The DNA here is from genome assembly GCF_048068215.1 of Pseudomonas sp. NY15372. NCBI lineage: Bacteria > Pseudomonadati > Pseudomonadota > Gammaproteobacteria > Pseudomonadales > Pseudomonadaceae > Pseudomonas > Pseudomonas sp. NY15372. The sequence goes on from NZ_JBLUPY010000002.1 coordinate 70,405, forward strand.
AAGGCCGTGGCGCCATCGCTGGCCGGCATGCGCAGCACGGTGCTGTCGCCCTGGGTTTCGGCCAGCACGATACGCTCCACGAAACGCCCGCCGGCAATATCGATGTGGGTGAACACCTGCTTGAGCAGCAACGCGCGAGGCACCAGGTGCAGTTGCCAGTGTTCGGCATCGCCGCTGAGGCTCAGTTCGAAGTCGCGCTGCAGGCCGCTGCTGTCGCCTTGCAGCACGGCGAAGAACAGGCGGTTCTGCTGCGCTCCGGCACTCTGGCTGGGCAGCTTCTGCCAACCGCTGCTGTCGCGCCGGGCGATACCGTCGGCGGTGATGCGGTAGTCCTGGCGCAGGGGCGTGCGCAGCAGCCAGAGCAGCCCATGGTCGCGGGCAAGGACGAAGCGGCCCTGGCTCACCAGCGGCTGGGGCAGGGCGCGCAAGTGTTTCTCCTGGACGAACGGGCCCTTGACCACCGCCGATGCGCCTAGCTGCTTCTGCAGGTCATCCAGGCTGAACGCCATGGCCTGCGGGCCGGCCAGCAGCAAGGTGGCCATCAGCAGGTAACCCGCCAGGCGTCTCATGCCAACACCTTGCCGACGGCGTCGAGCATGGCCTGGGGCGAGGCCAGCTGCATTTCGCCGCTGGCGATGTGCACCGCGACTTGCACCGTGCTGGCGCGGGTCATGCGCTCGCCGGTGAGTGCATCGCTGATCAGGTAGTTGATCTTCAGGCGGTGCTCCCATTCCACCAGGCTGGCGCGCACCTTCAGGCGCTGGCCGAAGGTGGCGCCGCGGATGTAGCGCAGCTGCAGGTCGATCACCGGCCACATGTAGCCGCTGGCCTGCATGCGTGGATAGTCCTGGTCCAGGCGTTCGAGCAGGGCGCAGCGAGCCACTTCCAGATACTTGACGTAGTGGCCGTGCCAGACGATGTGCATGCTGTCGACGTCGAAGAAAGGCACGAGGATCTCCGTGTCCACATGGAATACCCCAGGCTTACGCATGCAGCCTCCAGTGGCGTTCGCCGATACGTGCCAGGCACAGGCGCAGTTCGCGCTCCAGGGCGCGGTCCTCGGTGACCGGCGCGAAGTCCTGCAGCAGGGCCGCATGCATGCTTGCCAATGCTGGCGGCAACGGATTGGCGCCAGCCTCTCGGCCGCGCAGCCACACCCCCTGGTTGGCGGCCAGCAGGGTCGCTGCGGCCACCTGCTCGGTCAGCTCCAGCACGCGCACGGCATCTCGGGCGGCAATAGTGCCCATGCTCACCTTGTCCTGGTTGTGGCATTCGGTGGAGCGCGAGAACACGCTGGCCGGCATGGTCAGTTTGAGGGCTTCGGCAGTCCAGGCGCTGGCGCCGATCTGCACGGCCTTGAAACCATGGTTGAGCATCGCCCGCCCAGGCCCGGCACCGGACAGGTTGCTGGGCAGGCCATGGTTGTAGCGCTCGTCCACCAGCAGCGCTAGCTGGCGGTCGAGCAGGTCGGCGACATTGGCCACCAGGGTCTTGAGGCTGTCCATGGCGAAGGCGATATGGCCGCCGTAGAAATGCCCGCCATGCAGCACCCGTTCGGCGTCGCCGTCGATGATCGGGTTGTCGTTGGCGCTGTTGAGCTCGGTCTCGATGAAACCGCGCAACCAGCCCAGGCTGTCGGCCAGCACGCCCAGTACATGGGGCGCACAACGCAGCGAGTAGCGGTCCTGCAACCGGTGCAGGGGCGCTGCCGGGGCCTCGATGGCCAAGTCCTGGCGCAACCAGGCGGCGACCTGGTTCTGGCCGGGGTGCGGCTTGGCGGCGAACAGGCGCTCGTCGAAGTGTTCGGGGTTGCCTTGCAGGGCAATCACGTTCAGCGCCGTGATGCGCGTGGCCAGCTTCAGCAGGTAATCCGCGCGAGCATAGGCCAGGCAGGCCAGGCCGGTCATCACCGCGGTGCCGTTCATCAGTGCCAGGGCTTCCTTGGGACGCAGTACCAGGGGCTGCCAGCCCAGTTCGCGGTGCACATCGGCGCTGTCGCGGCGCTGCCCCTGGTACATCACTTCGCGCTCGCCCGACAGGGCCGCAGCGACGTAGGACAACGGTGTCAGGTCGCCGCTGGCGCCCACCGAGCCTTCTTCGGGAATCAGCGGCAGGATGTCATGTTCGAGAAACCCACGCAGGCGCTCCAGCAACACCACGCGCACCCCCGACATGCCGTGGCTCAGCGAGCGCAGCCGGGCTGCCAGCACCGCCCGGGTGGCCGGCGCATCGAGCAGCCGGCCCAGGCCGCAGCCGTGGAAGGTGTACAGGTGGCGCGGCAAGGCCTCGACATGCTCCAGCGGCACGGCCACCACGCAGGAGTCGCCATAGCCGGTGGTGACCCCGTAGATCACCCCTTCCTTGTCCAGGAGGCTGTCGACGAAACGCGCGCCACGGGCGATGCGTCCGCGGTACGCGGCATCTGCCTGCAACAGCGGGCGGGCCTTTCGTTGGCTCAGGGCCAGGATGTCCTCGATGGCGAGCGGGGCCTCGCCAAAGGTCACGGGCTCATGGGAATGCGTCGTCATCGTCGTTCCAGAAAGGGTAGAAGTTGAACCACTGGCCAGGGGCCTGCAGACAATAATGGCCCAGGCGAGCGGCATAGCGCCCGGCCCATTCGGCGATCACCTGCTCGCGCAGGTCGCGGCGCCACTGCAGGCGTTCGGCGAACGGCTCCAGGGTGATCCGGTAGCGGCCCTGGTGCTTGAGGCAGAACAGCAGGTTGACCGGGCAGCCCAGCAGGCCTGCCAGGAGCCAGGGGCCCTGGGGGAAGGCTGCCCGGTGGCCGAGAAAATCCACTGCTACCGTGCGGCTGCCGTGCAGGGGCACGCGGTCGCCGGCGATGGCCAGCCATTCGCCGCGCTCCAGACGCTCGGACAGTTGCAGCATGATCGCCGGGTCCAGCTCACTGACTTGGATCAGCCGCAGGTGGCTGGCGCCGGCCTCGCCCAGCAGGCGGTTGAAGCGTTCGGCATGGCGGGTGTGCACCAGCACGTTCATGGTCACCCGCTCGCCCAGCTCCGCCAGGGCCCGGCAGACTTCCAGGTTGCCCAGGTGCGCACCCACCAGCATCTGCCCGCGGCTGCTGCGCAATTGCCGGCGCAGCTGGCTGGGGTCGTCGATCTCGATATCTTCAAGGCGCAGCCGGCCGTTCCAGGCGTCCAGCTTGTCCAGCAAGGCGTCGGCGAAGGCCATGAACTGGCCGAACACCCGCCCATGGGTCGGGGGCGGCACCTGGCCGCCGCTCCAGGCGGCCAGCCGCTGCTGGTACTGCCAGGCGCTGCGCCGGGCCTTGCGCCCGAACAGGAAGAAATACAGCACGATGCCATGGATCAACGGGCTGAGCAGGCGTCGGCCGAGCAGGCGCACCAGCACGGCGGTCAGCTTCATCAGCCAGAAGCTGCCGCGTTCGCCTTGTTCGGCCCAGTGCCGGGAAGATCGGCTCATTGCCACCACCTGCGCCATAGCATCCGCGGTGCGCGCAGCAGCATGCCGAAGAACAGCCGGGCATGCATCCGCGAGATCAGCACGTTGTCGTGCAGCAGGCGAAAATGCGAGATGCCGTCGCTCGGGTAATGCACCCGGATCGGCCGCCAGCGCATCGGCTGCCCGCGCCAGGCCAGGCGCACCAGGACCTCCGTGTCGAAATCCATGCGCCGCCCGAGGCGTACCCTGTCCAGCAGGGCCAGGGTAGGGGCGAGCGGGTACAGGCGAAACCCGCACATCGAGTCCGGGATGGCCAGCGACAAGGTGTTGATCCAGACCCAGACGTGGGTCAGGTAGCGCGCGTAGAGGCGCCCCTTGGGCACGCTGGCGTCGTAGTGTGGATAGCCGCACACCAGGGCCTGTGGACAAGCCCTTGAGTCGGCCAGGAACGCCTGGACATCGGCAAGGTCATGCTGGCCATCGGCGTCCACCTGCAAGGCATGGGTAAAGCCCAGCCGGGCGGCTTCGCGCAGGCCAGCCATCACTGCGCCGCCCTTGCCCTGGTTGACGGCCAGGCGCACCAGGAACACTTGATCCTGCCCGGCCAACTGGTCCAGCACCTTGGCGCAGGGCGCGTGGCTGGCATCGTCCACCAGCACGCAGGGCAGCCCCGTGGCGAGCACCTGGGCTACCACCGCGGGCACGGCGTGCTCGTGGTCGTATACCGGGATCACGGCGCAAGGCTTATGCACGGCCAGGCTCCAGGAGGATGCGGCCGCTGGAGCAGGCCTGGCCGTTGCTGGCGTAGGTGAAGTACAGCTTGCCGCGCTGGGCATCGTAGCGCAGGGTCAGTTCCAGTTCGTCGCCTGGGCGAACCAGTTGCTGGAATTTCAGCACTTCCATGCCGGCGAAGCGCAGCCCTTGCGGCAGCAGGGGCGTGGCCAGGGTCACGGCCCAGTCGACCTGCACCACGCCGGGCAGAATGGGGGTGGTGGGGAAGTGGCCGGTGAAGCAGGCCAAGTCCGCAGGCACCGCCAGGCGCAGGCTCAGTTGCTGCTCGTCAGAGGTCGTCTGGAGCACGTCCGGCGCATTGTCGCGTGGGGCTTGCAGCAGCGCCTGGACCTGCGCCTGGGGCAGCTTGCCCTGGCCGTTGAGCGGCAGTTGCCGCAGCAGGCGCCAGCGCCGTGGCAAGGCCAGGCTTTCACAATGTTGCGCCAGGTGCTGGCGCAGTGTATCGAGCAGGGCTCGGCGCCCCTGGGTGCGCAGCTGGTGCAGGCCGGCCGGGCTGGGCACGAGCAAGGCGCCGAGGAACGCACGGCCTTCCTGCACCACGCCCAATCGCGCATCGCTGACCCACGCATGGGCGCACAGCGCCTGCTCCAGCAGCGGCAGCGAGATGCGTTTTTCTTCAAGCTTGACGATGCGGTCCAGGCGCCCAAGCAAGTGGAAGCGGCCATCGTCGGTGAATTGCACGGCATCGGCGGTGTGTTCGACATGGCCGTGGGGCAGGTAGGGCGAGGCGACGCACAGGGCACCGTCCGCCGACTGGCTCAGGGTGATGCCGGCGAAAGGGCTCCACGGGGTATCGCCTTGGCGCCAGGCGATGCCGCCGGTCTCGGAGCTGCCGAGGATTTCCACGGGCCATTGGCCCAGGCGCCGATATAGCTGCTGCGCGGCGTCCCCAGGCAGGGCACCCCCGGAAGAAAACACCCGGCGCACCTGGCTCAGGGCTGGCCAATCGAGGTTGTCGCCCATGCGCTTGAGCAAGGCGGGGCTGGCCACCCAGGCGTAGCCAGGTTGTTCGCGGCTGGCACGCTGCAGGTCCTCCGGGAAGGGCAGCGGGCGACGCAGGAAACCGCGCCCGGCGCATAGCGGCCAGAGGACGCGGAACAACAACCCGTAGATGTGTTGGGTGGCGACGCTGCCGATGATCCAGGCGTCGCCCAGGTCGGCGCCCCACAGGCGTTCAAGGGCTTGCACTTCGTTGGCCAGCAAGCGCAGTGGCTTGTCGATGCGCTTGGGCTCGCCGCTGGACCCGGAGGTGCACAGGCTGATCTGGCACGCGTCCAGGTCGAGGTCGGCGGGTGCCAGCGGCGCGCCTGAAAGCGAGGCCAGGCTGTGGTCGCCGGGTTGGTCGCTGAGCCACAGCTCGACTTGGTCGTTCCAGCGCGCACGGGTGTGTGCCTGCAGGTCGGCGGGCAGCAACACCTGTACCCCGGCTCGCCAGGCGCCCAGCAAGGCAATGGCCAGTTCGCCGGCATCCTCCAGGTACACCGCCAGGCGCTGCACGCCACGTTCGCGCAGGCCTGCGGCCAGGCACAGGGCGGCTTGGCAGAGGGTGGCGTGGTCCAGCGCGGGCTCGCGGGTGATCACCCGAGCGGCGGCGTGTGGCTGCAGCAGGTGCTGGGGTTCGATCCAGTTCATGAGCGTGCTCGCATGCGTTGCCTGGCCAGCCATTCCACGGCGAACAGCAGCCCCATGGCCAGGTAGGCGATCAAGCCGTTGTAGAGGGTCCACCAGGGCAGCGGTGCCCACAGGGTCAGGCCGGCGGCGATCAGCCCGTTGACCAGGAAGAACAGGCACCAGACCTGCGTCACCCGGCGCGTGTAGGCAACGGCGGCGTCAGGCAACTGCGGCTCGCGCAGGCGCGCCAGGCGTTCCACCAACGGCGGGCCGTACCTGAGGCTGGAGGCGAACAGTGCCAGCAGCAAGCCATTGACCAACACCGGGTACCAGCGCAGCAGCTGGCGGCTGTCGGACAATGCCAGCAGCGCACAGAAGGCCAGGGCGACGATGGTCATCCACAGATTGCCGGGCCGGCGCGGCGCGCCCAGGGCACGGGCCAGCCACAGCGCGGCGAGCACCAGGGCGAACTGCCAGGGGGCGAAACGGGCCAGGCCGTAGTGCACGGCGAAGGGGTAGAGCACCCCGGCCAGCACCAGGCCGAGGCCGACCAGGCGCTTCATGCCGCGGAGTTCACCAGGCGGAACACCGCCTCGACCACATCCTCGACGGTGCGCACGGACTTGAAGTCCTCGGCGGTGATTTTCTTGCCGGTCTGGCGCTTGATGTGGTCGATCAGATCGATGGCGTCGATGCTGTCGATTTCCAGGTCCTGGTAGAGGTGGGACTCCAGGCGGATGCTGGCTGGATCGAGCTCGAACAGCTCGACAAGGGCGTCGCGCAAGAGGTTGAAGATGGCTTCGCGGTTTTGCATGGTGCGGTCTCAGGCAGCCTGTCGGGCAGTGATGAATGCCGCCAGGGTGGCGACATTGGTGAAATGGGAACGGGTGTCCTTGGCGTCGGCATCGATCTTGATGCCGAAGCGCTTCTGCAGGGCCAGGCCCAGTTCGAGGGCGTCCACCGAATCCAGGCCCAGGCCTTCGCCGAACAGCGGCTGCTGGTCATCGATGTCCTGGACGTCGATGTCCTCCAGGCCCAGGGCGTCGATGATCAGCTGCTTGATATCACGGTGCAGGTTGTGTGGATCGCTCATCTTCGGCGAGCTCCTTGAAGAAGTACTGATGCAGGTAGTCGTTGAGGCGGCGCGAGGCCACCGGTGCCGGGCCGAGGGCGGCGAAGGTGGCCGGGTCGATGTCGGCGCCGACGCCTAGGCGAAAGTGCACGCGACGGTGTGGGATGCGGTACCAGGGCTCATGCTTGGTCAATGTGCTGGGGCTGACGCTGATCGTCACCGGTGTGATGATTTTCGCACCGCGCAGGGCGATGGCCGCAGCGCCGCGATGAAAGGCCGGGGCCTGGCCGGGCGGGGTGCGGGTGCCTTCCGGGAAGATGATCAGCGGCTGGCCGTGGCGCAGGGTCGCCGCGGCGGTTTCCAGCATCTGCAGGCTACCGTCGTTACCGATGTAGCCCGCCTCGCGCACGGGGCCGCGGGTGAACGGGTTGTCGAACAGGCTCTGCTTGACCACGCAGTTGGCGTTGCGCGCCAGGCCGATGAGGAACACCACGTCGATCAGCGAGGGGTGGTTGGCGATGACCAGTTGCCCAGGGCGCCCCAGGCGCTCGGCACCCTCCACCTCGTAGGTCAGTACGCCGGTGACCCGCATGAAGCGGATGAAACGCCAGAACAGCCAGCCGATGGTGCGGCGGGCGCGGCGTTGATGGCGCTGCACGCCACCGGGCAGGCAGGCCAGCAACGGAAATACCAGCACGCGCAGGCACAGGCTGCCGACACCGAAAACGGCGAAGCTCAGCGCGGTCGCCAGTAGGCGCCAAGGGTAGGCGTCCGTTGGCCTGTTCACGCGAGCCGATGCCAGTTCCATGACCGCAGGGCTCCTGGGTGGGTGAGGCGGGCCTGGCCGGCGAGCAGGTTCTTCAGCCAGTTCAGGGCGTGGGGCAGGGCGGCGGGTGTGGCGCTGCTGCCCGGGGCGATTTCCAGGCGCCATTGGCTGCCGGGGGTGAGCAACAGGCCGAGGGCATAGCTGAAGGGCACATCCTCGATCCATGGGCTGTAGGCCTCGGGCGGCGTCTCCTCGGCGACGATCAGCAGCACGGCAGGGGCGCCGTCGTGCAGCAGGCCGGCGGCCTCCAGGAGGCCTTGCTCGAAACCATCGCCTGCGGCGGCCAGGGCGGTCATCTCGCAGGTCTGCCCGCGCATGATCGACCACAGCCCGATCACGGCGTTATGCACCGAAAGGCTGAACTGTGTGGGCGAAAGTGGCTGGCCCTGGGCGAGTTCACCGAGCATGGAGAACGTACGCGGGGTTTCGCCATGGCGCGAGGCGTATACCAGCGGCAGCGCGTCGTGGCCCTCGGCCAACGGCCAGCCGACCGCGAACGCCATGCGTGCCAGCAGGCCCAGGCGCCTGCGCTGCATGGCTGGCAGGAACGAAACGTCCGGCGCCGGGCTGTCGCCCTGCGGCAGTGACCCACCCTCGGCCCAGGCACGCCAGTCAGCAGGCGTGTGCAGGCCAGGGGCCCAGGCGCGCCATTGGCTGATGTTGAAAGTGATCACGATGTGTCTGGTTCCCGCCCTGAATGACTTCCTTTGGCCAAGGAATGCGTCGGAACAATGACCTGACAGGGGTTGGTGCTCGTCGAGTGGCGCGCATTATCCCGGTGCAGGCGATCTGTAGCAAATACCCGTTGGACAATGACGAACGGGCAAGTCGCCGGCCAGGGGACAAGGTTCTATCGTTTGTCGGCATTTTCCGATGAACGGTGTAAGCACTGTATCGGCCAGCAGGTAGGAAGGTTGAGGCAGGCGGTACTGGTCATTGTCATGCGCGGGCCACATACTCGGGCATTCGTTGATACACGGAGGTCTCCCATGCGGCGCGTGGTATTCAATCAGAAAGGGGGCGTAGGCAAGTCGAGCATTGCCTGCAACTTGGCGGCGGTCAGTGCCAACGAAGGCTACCGGACCTTGCTGGTTGACCTGGATGCCCAGGCCAACTCGACCCAGTACCTCACCGGGCTTACCGGCGAGGATATCCCTATGGGCATCGCCGATTTCTTCAAGCAGACCCTTTCCAGCGGGCCGTTCGCCAAGAAGAACCGGGTGGATATCTACGAAACGCCGTTCGACAACCTGCACGTGGTCACCGCCACGCCGGAGTTGGCCGACCTACAGCCCAAGCTCGAGGCCAAGCACAAGATCAACAAGCTGCGTAAGTTGCTCGACGAGCTGGACGAGGACTACGAACGGATCTACATCGACACCCCGCCAGCGCTGAACTTTTATGCCGTTTCCGCGTTGATCGCAGCGGATCGCGTATTGATTCCTTTCGACTGTGACAGCTTCTCGCGCCAGGCCCTGTACGGCCTACTGGCGGAGATCGAGGAGCTCAAGGACGACCACAACGAGGAACTGGTGGTCGAAGGTATCGTCGTCAACCAATTCCAGTCACGGGCCAGCCTGCCACAGCAGATGCTCGACGAACTGCTGGCCGAGGGCCTGCCGGTGTTGCCGGTATACCTGGGCAGTTCGGTGAAGATGCGCGAGTCGCACCATGCCAGCTTGCCGCTGATCCACCTGGAGCCGCGGCACAAGTTGACCCAGCAGTTTGTCGAGTTGCATGCGTTGCTCGAGGAGAATGGCTGAAGGGGTTGGGGGGATTTTTAGCGCCTGTGAGCGCGCGCGCCGCCCGCGCGGCGCATCGCGGGACAAGCCCGCTCCCACCAGCCTGCGCTGTTTTCAGAGACACCTCCCTACCTGTGGGAGCTGGCTTGCCAGCGATAGGACCGGGGCAAGCAACTCAAGACAGTTGGCCCCCACAAAGGACCTGCAAACTCAAATAGTTATGCGGTGTTCTATGAGAGCGGGCTTGCCCCGCGATGCGACGAACACACACTTCTGAAGACGTGCGCTAGGCTCTAAACCCCCTGACCACGCAACCACTCCAGCAACGGCTGGAGTGGAAACGCCCCCGCCTGGCGGCTGATTTCGCGCCCGTCCTTGAACAGGATCAGGCTGGGGATCGAGCGGATGCCCAGCTGCCCGGCCAGGTTGCGGTTGGCCTCGCTGTCGAGCTTGGCCAGGCGGCAGCGGCCGGTGAGCTGGCGGGCGGCCTGTTCGAAGACCGGGGCGAAGGATTTGCACGGGCCGCACCAGTCGGCCCAGACATCGAGCAGCAGCGGCAGGTCGCCCTTGATCTGGCTGGCAAAGCTGCGCTCGTTGAGGTCGAAGGGTTTGCCCAGCAGTACGTCCTGCTTGCAGCGGCCACATTTGGGGGCATCGCCCAGACGCTCGGCCGGCAGGCGGTTGAGGCCGTTGCAGTGGGGGCAGGGGATCAGCATGGGGTCGGGCATTGAGGGTCTCCTTGGATTCGAGGCCGCTTCGCGGCCTATCGCCGGCAAGCCAGCTCCCACCGGGCCCGCACGATGTCCGTGGGAGCCGGCTTGCCGGCGATCGAGGGCCAAGCCCTCGCAATTGCCGAAACGTGGCTTATGACGAACAACTGATCTCCAGGTGCTTGCCCCACTCGGGCGGGCGCTCGGCGTAGGCCTGCATCCCGGGCTGTTCCTCGAACGGCTTGCTCAGCACCTGATGTAGCCGTCGCACTTCGCTGTAGTCCCCGGCTTCGGCCGCTTCGATGGCCTTTTGCGCCAGGTAGTTGCGCAGGATGTACAGCGGGTTGACCGCGTGCATGCGCGCGCGCCGGCCTTCGGCATTACCCGGTTCGCGTTCGCAGCGGGCCAAGTAGTCCTGGCCCCAGGCATCGAAACCGGCCAGGTCGATGAAGTCGTCGCGTACCACCTTCAGCGCATCGGCTACTGGTCGTTCGCCCAGCTTGCGGAAGAACAGGTTGTAGTCCACCCCGCCGCTTTGCATGCGTTGCAGCAGGCGCTCGACCAGCGCCATGTCGTCGTCCTCGGCGGTGGTCAGGCCCAGACGTCGGCGCATGAGGTCCAGATAGTGGGCCTGGTACAGCGGCAGGAACAGCCCCAGCGCCTCCTTGAGCGGCTCCACCTCGATCACGGTGGTCAGGGCCTGGGCCAGGGCGCTCAGGTTCCAGTGGGCGATAGGCACCTGGTTGGAATAGCTGTAGCGGCCACGGTCATCGGAGTGGTTGCAGATGAAGTTGGCGTCGAAATCGTCGAGGAAGGCGTATGGGCCGAAGTCGAAGGTGATGCCCAGGATCGACATGTTGTCGGTGTTCATCACCCCATGGCAGAAGCCATAGGCCTGCCAGTAGGCGATCAGCTCGGCGTTGCGCTCGACGATGGTGCGGAACATCGCCAGGTATGGCTGCTCGGCTTCGCGGCATTCGGGGTAGTGCTGCTCCAGCACATGGTCGATGAGTACCTTCTGCTGCTCGGGTTGGCGGGTGTAGTAGAAGTACTCGAAATGCCCGAAGCGAATGTGGCTCTGGGCCAGGCGCAGGAGCATGGCAGCGCTTTCACGGGTTTCGCGCCAGACCGTTGTGCTCGAACCGATCACGCACAAGGCCCGGCTGCTGGGGATGCCCAGGGCATGCAAGGCTTCGGAGGCGAGGAATTCGCGGATCGAGGAGCGCAGCACGGCGCGGCCGTCACCCATGCGCGAATAGGGCGTCTGGCCGGCGCCCTTGAGGTGCAGGTCCCAGTGCTCGCCGGCATCGTTGAGGACTTCGCCCAGCAACAGACCACGGCCGTCGCCCAGACGCGGGTTGTAGGAGCCGAACTGGTGGCCGGAGTAAACCATGGCCCGCGGGTCGGCCTCTTCCCACAGCTTGTGGCCGCTGAACAGTTCGGCGAACACCGGCAGTTCGGCCTGGGCCGGGTCCAGGTCGAGCAAGGTCATGGCCGCCTCGCTGGCCACCACCAGGCGTGGCTCGGCGATGGGGTCGGGCAGCACCTCGGTGGAGAAGGCGTCGCCCAGGCGGGCGAAGCGGTTGTCGAAGGTCAGTTGGTCGAGGGCTTTCACGGGGCCTGCTCCTGGAGTCTTGGGGCTGGGCTGGCGACCCAATTGCCGGCAAGCCGGCTCCCACAGGTCCGTGCGGATTTCAAGGTCCTGTAGGAGCCGGCTTGCGCCGCGAACGAGGGCGCAGCCCTCGCGGCATTCTGGGCGGTCATGACCTATGGAGTCCAGTCACCCGGCCGGAGTGCCATCGATCTTGGGCACCGGGTTGGCCTCCAGTGGCACCAACTGCTGCTTGCCGCCCTTGGTGTCGATCAGGAACACCTCCACCTGGCGCACCGAGATCTTGATGCCATGGGCCTTGAACTCGCGGCTGATGTAGCGGTTGAGCTCATCGAGCGTCGGGTTGCGGTCGCCCAGGTCCCGCACGTGCATGCGCAGCTCATGGTCCAGCGAGCTCTCGCCGAAGTTGAGGAAGTACACGATCGGTTCCGGGTCCTTGAGCACCCGGGGGTTTTCATGGGCGCCCTTGAGCAGCAGGTCGCGCACCAGGTCCAGGTCCGAGCCGTAGTCGATGCCCAACTTGAGCGTGACCCGGGTGACCGTGTCGGTGAGCGACCAGTTGATCAGCTGGCCGGTGATGAAGGTCTTGTTGGGGACGATGATGTCCTTGCGGTCGAAGTCGGTGATGGTGGTTGCACGGATGCGGATCTTGCTCACCGTGCCCGACAGGTTGCCGATGGTGATGGTGTCGCCGATGCGCACCGGGCGCTCGAAGAGGATCATGATGCCGGAGATGAAGTTGGCGAAGATCTCCTGCATGCCGAAGCCAAGCCCCAGCGACAGGGCCGCCACCAGCCATTGCAGCTTGTCCCAGCTCACCCCGAGGGTGGCCAGGGTGCTGACGATGCCGACCCCGGCGATCACATAGGAGAGCAGCGTGGTGATGGCGTAGGCGCTGCCCTGGGCAAGGTTCAGGCGCGACAGCACCAACACTTCGAGCAGGCCGGGCAGGTTGCTGGCCAGGGCCACCGTGATGCCGGCGATCACCAGGGCGCCGAGCAGGTCGCCGAGGCTGATCGGCACCATGCTCGCCGCCGCGCCAGTGCCGCTGCTGTACTCGTACAGGGTCACGTTGTTGAGGTAGGAGAACACCGTGATCAGGTCCGACCAGACCCAGTACAGGCCACCGATGAAACCACCCAGCAAGGCCAGGCGGATCAGGCGCAGGGACTGCTGGTTGACCTGTTCGATGTCCAGGGTCGGCTCTTCGGTGATCACTTCGCCGTCGAGCCCTTCCTTGACGGCCTGGCGCTTGCTCAGCGCGCGCTGGTAGGCCAGGCGCCGCGCGGCCACCGAGAGGCCGCGCACGAAGGCCGCCTCGATCACCAGCCAGAAAAGCAGCAGGTACAAGGTGTAGATCAGCCGGTCGGTGAGCTTCAGGGCGGTGTAGTAGTAGCCGAAGCACACCGCTACGAACAGGGCGATAGGCAAGGCCGTGAAGGCCACCCCGACGGCCTTGCGAAACAGCGAGGTGTCGCGGTGCGCCGGGCTGCTGAGCAGCAGGCGGCTGAGCAGCCAGGCCATCAGGGCGTAGCAGGTCAACACCACGCCGATGCCCAGCACGTCGTCGGCCAGGGCCGAGGGCTGGTGTTCGGCCACCGCCACCACACCCACCAGGGCCAGCACCACGGTACCCAGGCGGCGTACCCAGCCGCGCAGGAATTCGACCTGAGGCTTGTACCAGCGGAAGTGGATCTCGGCCACGCCGCCTGGGGCGAGGATGCGGTAGGCGGTGTAGAACACCAGCCAGGCCTGGGCGATCTGCCACAGGGCGGCGCCCAGGTTGGCGTTCTGCCCGCGTGCATCGATCTGCAGGGCATAGCCGGCCAGGGCCAGGCCCAGGGCGACGGGCAGGGCCAGGAGAATGTTGATCAGGATCGCCTGGGGCGTGTGCCACTGGCTGTCGCGGCGGAAGTGGCCGATGTCCTGGTGGACCTTGCCCAGGCGCTGGTACAGGTACTTGCGTCGCCACAGCAGCGCGCCGATCACCAGCAGCAGCGGCAGGAACAGCAACGGCCGCTGGACCAGGCCATCGGCCAGCTCCTTGATGCCCGAGCCCCAGGGCAGGTTGGCCACCTGGTCGGCGAGGCGCTGCGGCACATAGCTCAGCCATTCCCAGTCCAGAGGCTTGTTGCTGGGGATCCAGAACATTTGCTCTTCCAGGGTGGTGCGCAGGCTCTGGGCGGTGCCGAGCAGTTGCTTCTGGTTCAGCTGCAGGGTGATGGACTCGTTGAGCAGGGCGGAGAGCTCGCGGTTCAGGCGCTCGAGCAGGTCGCTGCGGGTGATCACCACCTCGAGCAAGGCCTTGCGCAGCTGGGGCGTGGCTTCTTCGCCGGGCTGGTTGGCCAGCAGCTTGTCGACGTAGTTCGAAGGGCTGCTGATCTGCTCGCGCTGCTGGTTGACCTCGAACTGGTAGAGGCGAATGTCGGCGATCTGGTCGGCCAGGTCGCGGTCGACCTTCAGGTGGGGCAGGGATTGCTTTTGCTTGTAGAGGATCTTTGACAGCAACAGGCTGCCCTTGAGCACGTCGATCTGCTCGTCCAAGGCCTGGTCGGCCTGGGTCAGGCTGTCGAGCTGCTGCTTGGTGCGCAGGTTCTGCTGGGTGACCTCGTTGAGGCGGTCGGTGCTCCTGAGCAGGTAGTCGGAGAGCTTGAGGTTGGCCGTGCTTTCGTTGGCCAGCAGGGTGCTGCCGCCGGCCTTCTGCGCCTCGATCGACTGCTGGGTGACGGTCTGCTGGGACTGGGCCAGGCGCTTGTCGTTGATCAACGTCTGCAAGTCCTGGATTTCTTGCTCCAGGCGCGTGGCGCGTTCGATCAACAGGTCGTGACGGGCGTTGCCCAGGTCCTGCAGCAAGCTGTTGCTGGCCATTTCCTGGCGGCGCAGCAGGATCCGGCTGTCGAGGGCGGCAAGTTCGGCGGCGAGCTGGTTGCGCAGGTCGGCGGTCAGCGGCTTGCCGTTGTCCTTGCCGCTCTTGAGGCTGTTGTTGATCTGCTGGATGCGCGTCTGGCTGCTGCTGATCTCGGCCTGGGCCCGTTCCGGGCGGGTCTGGGAATTGATGATCAGGCTGTTGGCCTCCGACAGCGCCTTTTGCAGGTCGCCCTGCTGGGCACTGCGCTCGCCGAGCATCTGCTCGAGCTGAGGCACGCCCAGGCTTGCGTAGCGCTGGGCGACCGGCACGGTCTTGCTGTCCTTGAGCTTGGCAAGCTCGCGCTGGCTTTCGCGGATCTCGTTGGGCGCCCCGGCGATCTGCTGCTTGAGGTCGGCCAGCTTGCGGGCGTTGTCCTCTTGGCTGGCGAGCAGGCTCAGGGTCTGTTCGAGCACTTGCTGCAGTGCCTTCTGCTCGGCTTCGGGCAGCTTGCGGTCGGCGATCTTGTCGAGGCTGCCCTGGATGCCGGCGGCGGTGGGCGCCTCGGCCGCAGAGGCCAGGAACGAAAGTGACAGGCACAGCCCGAGCAGGGCTGCGCTGAGTGTTGAACGCAGGGACATAGGCAGAATTCTTGTGAAACGAGGCAAATCGGAGTTTAGAGGAACAACCCGGGGCCGGGGCGAGTACCTTCGGGGAATCTGACGCCCACTTTCTGGATCTTGTTCCCGTCCATGGTCGCCACGGTCCAGATCGTGCTGTTCCATTCGACCTGGTCGCCTACTACTGGAGCGCCTCCGACCTTCTGTCGGATGAACTGCGCCAGCGGCATTTTCGCGTCCAGGCCTTCGAGTTTCAGGCCATAAAGCGCTGCCACGGCGCCGAGTTCGGCATCGCCTTCGAGCACGAAGTCGCCGAAGAAGCGCAGGTCCAGCCCGCGTTGCGGGGCCTGGCTGAACAGCTTGCCCAGGGCAGGCAGGTTGTGTTCATGGCCGATCACGCAAAGCATGTCGCCGACCTCCAGCACCGTGCTACCCGAGGGGTGCAGCAGTTGTTCGCCGCGAAACAGAGCGGCGATCCGTGTGCCCTCGGGCATCTTCAGCTCGCGCAGGGCGGCGCCGATGCACCATTTTTCAGCACCCAGGCGGTAGACGAACAGCTCCCATTCGCTGGTGATATGCACCTCCAGGGCAGAGCGGGAGATCGGGGCCGGGTCCGGCGGTACCGTGACCTTCAGCAGCTTGGCCATCCACGGCAGGCTGGTGCCTTGCACCAGCAGTGACACCAGGACAATGAAGAACGCCAGGTTGAAGAACAGCTGGGCATCCGGCAGGCCGGCCATCAGCGGGAACACGGCAAGGATGATCGGCACCGCGCCGCGCAGGCCGACCCAGGAAATGAATGCCTTCTCGCGGCCATGGAAGGCCTTGAACGGCAACAGGCTGGCGACCACCGACAGCGGCCGGGCGAACAGGATCATCCACAGCGCCAGGCCCAGGGCCGGCAGAGCGATGGGCAGCAGGTCGTGGGGCGTGACCAGCAGGCCCAGCACCAGGAACATGCCGATCTGCGCCAGCCAGGCCATGCCATCGAGCATGTGCAGGATGCCATGGCGGCTGCGGATCGGCCGATTGCCCAGCACCAGGCCGCACAGGTACACCGCCAGGAAGCCGCTGCCGTGCAGGGCGTTGGTCAGGGAGAACACCGCCAGGCCGCCGGCGATCACCAGGATCGGGTACAGGCCACCGGCGAGGTTGATACGGTTGACCAGTTGCAGCATCAGCCAGCCGCCACCCAGGCCCAGTAGGCCGCCGATGCCGAATTCGCGCAGCAGGTGGGTGAGCAGGCTCCAGTGCAGGCCGGTCTGGCCGCTGGCGATCATGTCGATGAGGGTGACGGTGAGAAACACCGCCATCGGGTCGTTGCTGCCCGACTCGATTTCCAGGGTGGCGGTGACCCGCTCGTTCAGGCCCTTGCCGCCGAGCAGCGAGAACACCGCCGCGGCGTCGGTGGAGCCGACGATGGCGCCGATCAGCAAACCCTGGATCAAACTCAGGTCGAACAGCCAGGCGGCGACCATGCCGGTCAAGCCGGTGGTGATCAGCACGCCCACCGTGGCCAGCGACAAGGCCGGCCACAGGGCTACGCGAAAGCTCGCCACCCGGGTGCGCAGGCCGCCGTCGAGCAGGATCACGGCCAGGGCCAGGTTGCCCACCAGGTAGGCGGTCGGGTAGTTGTTGAAGATGATGCCGCCACCGTCGACCCCGGCAGCCATGCCGACGGCGAGGATGATGACCAGGATAGGGATGCCCAGACGGGATGACAGCGAGCTGACCAGGATACTTGCCCCGACCAGCAGTGCGCCGATCAGGAACAGGCTGTTGATGGTGCTCGCATCCAAAGGCAGGTACTCCGGGGTATTGCGGAAAGAGGACTTGACTCGCAAGTCGCGTGCCAATCGATTCTAACCTGATGAATTGGCAGGCTGTAAAGCGTTTCTGCAGATGAAAAAAAGGCACCGCGGTGGGTGCCTTTTGTTGTGTTGCCAGGGAGGGCTATCGCCGGCAAGCCGGCTCCCACAGGTACTGCACAAGTCTTCATACCTGTGGTGAACCCGTGGGAGCCGGCTTGCCGGCGATAGGGCCGGGGCAGGATTACGCCTGCTTCACCTCACGCATCGGCTTGCCCTTCACCGGCGCACCATTGGCCACGTAGTACTTGGCGGTGCTGCGCGGCAGGGGCTTGCGGCCACGGATCTTGTCCGAGATTTTCTCGGCGATCATGATCGTGGTGGCGTTGAGGTTGCCGGTGATGATGATCGGCATGATCGAGGCATCGACCACACGCAGGCCCTGCATACCGTGCACGCGGCCTTCGCCATCGACCACAGCCATGTCGTCGGTGCCCATCTTGCACGAGCAGGACGGGTGGAAGGCGGTTTCGGCGTGCTCACGGATGAACTTGTCCAGTTCCTCGTCGGTCTGCACGTGCGCACCTGGGCTGATTTCGCGACCGCGGTACGGGTCCAGCGCCGGCTGGGCCATGATTTCGCGGGTCAGGCGGATGCCGTCGCGGAATTCCTGCCAGTCCTGCTCGGTGGCCATGTAGTTGAACAGGATGCTTGGGTGCTGGCGCGGGTCCTTGGACTTGAGCTTGATGCGGCCGCGGCTTGGCGAGCGCATGGAACCCATGTGAGCCTGGAAACCGTGTTCCTTCACACCGTTCGAGCCGTTGTAGTTGATCGCTACCGGCAGGAAGTGATACTGGATGTTCGGCCATTCGAATTCAGGGCGGGTGCGGATGAAGCCGCCGGCCTCGAACTGGTTGCTGGCACCGATGCCGGTACCCTTGAACATCCACTCGGCGCCGATGGCCGGCTGGTTCCACCACAGCAGCGAGGGGTACAGCGAGACCGGCTGGGTGCAGGCGTACTGCAGGTACAGCTCAAGGTGGTCCTGCAGGTTCTCGCCGACGCCCGGCAGGTCGTGGACCACCGGGATGTCCAGGCTTTCCAGCAGCTCGCGCGGGCCGACGCCGGAGCGTTGCAGCAGCTGTGGCGAAGCGATGGCGCCGGAGCTGACGATCACTTCCTTGCGGGCGCGGGCTTCCACGCGCTCTTCGCTGTCGCCGACCAGGTAGGTCACGCCGATGGCGCGCTTGCCTTCGAACAGGACACGGTCGGTCAGGGCGTGGGTGACGATGGTCAGGTTGGGGCGCTTCTTGGCCTGGTCCAGGTAGCCGCGTGCGGTACTGGCGCGACGACCTTGCTTGGTCACGGTACGGTCCATCGGACCGAAGCCTTCCTGCTGGTAGCCGTTGAGGTCTTCGGTACGTGGGTAGCCGGCCTGCACGCCGGCTTCGACCATGGCGTGGAACAGTGGGTTGTTGCCAGCCTTGGGCGTGGTCACGCTGACCGGGCCTTCGCCGCCGTGGTAGTCGTTCGGGCCGATGTCACGGGTTTCGGCCTTGCGGAAGTACGGCAGGCAGTCCAGGTAGGTCCAGTCTTCCAGGCCTGGCAGTTTCGCCCAGCCATCGAAGTCCATGGCGTTGCCACGGATGTAGCACATGCCGTTGATCAGCGAGGAGCCACCCAGGCCCTTGCCGCGGCCACATTCCATGCGGCGGCCGTCCATGTGCGGCTCTGGGTCGGTCTCGTAGGCCCAGTTGTAGCGACGACCCTGCAGTGGGAAGGCCAGGGCGGCTGGCATCTGGGTGCGGAAGTCGAAGCGGTAGTCCGGGCCGCCGGCTTCGAGCAGCAGGACGGTGACGCCAGCGTCTTCGGTCAGGCGGGTAGCCAGGGTGTTACCGGCGGAACCGGCGCCGACGATGATGTAGTCGAATTCTTGGGACATTGAAGTACCCTCGTGTGAGCGGTGATCAGGGAGCGGAAACGCCCGTGCATGGCGGCACGGGCGTGGCTAGACAGGGTTTAGAAAACCGAGTTGTAGCCGCCCAGCTCGACCTGGACCGACTTGATGCGGGTGTACTGGGCCAGCGAGCTGACGCCGTTCTCACGGCCGACGCCCGATTGCTTGTAGCCGCCGACCGGCATTTCGGCCGGGGACTCGCCCCAGGCGTTGATCCAGCAGATACCGGCTTCGAGCTTGTGGATGATGCGGTGGGCGCGGCTGATATCGTTGGTGCACACACCGGCGGCCAGGCCGTATTCGGTGTCGTTGGCGCGGCGGATGGCTTCTTCTTCGGTTTCGTAGGTCAGGATGCTCATGACCGGGCCGAAGATTTCTTCCTTGACGATGGTCATGTCGTCGGTGCAGTCGGTGAAGACGGTCGGTGCGACGAAGGCACCCTTGGCGAAATCACCGTCCATCAGACGCTCGCCACCGCACAGCACGCGCGCACCTTCTTCCTTGCCCTTGGCGATGTAACCCAGGACGCTTTCCATGTGTGGGAAGCTGACCAGCGGGCCGAAGTTGGTGTTCTCGTCTTCCGGGTTGCCAACGCGGATGCGGGCAACGCGCTCGGCGATCTTGGCTTCGAAGGCCGCTTTCATCGACGCCGGTACGAATACGCGGGTGCCGTTGGTGCAGACCTGGCCGGAGCTGTAGAAGTTGGCCATCATGGCGATGTCGGCGGCCTTGTCCAGGTCGGCGTCGTCGCAGATGATCAGCGGCGACTTGCCGCCCAGTTCCATGGTGACTTCCTTGAGCGTGGAGCTCGAGGCGCTGGCCATGACCTTCTTGCCGGTGGTGGTGCCGCCGGTGAAGGAGACTTTCTCGATGCGCGGGTGCTCGGTCAGCCAGGTGCCGACTTCACGGCCGCTGCCGGTCAGAACGTTGAACACGCCGTCCGGCAGGCCGGCTTCGGTGTAGATCTCGGCCAGTTTCAGGGTGGTCAGCGAGGTGACTTCCGACGGCTTGAAGATCATGGCGTTGCCGGCGGCCAGGGCCGGGGCGGATTTCCACAGGGCGATCTGGATCGGGTAGTTCCAGGCACCGATACCGGCGGTCACGCCCAGCGGCTCGCGGCGGGTATAGACGAAGGAGCTTTCGCGCAGCGGGATCTGCTCGCCTTCGATGGCCGGTACCAGGCCTGCGTAGTATTCCAGCACGTCGGCGCCGGTGACGATGTCGACGTAGCGGGTTTCGGAGTACGACTTGCCGGTGTCCAGGGTTTCCAGCATGGCCAGCTCGTCGTTGCGCTCGCGCAGGATGTCGACGGCGCGGCGCAGGATGCGCGAACGCTGCATGGCGGTCATGGCCGCCCAGACTTTCTGGCCGCGCTCGGCGCTTTCGACGGCTTTCTCGACGTCTGCCTCGGTGGCACGCTGCACGTGGGCGAGGACTTCGCCGGTGGCCGGGTTGATGGCTTCGAAGGTAGCGTCGGAGCTAGCGTCGACATAACCACCATCAATATAGAGTTTTTGCGTTCCGAAACGGGCCATAGTGTCCTCGCAAGTGCAGTGTGTGGTTGGCTACCGCGTCACGCTCCTGCCTGCTCGGCAAGCGCTGCGCGCGATGGTTCAGAGGCCTGGTCGGTAATGCCCAGGGTCTGTTGTTTAGCCAGTTGTAGATCCATGTATTCGTAAGCAATCCGTATCGCCTGGTCGGTGTCGAATTCGTCACCCGACAGCGCACCACGCAGCCACAGGCCATCGATCAGGGCCGCCAGACCGCGGGCTGCCTTGCGCGCATGGTAGAGCGGCAGGACGCGGCGGAACTGGCAGCACAGGTTGGAATACAAGCGGTGGTCGTTGATCCGCTGCAACCTGTGCAGGTCTGGCTGGTGCATGCTGGAGGCCCAGAAGGCCAACCAGGTTTTCATTGCCGGGCCATTCACCTGGCTCGCATCGAAGTTGCCCTCGATGATCACTTTCAGGTGGGCACGCGGGCTGTCGTCCGTCAGTGCCTGGCGACGCGCTGCCACCCCTTCGTTGAGCATGCTCATGATGTAGCCCATCGTCGCTGCGATCAGGCCATTTTTGTCCCGAAAGTAGTGACTGATGATGCCGTTCGACACACCGGCCAAACGGGCAATCAGCGCAATGCTGGCATCTCCCAGGCCGACCTGATCCACAGCCAGTAGCGTGGCTTCGATCAACTGCTGGCGGCGGATGGGTTGCATACCGACCTTGGGCATCTTGCTATCTCCTCAGGCCTGCGATCAGACGACGAGCGGCTGCCTCGGCGAAGGCCAGTCTATTTTGTTTTGATTGAACGTTCAATCAATAAAGAATAAGCTCTGCGACAATTTGTGCCATTGACAGTTTTTCAGGCGGTCGAGAAGGCACGGATTGACACCCCAGGAAATCGCGTAACCCCCGGAATACAAGGCGTTGACGGGCATGAGCGATGCAGATGACAGATTCCGCCGGGCGGTCGAAGGCCGCGCGGAAGCCCTTTGGAGCGGGCTGGAACTGCTTTTTTTGCAACGATTCGATTCGGGATCACGATTTCCTAGGTGCATTTATAACACCTGACGCAGTGGGGCTATTCCACCATTTGCTTGGGAAATATCTGATTAGCCTCCACCCCGCACTGCCCGGAGCATTCGTGCAATGAGTTCTGCCTCCCTAACCAAGCCCCCCGCCGAACGGGTACGGGTCAATCGTGTGGTGTTCTACACCTCCGCGCTGCTGATCCTGGCTTTGACTGCCTTGCTTATCGCTGTACCCGAAACCGCCGGCCAAGTGCTGGGCGTCGCCCAGAAATGGCTGACCCGCACCTTTGGCTGGTACTACATGCTGGTGATCTGCGGTTACCTGCTGTTCGTCGTCTACCTGGCCTTCTCCGACTACGGCAAGCTCAAGCTGGGCGGCAAGGACGACCAGCCCGACTTCAGCTACGGCGCCTGGGCCGGCATGTTGTTCTCCTCCGGTATCGGTATCTCGCTGCTGTACTTCGGTGCATCCGAGCCGCTGGATCACTACTTCAACCCGCCAGAGGGTACCTCGGCCAGCCTCGAGGCCGCGCGCCAAGGCTTGCAGCTGACCTTCCTGCACTGGGGCCTGCACGGCTGGGCGATCTATGCCCTGGTCGGCCTGGCCGTCGGCTACTTCGCCTACCGCCACAACCAGCCGCTGGCACTGCGCTCGGCGCTGTACCCGCTGGTCGGCGAGCGTTGGGTCAAGGGCGCGGCAGGCAATGCCGTGGACATCTTCGGCATGTTCGTCACCCTGCTGGGCCTGGTCACCAACTTAGGGATCGGCTCGATGCAGGTGGCCTCGGGCCTGGAATACCTGTTTGGCTTCGACCACAGCAAGACCAACCTGCTGGCGGTCATCCTGGTCATGGCCGGTGTCGCCACCGTGGCTGCAGTGTCGGGTGTGGAGAACGGCATCCGCCGCCTGTCCAACCTGAACATCGTCCTGTTCAGCGGCCTGCTGATCTTCGTACTGCTCGGTGGCCAGACCCTGCACCTGCTCAACGCCTTCGTGCAGAACATCGGCGACTACCTCAACGGCATGGTGCTCAAGACCTTCGACCTCTATGTCTATGAAGGCGAAGCGGGCAAGTCCGAGCGCTGGCTGGGCCTGTGGACCGTGTTCTACTGGGCCTGGTGGATTTCCTGGGGCCCGTTCGTCGGCATGTTCATCGCCCGTATCTCCAAAGGCCGCACCGTGCGCCAGCTGGTGACCGGCGTGCTGCTGATCCCGCTGGGCTTCACCCTGGCCTGGCTGTCGATCTTCGGTAACACCGCACTGGACCTGGTGATCAACCAGGGCGCGGTGGAGCTGGGCAAGACCGCGCTCGAGCAACCTTCGATGTCGATCTACCAGCTGCTGGAATACTTCCCGGCCGCCAAGATCGTCATCGGTGTGGCGGTATTCGTCGGCTTCGTGCTGTTCCTCACCCCGGCCGACTCGGGCGCGGTGATGATGGCCAACCTGTCGTGCAAAGGCGGCAAGGTGGACGAAGACGCGCCGCACTGGATGGTGGTGTTCTGGTCGGTGGTCATCACCCTGGTCACCATCGGCCTGCTGTTCGCCGGTAACTTCGAAGCCATGCAGACCATGGTGGTGCTGGCTGGCCTGCCGTTCTCGGTGGTGCTGGTGCTGTTCATGTTCGGCCTGTACAAAGCCATGAAGCAGGACGTCGCCGTCGAGCAGGAGCGCGCCGAGCTGGCCGCCCGCGGCCGCCGTGGCTTCAGCGAGCGCCTGAGCCAGATGGACCTGCAGCCGACCCAGGCCGTGGTCCAGCGCTTCATGGACAAGCATGTGAGCCCGGCGCTCAAGGAAGCCGCCGCACAGATGCGCCTGCAAGGCTTCGAGGTCGAGGCCCGTGCCGGTCACTCGCGTAACCTGATGGGCCTGCGGGTGATGATGGAAGAGGGCAACCCGTTCGTCTATGAGGTGAGCCTGGACGGCTACCAGGCCGCGCCGAGCGAGGCGCCGCTCGAGGGTGCGCCGGAGGTGCCGCAGCGCTTCTATCGCGCCGAGGTGTACCTGCACGATGGTAGCCAGGAATACGACCTGATGGGCTTCACGCCTGACCAGATCGTGCGCGATGTGCTGGATCAGTTCGAGAGCCACCGCCAGCTGTTGGGGCGTGTGTATAGCTGATACAGCTTGATGCAATGAAGAAGGGCTCGGTTCGTGAGGATCGGGCTCTTTTCATTTGTGGATGGAGCTCAGCTTGCGTTTTATGGTGGGGCGGAAATCGAGCGCCGCCCGCGCGGCGCTCGATTCCCAGCCTGTCTCAAAACAAACCGTGCTCCGCCCATTTGCTGCTCAGCGGTTGGTATAGCGTCCGTTATGGCCGTGGCCCGGCATCGCCTGGTTGCCGCGATGGGCAATCATCTGCTGGATATCGATCAGTTCGATGCCCTGGCTCCTGAGCCGGGGTATTTCCCGTGCCAGGACTTCCAGGGTCTGCGGGTAGGGATGCCCGATGAGCACGGCAGAACCCTGCTTGCGGGCCAGGGCGATGCCCTGTTGCAACTGGGCCGCGATGGCTTCGGTGGTGCGCACGTCATCCAGGAACACATCCCGGGAGACATGGGCCAAGCCCTGTTCCTGGGCCTTGGCCGCCGCCACGGTGGCCGCGCTGGTGCGGCTGTCGACGAAGAACAGGTGGCGCCGTTGCAACTCGCCCATCAGCCAGGCCATGGGCCCGGGCTGGGCGGTCATGCGGCTGCCCATGTGGTTGTTGATGCCGGCGGCGTAAGGCACCTTGGTCAAGGCGGCATCCAGGCGGCGGGCCAGCTCCTCGACAGGCGTGCCCGGCGTCCAGGCATAAGGGCCGGTGGCCGGATCCATGGGCATGTGCAGGATCACCGTGCGCCCGGCCTTGTGGGCCTGGCGGGCGAAGTCGGTGGCGTGGGGCGTATCGGGCATGATCGCCAGGGTGATCCGGCCCGGCAGGGCCAGGGTGCGGCTATCGCGCTCGCTGTTCTGCCCCAGGTCGTCGATGACGATGCTCATGTACGCCTTGGCCGGCGCCGCATGGGCGGTGCCGGCCAGCAGGCAGAACAGCGCGAACAGCAGGTAGCGCATGGGCAGGGTCAGTCACCCTTGGTGATGTTCAGGCCCTTGAGCAGGCTCAGGGCCTGGCTGAGCTGGAAGTCGCCATCCTGCGGACGATCCTTGCGCTTGGCGCTGCCGGTCGGGCGATCAGCGCCACCGTTGCCATTGCCCAGGTGGCCTTGCAGGTCGGCTTCCTTGAAGTTGTCGGTGTCCGCTTCGGCAGTGAGCTTGGCCGGGCGCACTTCGATGTCGGGGACGATGCCCTGGGCCTGGATCGAGCGGCCGTTAGGGGTGAAGTACAGTGCGGTGGTCAGCTTCAGGGCACGGTCGTTGTTCAACGGCAGCACGGTCTGTACCGAGCCCTTGCCGAAGCTGTCGGTGCCCATCAGCACGGCGCGCTTCTGGTCTTGCAGGGCGCCGGCGACGATCTCCGAGGCCGAGGCGCTGCCGCCGTTGATCAGCACCACCAGTGGCACGCCTTCGCTGGCATCGGCCGGGTCGGCCGAGAAGCGCAGCTCGGAGTTGGCGATGCGGCCTTTGGTGTAGACGATCAGGCCCTTGGTCAGGAAGTGGTCGGCCACTTCCACGGCCGACTGCAAGACGCCGCCAGGGTTGTTGCGCAGATCCAGGACCACGCCGCGCAGCTTCTTGCCGTTATCCTTGCGCAGTTTGGCCAGGGCCTTGCCGACTTCTTCGCCGGTCTTGACCTGGAACTGAGTGATGCGGATGTAGCCGTAGTCGTTTTCCAGCAGCTGGCTCTTCACGCTCTTGACCTGGATCACCGCGCGGGCGAGGGTCACGTCGAACGGCGTGCCGCCGTCGCGCACCAGGGTCAGGGTGATCTTCTCACCGACTTTGCCGCGCATCTTGTCGACTGCCTCGGTCATGGTCTGGCCGCGGGTCGGGGCGCCGTTGATCTTGACGATCAGATCGCCCGCCTCGATGCCGGCGCGCGAGGCCGGGGTGTCGTCGATCGGCGATACCACCTTGACGAAGCCGTCCTCCATGCCCACTTCGATGCCCAGGCCGCCGAATTCGCCGCTGGTGCTTTCCTGCAGCTCCTGGAAGTCTTCGGGGCCGAGGTAGGCCGAGTGCGGGTCGAGGTTGCTGAGCATGCCCTTGATGGCGTTTTCCAGCAGGGTCTTGTCGTCCACCGGTTCGACATAGGCCGCCTTGATGCGGTCCATGACCTCGGCGAAGGTGCGTAGCTCATCCAGCGGCAGCGGCGCGTTGGCCGTCACCTCGGTGGCCGGGGCCGCGGCACGGCTGGCCGGCGTTGCCGGTGCCGGCTCGGCGGCGCAGGCCAAGGGCGCGCCGACCACCAGTGCGATGGTCAGGGCCAGCTGGGTGAGGCGAGGCGAGTGCAGCATGTCGAACGAACTCCTGATCCTGTTGGCGCTCCCGCGGGAGCATCGGCGCAGCGTTGGGGTGCGCTAGGCCGTAAACGTTTGAGGGGGCTAGCCCCGGCACCATTGCGCAGGGTCGGTCGGCCGGCCCTGCTGGCGAATGGCGAAGTACAGGCCCGAACTGTCCTGCCCACCGCTGTCGCCGACGGTGGAGATGGCTTCGCCGGCCTTGACGATATCGCCGGCGCTCTTGAGCAGGCTCTGGTTGTGGCCGTACAGGCTCAGGTAACCATTACCATGGTCGAGAATGACCAGAAGTCCAGCGCCACGCAACCAGTCGGCGAACACCACGCGCCCGCCGTGCACGGCGCGTACCTGGGTGCCTGGGCTGGCGCCGATCATCACGCCGTCCCACTTGGCCCGGGCATCGCCACCGCGTGCATCGCCGAAGCGTGCCAGCAATCGACCATTGACCGGCCATGGAAGTTTTCCGCGAGCGGCAGAAAATGCACCGCCATAGTTCGCGCCGTCGCTGGAAACCAGCGGGCCCAGGGTGGTGCGGGCCTTTTTCGTGGGCGTTTCGGTGGCCGAGCGGGCGGCAAGGGCTTCCTGCTGGCGGCGTTTTTCCGCCTCGCGCTGGGCCAGCAGCGCCTTCTGGCGTGCCTCTTCGGCTTCGCGGGCCTGGCGGGCGAGGGTTTCCTCGATGGTCTTGAGCACCTTGGTCAGGTCGGCCTGGTCCTGCTGGCGAGCCTGCAGCTTCTGGTCGCGGGCTTTCATGTCGCCGTTGAGCTTGGCCAGGACCTGCCTGCGCTCGCTGCGCACGGCCTCCAGTTCCTGCCGGCGGCTGTCGAGGTTGCCACGCTGGGCCAACAGCTGCGCCTGCTGGCGGCTGATGTCCTGTTCGACGTTGGCCAGTTGGCGCAGGGTTTCGTTGAAGGCGCGCAATTGCTCCAGGCGCGCCTTGCTCAGGTAGTCGTAGTAGGTGAGGGTGCGGGCGAACTTCTCGGGGTTCTGCTGGTTGAGCAGCAGTTTGAGGTATTCCTCACGGCCGCTCTGGTACGCCGAGCGGGCTTGGATGGCGATCAGTCGCTGTTGTTCAACGCGGGCGCTCTGGAGTTTTTTTTTCTCGGTATCAAGGCGCTCCAGCTCGCCCTCGGTCTTTTTTAGTTCTTCTTGCAGCGCCTCCACCTGTTTTTCGAGATCGCCGATTTCGGTCTCGGTGGTCTTGAGGTCTTTCTGCACACCGGACTTCTCCTCCTGGAGCTTGCCCAGCATCTTTTTCAGCTCGGCGATGTCCTGGCGGGTGGCTTCCAGTTGTTGCTGGGTCTGCGCGCGCTCGTCGGCGAAGGCCGGGCTGAGCAGGCAGGACAGGGCGATGAGGATCAGGGCACGAAGCATGAGGTTGGGCGTACCAGGGATGGAGACTGGCCTAGTATGCCCGCCCGTGCCCGCAAAAAAAACGCCTCGCGGTATTTGCGGCGAGGCGTTTGTCTGGAAACCGTGCATAAGAGGCTGCTTTGCAGCCTGATCGCCGGCAAGCCGGCTCCCACGGGCACAGTGGGGTTTGCGAGAGAAGCGCGATCCCTGTGGCAGCCGGCTTGCCGGCGATCGGCCGCACAGCGGCCCAATCAATGGCTCAGGCGTCGACGAGGATCGAGGTACCGGTCATTTGTGCAGGTTTTTCCAGGCCCAGCAGCTTGAGCATGGTCGGCGCCACGTCGGCCAGTACGCCGCCGTCGCGGACCTTGAGGGCGCGCTTGCCGACATAGATGAACGGCACGGGCTCGGTGGTATGGGCGGTGTGCGCCTGACCGGTGCATTCGTCTTCCATCTGCTCGACGTTACCGTGGTCGGCGGTGATCAACGCCTCGCCGCCGACCTTGTCCAGCGCCTCGACGATACGGCCGACGCAGCCGTCCAGGGCCTCGACGGCCTTGACCGCCGCCTCGAACACGCCGGTGTGGCCGACCATGTCGCCGTTGGCGTAGTTCACCACGATCACATCGTAGCGCTGCTGCTCGATGGCCTCGACGATGCGGTCGGTGACTTCCGGGGCGCTCATTTCCGGCTGCAGGTCGTAGGTGGCGACCTTCGGCGATGGGATCAGGATGCGCTCTTCGCCTTCGAACGGTTCTTCGCGCCCGCCGGAGAAGAAGAAGGTGACGTGGGCGTATTTCTCGGTCTCGGCGATGCGCAGCTGGGTCTTGCCGTGCTTGGCCAGGTATTCGCCGAGCACGTTGTCCAGGCTGGCCGGGGCGAACGCGGCCGGGGCCGGGATCTTGGCCGAGTACTGGGTCAGGCCGATGTAGGCGGCCAGTTTCGGCAGGCGGGCGCGGGGGAATTCGTTGAAGTCGGGCTCGACGAACACGCGGGACAGTTCGCGGGCGCGGTCGGCGCGGAAGTTCATGAAGATGACAGCGTCGCCATCCTCGACCTTGACCGCTTCGCCGATGCGCGTGGCTTTCACGAACTCGTCGCTTTCATCGCGGGCGTAGGCGGCTTCCAGGCCCGCCAGGGCCGAATCGGCGGTGTAGTCGGCGACGCTGTCGACGATCAGGTTGTAGGCGGCGGCGACGCGGTCCCAGCGGTTGTCGCGGTCCATCGCGTAGTAGCGGCCGATGAGGCTGGCGATGCGGCCCTTGCCCAGCTTGGCGAAGGTGGCGTCGAGCAGTTCGATGGACGACTGCGCGCTGCGTGGCGGGGTGTCGCGGCCATCGAGGAAGGCGTGCAGGTAGATTTTCTCGGCGCCACGTTGCGCGGCCAGCTCGGCCATGGCGATGAGGTGGTCCTGGTGGCTGTGCACGCCGCCGTCGGAAAGCAGGCCGAGGATATGCACCGCCTTACCGGCGCCCACGGCGTTGTCCACCGCGCCGGTGAGGACCGGATTGTGGAAGAACTCGCCATCACGGATGGCCTTGGTCACCCGGGTGAAGTCCTGGTACACCACACGCCCTGCGCCGAGGTTCATGTGGCCGACTTCGGAGTTGCCCATCTGGCCGTCGGGCAGCCCGACATCCATGCCGGAACCGGAAATCAGGCCGTGGGGCTGGTTGGCCCGCAGGCGATCGTAGACCGGGGTATTGGCGGCGAAGATGGCGTTGTACTCGGGGCTTTCGCTGTGCCCGAAACCATCCAGGATAATCAGGACCAAGGGTTTTGGCGTGTTTGTCATCAATCCTACTCACGGTTGCAAGATGATAAAGACACGCATTCTAGGGCAATTCGGCCAAGCGCGGCCAATTTCCTCCGGATGACCGGCCATCGCCCCGACAGGCTGCGGGTGTAGGTGTTTTCCCAGCGGGCCCGACGGGCTTTGGCCGGCATTGGGGGCTGTGTATACTGGCCGGCATTTTCAATGGCTTGGAACACCCTAAATGGTTGAGAACCTGATCCGATTCGCCACCGAACACTACATCTTGGTTGCGATCTTCGTTGTTCTACTGATTCTGCTGCTGGTCAACGAGATCCGCCGTGGCGGCCAGAGCCTGAGCAATGGCCAGCTGACCGCCCTGGTCAACGCCGACAAAGGCGTGGTGATCGACATCCGCCCTGGCAAGGAATACTCGGCAGGCCACATCGTCGGCGCCCTGAACATCCCGCAGGACAAACTGGTCAACCGTATGGCCGAGCTGGACAAGCACAAGGGCAAGACCCTGATCGTGGTGGACAGCATGGGCCAGCAGTCCGGCACTATCTGCCGCGAGCTGCTCAAGGCTGGTTACACTGCCGCCAAGCTCAGCGGTGGCGTTTCCAGCTGGAAAGCCGATAACCTGCCCCTGGTGAAGTGATCATGAAGCCTGTCATCGTCTACTCCAGCGACTATTGCCCTTATTGCATGCGCGCCAAGTACCTGCTCGAGAGCAAGGGGGTGGCCTTCGAGGAAATCAAGGTCGACGGCAAGCCCCAGGTGCGTGCCGAGATGAGCCAGAAGGCGGGCCGTACCTCGGTGCCGCAGATCTGGATCGGCACCACCCACGTTGGCGGTTGCGATGACCTTTATGCCCTGGAGCGCGCGGGCAAGCTCGACGCCCTGCTCGAGGCCTGAAGCACTTTCCCTTACATAACCATTAGGAAAAAGGATCTGCCATGACAGACCAGCAGAACAACGGCGCCGCCGAAGACAATTCCCCGCAATTCTCCCTGCAGCGCATCTATGTGCGCGACCTGTCGTTCGAAGCGCCGAAGAGCCCGCAGATCTTCCGCCAGCAGTGGGAGCCGAGCGTCTCGCTGGACCTGAACACCCGCCAGAAGGCCCTGGAAAGCGATTTCCACGAAGTGGTGCTGACCCTGTCGGTGACCGTCAAGAACGGGGAAGAAGTGGCGTTCATCGCCGAAGTGCAGCAGGCCGGTATCTTCCTGATCAAGAACCTCGACGCCGCTTCCATGAGCCACACCCTCGGCGCGTTCTGCCCGAACATCCTGTTCCCGTACGCCCGCGAAACTCTGGACAGCCTGGTGACCCGTGGTTCGTTCCCGGCCCTGATGCTGTCGCCGGTCAACTTCGATGCCCTGTACGCGCAAGAGATGCAGCGCATGCAGGAAGCTGGCGAAGCGCCGACCGTGCAGTGATTCTGCCGGTATGAAGAAAGCGCCTCTCGGGGCGCTTTTTTCATGGCCTTGTCGGGCCCGATCGCGGGACAAGCCCGCTCCCACAGAGGTGCATTGTTTTCTGCGCGACAGCGCAGCCCGAAGGGCTGGGTGATCTCCCACCGGGGCAACACTGGCTAGCTTAAGCAAGCCCTGTGGGAGCGGGCTTGTCCCGCGATGGGGCTGGTCAGGCGAACCCCTGCTGGCGCCACGCCTCGTACACCGTCACCGCCACGGTATTGGACAGATTAAGGCTGCGGCACCCTGGCCGCATCGGCAGGCGCAGGCGCTGTTCCGGCGGCAGGCTGTCCAGCACCTCAGCCGGCAGCCCGCGGCTCTCCGGGCCGAACAGGAAGGCGTCGCCCGGTTGGTAGGCCACTTCATGGAAGGGGTGCGAACCCTTGGTGGTGAAGGCGAACAGCCGCGGCTGGCCGAGGCTTTCCAGGCAGTCGGCCAGGTTCTGGTGGCGCTTGAGCGTGGCATACTCGTGGTAATCCAGCCCTGCCCGGCGCAGGCGCTTGTCATCCAGCTCGAAGCCTAGTGGCTCGATCAGGTGCAGGTCGCAGCCGCTGTTGGCGCACAGGCGGATGATGTTGCCGGTATTCGGCGGAATCTCTGGTTGAAAGAGGATGACGTGAAACATGCACGGCTCCAGGCGTGAAGATGACGAGCATTCTACCCTCGAACCGGACCTGCGTTCGAAGGCCTGGCCACGTGTGTTGTTGTCCTTGGCTATCGTCGGCCTGATGGTAGGGTTGATGATCGGCCGCCTGACCGCGCCCCAGGAACGGGTGCTGGAACAGGTGGATGTGGTACAGGATGGCCTGGACCTGTGGTTCGACGGTGAGCCCAGGCTGCATGGCGAGAATGTGCAAGGCACCGTGGCGCTGGTCTTCCAGGCCAAAGGCCGGGAGCAGCGCGGACAGTTGCAGATACAGGGCAAGCCCGCAGGGTGGCGGTTGCGCCAGAGCGACGAGGGTTTGTTGCTGACCGTGGTCGCCGCGCGCCCCCTGCACGGCGAGTGGGCCGGTACAGAGGACGCTGGGCGCTGGCGGGTGCAGGTGAAACTGCACGAATAAAAGAGGGGATATCCCGGCCTGCCTGTACCGGGGTCCCCAAAACTGGAGGTATCTGTCTTATTGCAGATCGCGTGCCAGTTTTGCGAAGCCCCTGAAATACGGGTTCTAGAGCGGTTCTGTTGGGGTTTTCCAGGTTTTTGTGCCTTTGTGCGGTGCAGTCGGCACAGGATCGGTGCATGGAAACATTGGGGCTGCTATGCAGCCCCGGCAGGTTCAACGACGGTCAATGTTCGTCGTTATCCTCCTCGTCCCCGCCATCGACATTCATCCCCAGCTCTTTGATCTTTCGTGTCAGGGTATTGCGGCCCCAGCCCAGTAGCACCGCCGCATCGCGTCGGCGCCCGGCGGTGTGCTTGAGGGCGGTCTCGATCATGATGCGTTCGAAGCTGGGCACGGCGCTGTCGAGCAGGTTCGACTGGCCGCGTGTCAGGGCCTGGTCGGCCCACTGGCGCAGGGCTTGTTCCCAGTTGGTCACCGGTGCCGCATCGTGCGGCAGGTTGAGCAGCTCCGGCGGCAAGTCGCCGATCAACACCTCGCGGCTGGAGGCCATGACGGTGATCCAGCGGCAGGTGTTCTCCAATTGGCGCACATTGCCCGGCCAGGGCAGGTTGCGCATGAACTCCTCGGTTTCCGGCTTGAGCAGCTTGGGTTCCACCGCCAGTTCCTTGGCCGCGCGGCCGAGGAAATGACGCGCCAGGGCAGGAATGTCCTCGCGCCGGTCGGCCAGGCGCGGGATATGGATGCGGATCACGTTCAGGCGGTGGAACAAGTCTTCGCGGAACTTGCCGGCCTGCACCAGCGACTCCAGGTTCTGGTGCGTGGCGGCGATGATGCGCACGTCGACCTTGACCGGTACATGGCCGCCAACCCGATAGAACTCGCCATCGGCCAACACCCGCAGCAGGCGCGTCTGGGTGTCGGCGGGCATGTCGCCGATCTCGTCGAGGAACAGCGTGCCGCCGTCGGCCTGCTCGAAGCGGCCACGACGCAGGTTGGCCGCGCCGGTGAAGGCACCTTTCTCGTGGCCGAACAATTCGGACTCCATCAGGTCCTTCGGGATCGCCGCCATGTTCAGTGCGATGAACGGCGATGCCGCGCGCGGGCTGTGGCGGTGCAGCGCATGGGCCACCAGCTCCTTGCCGGTGCCGGACTCGCCGTTGATCAGCACGGTGATGTTGGAGTGGCTGAGCCGGCCGATGGCACGGAACACCTCCTGCATCGCCGGCGCCTCGCCGATGATCTCCGGCGTGCGGGCCAGGCTTGTCGGCACGTCGAGCGCCTGTTGCTCCTGGGCGTGCTGGTTAGCGCGCTTGACCAGCGCGACGGCTTCGTCCACGTCGAATGGCTTGGGCAGGTATTCGAAGGCGCCGCCCTGGTAGGACGCCACGGCGCTGTCCAGGTCGGAATGGGCGGTCATGATGATGACCGGCAGGCGCGGGTGCTGTTCGCGGATCTGGGCGAGCAAGTCCAGCCCACTGGTGCCAGGCATACGGATATCGGAAATGATCACATCCGGTTGTTGCCGGGCCAGGCGGCCCATGACTCCGTCGGCGCTGTCGAAGCTCTGGGTGGTCATGCCTTCTTGTTGCAGGGCTTTTTCCAGTACCCAGCGGATGGAGCGGTCATCGTCGACGATCCAGACGGTTTCACTTCGGCTCATGAGGCGGTGGCTCCTTGTTCCAGGGGCAGGAAGATCGAGAAGGTGGTATGGCCAGGGTGGCTGTCACATTCGATCAGGCCCTGGTGCTGGCTGATGATGTTCTGGGTGATGGCCAGGCCCAGCCCGGTACCGTCCGGGCGCCCACTGACCATCGGGTAGAAGAGGGTGTCTTGCAGCTCGGCGGGGATGCCCGGGCCGTTGTCGGTGATCTCGATCCGTGCGACCAGGCGATGGCGGATATGGCCAATGGTGAACTGGCGCACCGCGCGGCTGCGCAGGGTGATGCGGCCCAGGCGCAGTTCGTTCTGCCCGCCGATCGCCTGCATGGCGTTGCGCACGATGTTGAGCACCGCCTGGATCATCTGTTCGCGATCGATCAGCACGTCCGGCAGGCTCGGGTCGTAGTCGCGCACCAATGTGATGCCACCCTGGCTTTCGGCCTCCACCAAGCTGCAGACGCGCTCCAGTACTTCATGGATATTGGTCATGGCCAGCGATGGCAGTTTGTTCGAGCCGAGCATGCGGTCGACCAGGTTTCGCAGGCGGTCGGCTTCCTCGATGATCACGTTGGTGTAGTCGCGCAAATCGTCATGGGGCAGTTCGCGTGACAGCAGTTGCGCCGCGCCACGGATGCCGCCCAGCGGGTTCTTGATCTCGTGGGCCAGCCCGCGCACCAGCATCTTGGTGGTCTCCTGCTTGCTCAGCTGGGCCTCTTCCTTGGTGATGCGCAGCAGCCGGTCGCGCGGGTGGACCTCCAGCAGCAGCAAGGTCTGGCCCTGGTGCAGGATCGGCGTGACGGCATAGTCCACGGTAATGGCCTGACCGGTCAGGGAGGTGAGCTGGGCTTCGCGCTTGGTGAACGGGTGCGCCTGCTCCACGGCCTGACGCAGGGAGTTGAGCGCTTCGGTCGATTCGGTGAACAACTCACTGATGAATTGCCCATGGCTGCGCTGCCCGCTGACCGCCAGCAGCATTTCCGCCGCCGGGTTCATGTACTCCAGGCGCAGTTCGGCATTGAGCAGAAGCGTGGCCGTGGTCAGGTTGTCCAGGAGCAGCCGGTGCTGTGCATCGCTGATAGTCATGGCGTCTTGGACCTCTATTTGGGCGCGTGTTGGCTCGTGGGTAGGCCCCGGCTGGGCTGGGGCGCGCGCGGGTGATCCTCTCGGTGCAAAGGAAAATGCAAGAAACAAACCAAGGCTCCGAAAAGAAGCAGATTTTCCGGATAAAGGCCTGGATTTGCGCGAAATCAGAACAAAAAGCCCTGGTTTATCGTTTCTTGTGACCTCTATTGGGATGCATCGCTGGGCATAGGACGCCGCGATGCACCAATATAGAGCATAGGGTGTTCAGCTGCGCTCGCACAGCTGCGCAGTGGCACGGACCAGGGCCAAATGGCGAGGGGTATCTTTCGAACGTTGGGCCAGGGCATCGGCCAATTGCTCGGCACACAGGGGCATGCGTTGCTGGTCGAAGCGCGCCAGGTCCTGGAGCAACTGGTCCTGCAGGTTATCCAGTTGCGGGCGAATTTCGCTGGCAAGGTCGCGGCGCTGGGTATCGGGCGCCTGGCGTTGTTGGTGCCATGTGTTGAGGTAGTGGTATTGCAGCAGCTTGTTGGCTTCGATCTGGTCGGCGAAGAAGGTTTCGGCGCGTTCGGCGTTCAGGTCATAGGTCAGCGCAGCCTGGCGCACGTTGGCCAGCACGTCCTGCTCGCGCTGCGGTGCGTGTACCGGTTGACGCGTGTCCCATTTGTGCAGGGCTACGGCCTCGGCGATGTCGAGTCGATGATCGATGGCGTCGATCAGGCGAGTCAGGGAGGAGGAGGCATCGAGGGTTGCCGCGCAACCTGTCAAGCTGATCGCGCCGGTCAGGGCGAGGAGGGGGATGAGGCGCATGTTGCTCTCCTGAAGTCGGGAGAACCGAGTGTGGCCAGTCGCTCAGGTGTGGCGGGTAGGGCCATTCCGAAATGCTTGAGTGTAAAAGCAGAAACGGCCTCCAAGGGAGGCCGTTCCGAGGGTGCAGCTTACATTACACGCTGTAGTACAGGTCGTATTCCAGCGGGTGAACGAAGGTACGGACCTTGATTTCTTCTTCGGACTTCAGCTCGATGTAGGCATCGATGAAGTCGTCGGAGAACACGCCGCCCTTGGTCAGGAAGGCGCGGCCCTTGTCCAGCTCTTCCAGGGCTTCCTTCAGGCTGCCGCAAACCTGCGGGATTTCCTTGGCCTCTTCAGGCGGCAGGTCGTACAGGTTCTTGTCGGCGGCATCGCCTGGGTGGATCTTGTTCTGGATGCCATCCAGGCCGGCCATCAGCAGGGCGGCGAAGCACAGGTACGGGTTGGCCGCCGGGTCCGGGAAGCGCGCTTCGATACGGCGGGCTTTCGGGCTGGAAACGTACGGGATACGGATCGAGGCCGAACGGTTACGGGCCGAGTAGGCCAGCATGACCGGGGCTTCGAAGCCTGGCACCAGACGCTTGTAGGAGTTGGTGGCCGGGTTGGTGAAGCCGTTCAGTGCCTTGCCGTGCTTGATGATGCCGCCGATGAAGTACAGGGCGGTGTCGGACAGGCCGGCATAGCCTTCGCCGGAGAAGGTGTTCTTGCCGTCCTTGGAGATCGACATGTGAACGTGCATGCCCGAGCCGTTGTCGCCGTACAGCGGCTTAGGCATGAAGGTAGCGGTCTTGCCGTAGGCGTCAGCCACGTTGTGCACGCAGTACTTCAGGGTCTGGACTTCGTCAGCTTTGGTGACCAGGGTGTTGAATTTCACACCGATTTCGTTCTGGCCGGCAGTGGCCACTTCGTGGTGGTGAACTTCGATGACCAGGCCCATTTCTTCCATGGCGTTGCACATGGCAGTACGGATTTCGTGGTCGTGGTCGCACGGCGGAACCGGGAAATAGCCGCCCTTGACGGCTGGGCGGTGGCCCTTGTTGCCGCCTTCGACGTCCTGGTCGGTCATCCAGGAACCTTGTTCGGAGTAGATCTTGAACATGGAGCCGGAGATGTCGGACTTGAACTTGACCTGGTCGAAGATGAAGAACTCAGGCTCCGGGCCGACGAACACGGTGTCGCCGATGCCGGTGGTCTTGAGGTATTCCTCGGCGCGCTTGGCGATGGCGCGTGGGTCGCGGTCGTAGCCTTGCATGGTGGACGGTTCGACTACGTCGCAGACCAGGATCAGGGTCGGCTCTTCGGTGAACGGGTCCAGGACGGCGGACGCGTCGTCCGGCATCAGGATCATGTCGGAGGCTTCGATGCCTTTCCAGCCTTCGATGGACGAGCCGTCGAACATTTTGCCGGCTTCGAAGAAGTCGTCTTCCAGCGCATCGCGAGCGGGCATGGTGACGTGGTGCTGTTTGCCTTTGGTGTCCGTGAAACGCAGATCAATCCACTTGACGTCATGATCTTTGATGAGTTGAACCGACTTCGACATGTTGTCCTCCGGATGGTCTAGGGCGCGGTGGGCCGCTGCCCTGGAAAAAGGGTGTCGCCGGGCGCGGATAGTCGGCCAAGCTTACCTGCCTCACAAGAGAGCAATTTGCATGCCAGTGCCCGAAAATGGCGAGGGTGAGATAAAAGGGGGCGTTGGCGGGCATTTTGTTCTAGGGGTGCCTTGGGAAATGCACTCATAAGATGCGTTATTTCGAGGTGGCGCACCATTGTGGTGCGCGCTCGTCCCATCGCGGGGCAAGCCCGCTCCCACAAAGGCCGTTGTGCGCAATTCCTTGTGGGAGCGGGCTTGCCCCGCGATGGGGCCCGCGCAGGCAACATAAAATCAATGCCCTGATCAAAAGTTGCTCAAACCTTGAGCTATTTCCGCTATAATTCGCGCCCCTCATTTTCGGCAGGCCCTGCGCGCGCTGTTAAACCAATGAAACTTATCGTCAAAGTCTTCCCTGAGATCACCATCAAGAGCCGGCCGGTGCGCAAGCGTTTCATCCGCCAGCTCGGCAAGAACATCCGCGTCGTGCTCAAGGACTTGGATCCGGAGCTCGTGGTCGATGGTGTCTGGGACAATCTCGAAGTGGTCACCCGCGTCGAGGACGAGAAGATCCAGCGCGAAATGATCGAGCGCCTGACCTGCACCCCGGGGATCACCCACTTCCTGCAGGTCGAGGAATACCCGCTGGGCGACTTCGACGACATCGTCGAGAAGTGTAAGCACCATTTTGGCCACCTGCTGGCCGGCAAGCGCTTCGCCGTGCGCTGCAAGCGTGGCGGCCACCACGACTTCACCTCGATGGACGTCGACCGCTACGTCGGCAGCCAGCTGCGCCAGCAGTGCGGTGCCACCGGCATCGACCTCAAGAACCCTGAAGTTTTGGTGCGCATCGAGATCCGCGACCAACGCCTGTACGTGATCCACAACCAGCACCAGGGCATCGGCGGTTACCCGCTGGGCGCGCTGGAGCAGACCCTGGTGCTGATGTCCGGCGGCTTCGACTCCACCGTCGCCGCCTACCAGATGATGCGCCGCGGCCTGATGACCCATTTCTGCTTCTTCAACCTCGGCGGCCGTGCCCACGAGCTCGGCGTGATGGAAGTGGCCCACTACCTGTGGAAGAAGTTCGGCAGCAGCCAGCGCGTGCTGTTCATCAGCGTGCCTTTCGAAGAAGTGGTCGGCGAGATCCTGGGCAAGGTCGACAACAGCTACATGGGCGTGACCCTCAAGCGCATGATGCTGCGCGCCGCTGCGCGCATGGCCGAGCGCCTGGAGATCGACGCCCTGGTCACCGGCGAGGCGATTTCCCAGGTGTCCAGCCAGACCCTGCCGAACCTGTCGATCATCGACTCGGCCACCGACAAGCTGGTGCTGCGCCCGCTTCTGGCCAGCCACAAGCAGGACATCATCGACACCGCCTACCAGATCGGCACTGCCGAGTTCGCCAAGCACATGCCGGAATATTGCGGCGTGATCTCGGTGAACCCGACCACCCATGCCAAGCGCCACCGCATGGAGCACGAAGAGAAGCAGTTCGACATGGCAGTGCTCGAGCGCGCCATGGAGCGTGCCAAGTTCATCTCCATCGACCACGTGATCGACGAGCTGGGCAAGGACATCGAGATCGAGGAAGTGGCCGAGGCCCTGCCGGGCCAGATCGTCCTCGACATCCGTCACCCCGATGCTCAGGAAGACGAACCTCTGGTGATCGAGGGCGTCGAAGTCCAGGCCATGCCGTTCTATGCGATCAACAGCAAGTTCAAGCACCTGGATGCCAACCGCCAGTACCTGCTGTATTGCGACAAAGGTGTGATGAGCCGCCTGCACGCACACCACCTGCTCAGTGAGGGACATGCCAATGTGCGTGTTTATCGTCCGACATAAGACCCCAGGGCTGTATGGCGGCAGCATCCGCCATCGCCCTCCCGACCACCGGGCCCGCTGAGCCGCAAACCGTACATATTCGCCGCCTACACTGGCGGCAACCGAATCCTCTGATCGAGATACAGTTGTGATCGAAAATCTGCGTAACATCGCCATCATCGCCCACGTTGACCATGGTAAAACCACCCTGGTCGACAAACTCCTGCGCCAGTCCGGCACCCTGGAGCGTAACGAGCTCAACGACGAGCGCGTGATGGACTCCAACGACCAGGAAAAAGAGCGCGGCATTACCATCCTGGCGAAGAACACCGCCATCCGCTGGAACGACTACCGCATCAACATCGTCGACACCCCCGGCCACGCCGACTTCGGCGGTGAAGTAGAGCGCGTGATGTCGATGGTCGACTCCGTGCTGCTGCTGGTCGACGCCCAGGACGGCCCGATGCCGCAAACCCGCTTCGTGACCAAGAAGGCCTTCGAAGCCGGCCTCAAGCCGATCGTCGTGATCAACAAGGTCGACCGTCCGGGCGCGCGTCCTGACTGGGTTCTGGACCAGATCTTCGACCTGTTCGACAACCTCGGCGCCACCGACGACCAGCTGGACTTCCAGGTTGTCTACGCCTCGGCCCTGAACGGCATCGCCGGTCTCGACCACACCGACATGGCCGAAGACATGACCCCGCTGTACCAGGCCATCGTCGACCACGTGCCGGCACCGACCGTCGACGTCGACGGCCCGTTCCAGATGCAGATCTCCGCACTGGACTACAACAGCTTCCTGGGCGTAATCGGCGTTGGCCGTATCGCCCGTGGCCGCGTCAAGCCGAACACCCCGGTCGTCGCCATCGACACCGAAGGCAAGAAGCGCAACGGCCGTATCCTCAAGCTGATGGGCCACCACGGCCTGCACCGCGTCGACGTCGAAGAAGCCACCGCGGGCGACATCGTCTGCATCAGCGGTTTCGACGAGCTGTTCATCTCCGACACCCTGTGCGACATGAACCACGTCGAAGCGATGAAGCCGCTGACCGTCGACGAGCCGACCGTTTCGATGACCTTCCAGGTCAACGACTCGCCGTTCTGCGGCAAGGAAGGCAAGTTCGTCACCAGCCGCAACATCAAAGAGCGTCTGGACAAAGAGCTGCTGTACAACGTTGCCCTGCGCGTCGAAGAAGGCGACTCGGCCGACAAGTTCAAGGTCTCTGGCCGTGGTGAGCTGCACCTGTCGGTCCTGATCGAAACCATGCGCCGCGAAGGCTTCGAGATGGCCGTGGGCCGTCCTGAGGTGATCATCCGCGAAGTCAATGGCGTCAAGCAGGAGCCGTTCGAGAACGTCACCATCGATATCCCTGAAGAGTCCCAGGGCAAGGTCATGGAAGAAATGGGCCTGCGTAAGGGCGACCTGACCAACATGGCGCCGGATGGCAAGGGCCGTGTGCGCCTGGAGTACAACGTTCCGGCCCGTGGCCTGATCGGCTTCCGCAACCAGTTCCTGACCCTGACCAACGGTGCAGGCATCCTGACCTCGATCTTCGATCGCTACGACACCATGAAGCCAGGCACCATGTCGGGCCGTCTGAACGGTGTTCTGGTCTCGATCGAGACCGGCAAGGCCCTGACCTACTCGCTGGAAACCCTGCAGGCTCGCGGCAAGCTGTTCATCGAGCACGGCCAGGACATCTACAACGGTCAGATCATCGGCCTGAACAGCCGTGACAACGACCTGGGCGTGAACCCGACCAAGGGCAAGAAGCTCGACAACATGCGTGCTTCGGGCAAGGACGAAGTCATCGCCCTGGTTCCGCCGGTTCGCCACACCCTCGAGCAGGCCCTGGAATTCATCCAGGACGACGAGCTGTGCGAAGTCACGCCGAAGTCGATCCGTCTGCGCAAGAAGATCCTCGACGAAGGCGAGCGTACCCGCGCTGCCAAGAAAGCCAAGGCTTGATCGTCTAGCCTGAGCTGAAACGAAAACGCCCCCGAGTCGAAAGACCGGGGGCGTTTTTGTTTGCCTTCAAGAAAGTTGAGGGCCGCTTTGCGGCCCTTTCGCGGCGCAAGGGGCGCGAAGCGGCCCCAAATTCTCAATTGAAACAGGCTCAGCGTCCGACCACCTTGGGCTTGTACGCGCAATACCCCGGCCGCGG
This sequence comes from Pseudomonas sp. NY15372, assembly GCF_048068215.1. Taxonomy (NCBI): domain Bacteria; kingdom Pseudomonadati; phylum Pseudomonadota; class Gammaproteobacteria; order Pseudomonadales; family Pseudomonadaceae; genus Pseudomonas; species Pseudomonas sp. NY15372. The sequence goes on from NZ_JBLUPY010000002.1 coordinate 111,122, forward strand.
CCCGACCTTGGGGTGGTTGCGGCAGGTGTCGGGCCGCTTGTCGTAGATAGTGCACAAGCGGCTCTTGCGATCCAGGTACAGGCAGTCGTCGTTGCTCATGCGGGTCAGGGTGAAGATCCCCGATTTCTGGTTGAAGCGCTCGATGATGCCTTCTTTCTGCAGGCGCTTGGCGATGTTCTTCGGCGGCTCGTCCTTCTCGAACTCGTCCACCACGCCGATGCGGATCAGGTCCTTGATCTTCACTTCCACCGGCAGGGTACAACAGGTCGAGTGGCAGCCCCCGCACATGTGGCTGGCATAGCGTTGCCAGGTTTCCAGGCGGTCGACTTCGGCGGCGGCGATCAGGGTCGGTTTCATTTTCTTGGGGCATATCACGGTTTGCGGGGCGCGCGATGATACCGGAGTTGTTCAATTTGTGAACAACCTTTTGCCCGAATCGCCGAGTGGGGCATGAAAACCGCGAACCCTCGCTGACGCTCTGTGTCGAAGCGTCTAGGCTGAACAACCTGTGCTTTCGTCAACTTGCTCGAGGATGCCGCATGTCCCAGGAACCCAAAGCTCGTGACGCAGAGGTGGCCGAATTTCGCGCCGCTGTGCTGGCCAAGCTGACCTACGCGGTCGGCAAGGACCCGGAGCATGCCTTCGACCATGACTGGTTCGAAGCCATCGCCCTGGCTGCCCGCGATCACATGGTCGACCATTGGATGGACCACACCCGCCAGGCCTATCGGCGCAGCCAGAAGCGGGTCTACTACCTCTCCCTGGAATTTCTCATCGGCCGCCTGCTGTACGACAGCCTCAGCAACCTGGGCCTGCTGGAGATCGCCCGCGAAGCGCTGGTAGGGCTGGACGTGGACCTGGAGCGTATCCGCCTGCTGGAGCCGGACGCCGCACTGGGCAACGGCGGCCTCGGTCGCCTGGCGGCGTGCTTCATGGAGAGCATGTCGACCCTGGGCATCGCCGCCCATGGCTATGGCATCCGCTACGAACACGGCCTGTTCCGCCAGGCCATGGTCGATGGCTGGCAACAGGAGCAGACCGAGAACTGGCTGGACTTCGGCAACCCGTGGGAGTTCGAGCGCGCGGAGGTGATCTACCCGATCAGCTTTGGCGGCAGCGTCGAGACGGTGTACGACACCCACGGCCACGCGCGCCAGGTCTGGTGGCCGGGCGAGACGGTACGGGCGGTGGCCTACGACACGCCAGTGGTCGGCTGGCGCGGGGCGAGCGTGAACACCTTGCGCCTGTGGCGCGCCCGGGCCATGGAAGAGTTGCACCTGGAGCGTTTCAACGCTGGCGATCACCTGGGCGCGGTAGCCGAAGTGGCGCGGGCCGAGAGCATCTCACGGGTACTGTACCCGGCAGACAGCACCGAGGCCGGCCAGGAGCTGCGCCTGCGCCAGGAGTACTTCTTCGTCTCGGCGTCGTTGCAGGACTTGCTGCGCCGGCACCTGAACATGCACGACAACCTGCTCAACCTGCCGGATGCAGCGGCCATCCAGCTCAACGACACCCACCCGTCGATCGCCGTGGCCGAGCTGATGCGGCTGTTGGTCGACCAGCACGAGATACCCTGGGATACCGCCTGGGAGCTGACCGTAGGGACCCTGGCCTATACCAACCACACCCTGCTGCCCGAAGCCCTGGAAACCTGGCCGGTGGCACTGATGGAGCGCATGCTGCCGCGCCACATGCAGATCATCTACCTGATCAACGCCCAGCATATCGATGCCCTGCGAGCCAAAGGCCTGCACGACTTCGATGTGCTGCGCGCGGTATCGCTGATCGAAGAGGACAACGGCCGCCGGGTGCGCATGGGCAACCTGGCATTCCTCGGTTCGCACAGTGTCAACGGCGTGTCGGCCTTGCACAGCAAGCTGATGCGCAGCACGGTGTTCGCCGAGCTGCACAAGCTGTACCCGAAACGGATCAACAACAAGACCAACGGCATCACCTTCCGCCGTTGGCTGTACCAGGCCAACCCGCAGCTCACCGCCATGTTGGTGGAGGCGCTGGGCGAGCAGGTCCTGGACGACCCTGAAGGGCAATTGAAGGCGCTGGTGCCGTTCGCCGACAAGACCACCTTCCGCAAGCAGTTCGCCTCCCAACGCCTGCACAGCAAGCGGGCCCTGGCCAGCATCATCCAGGACCGGGTCGGGGTGACGGTCAACCCCGAGGCGCTGTTCGATGTGCAGGTCAAGCGGATCCACGAGTACAAGCGTCAGTTGCTCAACCTGCTGCACACCGTGGCCCTGTACCAGGCCATGCGCGCCGAGCCGGATATCGACTGGGTGCCGCGGGTCAAGATCTTCGCCGGCAAGGCTGCGGCCAGCTACCACCAGGCCAAGCTGATCATCAAGCTGGCCAACGACATCGCCCGGGTGGTCAACAACGACCCGACCGTGCGCGGCCTGCTCAAGGTGGTGTTCCTGCCCAACTACAACGTCAGCCTGGCCGAGAGCATCATCCCGGCGGCGGATCTGTCCGAGCAGATCTCCACCGCCGGGTACGAGGCCTCCGGCACCAGCAACATGAAGTTCGGCCTCAATGGCGCGCTGACCATCGGCACCCTCGATGGCGCCAACGTCGAAATGAGTGAGCAGGTCGGTACCGAGAACATGTTCATCTTCGGCCTCACCGCCCAGCAGGTGGAAGCCCGCAAGCGTGCCGGGGACTTTGGTGCCGGCGCTGCGATCGCGGCGTCGAGCCGCCTGGGCGATGTGCTCGAGGCGATCCGCAGCGGCGTCTTCTCGCCCGACGACCCGGCGCGCTACACAGGCCTTGTGGATGCACTGGTGGCCCATGACCGCTTCTTGGTGTGCGCCGACTTCGATGCCTACTGGGAGGCCCAGCGACGGGTCGAGGCGCTGTGGCACCAGCCCCAGAGCTGGTGGCGCATGGCGGTGCTCAACACGGCGCGGATGGGGTGGTTCTCGTCGGACCGTACCATTCGCGAATATGCCAGCGAGATCTGGAAGGCGCTGGATTGAGGTCGCGCGCGACCCTGTAGGGTTCCTGTAGGAGCGGCCTTGTGCCGCGAAAAGGCCGCTCCTACAGGTCGCGGTGCCAGCCGTGCGCTCCGACCGCCGGCCTGGCGGGGGCTGAACTACCGACCTATTGTGCCGTCTGAACGACCAGTCGAGTCTCATCGCTCGCTAGCCCGCAACTCTCCCTGTAAACTGCGGGGGTTTTTCTCCCCCCTTTCCATTTCGGAGCCATACATGTCCCGCGTTACCCTGAGTCGCTATCTGATTGAGCAGACCCGCAGCAACAATACCCCTGCCGATCTGCGCTTCCTGATCGAAGTGGTGGCGCGTGCGTGCAAGGAAATCAGCCACCACGTGTCCAAAGGGGCCCTGGGCGGCGTACTGGGCAGCATGGGCACCGAAAACGTACAGGGCGAGGTGCAGAAGAAGCTCGACGTGATCTCCAACGACATCCTGCTGGAGGCCAACGAGTGGGGCGGTCACCTGGCCGGCATGGCGTCCGAGGAAATGGACAACGCCTACCAGATCCCGGGCAAGTACCCCAAGGGTGCCTACCTGCTGGTCTTCGACCCGCTGGACGGTTCGTCGAACATCGACGTCAACGTCTCGGTCGGTACTATCTTCTCGGTATTGCGTTGCCCCAATGAATACCTGAGCCAGAACGAAACCCTGAACGAAAATGCGTTCCTCCAGCCAGGCACCCAGCAGGTCGCCGCCGGCTACGCCATCTATGGCCCGCAGACCATGCTGATCCTGACCCTGGGCAACGGCGTCAAGGGCTTCACCCTGGACCGCGAGCTGGGCAGCTTCGTCCTGACCCACGAGAACATCCGCGTACCGGAAAGCACCGCCGAGTTCGCCATCAACATGTCCAACCAGCGTCACTGGGAAGCCCCAGTGCAGCGCTACGTGGGCGAACTGCTGGCTGGCGAGACCGGCCCGCTGAAGAAGAACTACAACATGCGCTGGATCGCCTCGATGGTGGCCGACGTGCACCGCATCCTGACCCGTGGCGGCCTGTTCATGTACCCACGCGATGCCCGTGAGCCGAGCAAGCCGGGCAAGCTGCGCCTGATGTACGAAGCCAACCCGATGTCGTTCATCATCGAGCAGGCCGGCGGCGCGTCCACCAACGGTTACGATCGCATCCTCGACATCCAGCCCGAGAGCCTGCACCAGCGCGTGTCGGTGATCCTGGGCTCGAAGGAAGAGGTCGAGCGCGTCACCGCCTATCACAAGGAGTAAGTCATGCTCGCACCTTGGCAGCCGTTGCTGGAGTGGTGGTTCGGTTGGGGCACCAGTCCCCAGGCCGTGGCTGACGAGAAGAGCACGCTGTGGTTCGGCAAGCATCACGATGCCGAGGCCCAGGCGCTGTTTGGCGAGCTGGTCGAGCACGCCCTGGCCGGTGGTCTCGACGAGTGGCAGCAAAGCCCGCAAGGCTGGCTCGGCCTGCTGATCCTGCTGGACCAGCTGCCGCGCATGATCCATCGCGACACGCCGCGTGCCTTCGACGGCGACCGGCGCGCCCAGGTGGTGGCCATGCAAGGTCTGCAGAAGGGCTGGGACTACCAGTTGTTGCCGATCCAGCGGGTGTTCGTGCTGTTGGTGCTGGAGCATGCCGAGGTGCTCGACTGGCAGAACCTGTGCGTGGAGCGCTACCAGGTCCTGCTGGAGGAACAGCCCGAGGCCAATCGCCGGCTGTTCGAGGGCTTCCTCGACTACGCCGAACAGCACCAACGGGTGATCGCCCGCTTCGGCCGCTTCCCGCACCGCAATCTGGTGCTGGGCCGGCCGAGCACCGATGAAGAGATGGACTTCCTGCTCGAGCCAGGTTCGCGTTTCTAGGCCAGCAGGCCCTTGCGGGGCAAGGCCGCTCTCATGCGCGATGCATGGGGACGGGCTTGCCCCGCAATCGTTTGGGCGATGTGAACAGGTTCGCAAGGTTCACGCCAGCCGACCAACGGTGTACGTACAAACCTGGGGAAGCAGGGAACCGAGGCGGCTTTTTGCCTTCTAAGCTGTCTGCAGGCCACCATGCCTGTGCCTTCATCTCCAGGAGTGTCCCTTCATGTCGTTGCGTTCCCTCGCCCTGTTGTCCTTGTGCGTCGTCCTGACTGCCTGCAGCAAGATCAACCAGGAAAACTATTCCAAGCTCAAAGCCGGCATGAGCAAGGCCGAGGTCGAGCAGCTGCTCGGTACCCCTGCCGAATGTTCGGGGGCGCTGGGCATGAGCAGCTGCACGTGGGGCGACGAGAAGAGCTTCATCAGCGTTCAGTACGCTGCCGACAAGGTCTTGATGTATTCCGGGCAGGGTCTCAAATGAAGCGTATCCACCTGCTGCTGGCGGTTTGTGCAGCGTTGCTGCTGGGCGGTTGCGCCACGTCCCCGAGCGACCCGTTGGCACCGAAGACCGCAGGCGGCATCGACCTGGAGCGCTACGAGGGCAAATGGTTCGAGCTGGCGCGGTTGCCGATGCCCTATCAGCGCGACTGCGCCCAGTCCGAGGCCCATTACAACCTCAGGCCCGATGGCTCGATGGGTGTGCTGAACCGCTGCCGCATGATCGACGGCGAGTGGCTGCGCGCCGAGGGTTCCGCCTGGCCGCAGGACCCAGGGCACAACGACCGGCTGTGGGTGGAGTTCAACAACTGGTTCACGCACCTGGTGCCGGGCGTGGCCAAGGGTGAGTACTGGGTACTGTACGTGGACGAACGCTACCGCACGGCGATCGTCGGCAGCCCGGACCGCAAGTACCTGTGGATCCTGTCGCGGACCCAGAGCCTGCCGGCGGTGGAACGCGAGAGCCTGCTGGCCAAGGCCCGCCAGCAGGGGTATGACACCACCCGCCTGATCTGGCGGGCGTCGGACAAGCAGATCGTCGCTTCGCACTGAGTTCGGCGGATACATCGCAATCGCGGGACAAGCCCGCTCCCACAGAGGTGACGGTGATCGCTGTGTGCGGGCTTGTCCCGCGATTGCGATAGGCGGTGCGACCGATCAGTCCAACAGGTGTCGCAGCACCTCGACGAACGCCCGCGCGCTCGCCTCTTCCTGGGCATGGTGCCCCTGGCGCACCACCCATTGCCCGTTGACCATCACATCGCGCACCTGGCGATCCCCGCCAGCGAACAGCCAGCGGTTGAGAATGGCATCCCCGTTCGCGGTCGCCAGGTAAGGGTCCTGTCCATCGAGCACCAGCCAGTCGGCGCGCTTGCCCACGGCCAGCTCACCGATGGGCTGGCCCATCGCCTGGGCGCCGCCGACCAGGGCGGCGTCGTACAGGGTGCGCCCGACCATTGGCTGGTCGCCACGGTACAGCCGGTTGCGTCGCTGGTCGCGTAGGCGTTGGCCGTATTCCAGCCAGCGCAGTTCCTCCACCACGCTCAGTGACACGTGGCTGTCCGAACCGATCCCCATGCGCCCGCCCTGGGCCAGGAAGTCCACGGCCGGGAAGATGCCGTCGCCCAGGTTGGCCTCGGTGGTCAGGCACAGGCCGGCCACGGCGCCGCTGCGGGCCATGGCGGTGACTTCGTCAGGCTCGGCGTGGGTGGCATGCACCAGGCACCAGCGCTCGTCCACCTCGACGTTTTCATGCAGCCATTGCAGCGGGCGACGGCCGCTCCAGGCCAGGCAGTCGTCAACCTCCTTCTGCTGCTCGGCGATGTGGATGTGCACCGGGCAGTGCTGGTCGCTGGCGGCCAGCACTTCGGCGATCTGCCCAGGGGTGACTGCGCGCAGGGAGTGGAAGCACAGGCCCAAACGCTGGGCGGGCTGCGCCGCCAGCTGCGGGGCGAGCCGCTGTTGCAGGCGCAGGTACTGCTCGCTGGAGTTGATGAAGCGGCGCTGGCCTTCGCTCGGCGGCTGGCCGCCGAACCCGGCATGGCTATAGAGCACCGGCAGTAGGGTCAGGCCGATGCCGGTGTCGGCGGCGGCAGCGCTGATGCGCAGCGACAGCTCGGCGGCGTCGGCATAGGCATGGCCGTTGTGGTCGTGATGCACGTAATGGAACTCGGCCACCGAGGTGTAGCCGGCCTTGAGCATCTCGATGTACAGCTGGCGGGCGATGACCTGCAATTGCTGTGGCGTGATCCGGCCAACCAGACGGTACATCAGGTCGCGCCAGGTCCAGAAGCTGTCGTTGGGGTTGCCAGCCACTTCCGCAAGGCCTGCCATCGCACGCTGGAAAGCATGGGAATGCAGGTTGGGCATGCCCGGCAGCAGCGGGCCGGCCAGGCGTTCGGCACCTTCGGCCGAGGCGTTGGCCTCGACGTGGGTCAGTCGGCCATCCTCGGCTACCTCCAGGCGGACATTGCTGGCCCAGCCAGTGGGCAGCAGGGCGCGTTCGGCGAAAAAGGCAGGCATCGGGTAAAATCCTGTTATTGTTTAACTTGTATATACATATACAGGCGTTTGCGCGCCGGGTAAACTGCGGCAAGCTACCGTTCAGCCAATTGCAAAGGATTCAACGCCGTGCCGACACCTCCTGTCTCCGCGCTGGTTGCCCAGATGGGCGAAGGTCCGGCGCCGCTGTATGCCCGGGTCAAACAGATGATCGTCCAGCAGATCGAAAACGGCAGCTGGCCGCCACACCACCGAGTCCCCTCGGAAAGCGAGCTGGTCAGCCAGCTGGGCTTCAGCCGCATGACCATCAACCGGGCCCTGCGCGAACTCACCGCCGAAGGGCTGTTGGTGCGCATGCAGGGTGTTGGCACCTTCGTGGCCGAGCCCAAGACCCGCTCGGCGCTGTTCGAGGTCAACAACATCGCCGACGAAATCGCCGGCCGTGGCCACCAGCATAGCTGCCAGGTGATCCGCCTCGCCGAAGAGGCGGCCGGCTCCGAGCGTGCCCTGGCTCTGGACATGCGCGAAGGGCAGCGGGTGTTCCATTCGCTGATCGTGCACTACGAAAACGGTGTGCCGGTGCAGATCGAGGACCGCTACGTCAACGCGCAGATCGCCCCGGACTACCTCAAGCAGGACTTCACCCGGCAGACGCCCTACGCCTACCTGTCACAGGTCGCCCCATTGACCGAGGGTGAGCACGTGGTCGAGGCGATCCTGGCCGAGCCCGAGGAGTGTCGTCTGCTGCAAATCGAGCGAGGCGAGCCGTGCCTGCTGATACGCCGGCGCACCTGGTCCGGGCGCCAGCCGGTGACCGCTGCACGCCTGATCCACCCTGGTTCCCGTCATCGCCTGGAAGGACGATTCAGCAAATGAGTCAATTGCAGCTGTTGCGCGCCCAAGACTACCCGCGCATGCCCTGGAAGAACGGTGGAGGCTTCACCGAAGAGATCACCCGCGATGCCGGCGAGGGCCTGGAAGGGTTCGGTTGGCGCCTGTCGATCGCCGATATCGAGGAGTCCGGCGGGTTTTCCACCTTCGCCGGGTACCAGCGGATCATCACCGTGCTCCAGGGCGACGGCATGCGCTTGCTGGTCGATGGCCAGGCCAGTCGGCCATTGCTGCCGTTCGATGCCTTTGCCTTCATGGGTGAAAGCCAGGTCAGCTGCAAGCTGCTGGGCGGGCCGATCCGCGACTTCAACCTGATCTACGCGCCACAGCGCTACCGGGCGCGGTTGCAATGGCTCGATGGCACGCACCGGTTATACAGCTCGGCTTCGACGGTGCTGCTGTTCGCGGCCAGCGGGCAGGTGGAGGTGACGGTGGCTGGGCAACAGGTGCAACAGCTTGGCATGTATGACTGCCTGCGCCTGGAGGACAACGAAGAGCTGCTGGCGCTGGATGTGCAAGGGCGATTCTGCCTGATCGAATTGATGCCGCGCTAAGCCTGGCATTGTGAAAGGGGCCGCTGCGCGCCCCAATCGCGGGGCAAGCCCGCTCCCACAGGTTCTGCGCCGCCTTCAAGGGCAACGCGAACCTGTGGGAGCGGGCTTGCCCCGCGATTGGATCGCGAAGCGGCCCCTTTTGTTTTTCGGTTTCCCGAGGAGCGGTAGGAAAAATTTAGTTGTCCATGCTTGTATGTACAAGTAAAGGTGTGTTTGTATATCTCCATCGACACACCGCCGTCGACATCGACCGCAGAGGACATCTCCCGTGACTGACAACAACAAATACCGTGACGTAGAAATCCGCGCCCCGCGTGGCAACAAGCTGACCGCGAAGAGCTGGCTGACCGAAGCGCCGCTGCGCATGCTGATGAACAACCTCGACCCGCAGGTCGCCGAGAACCCGAAGGAACTGGTGGTCTACGGCGGTATCGGCCGTGCCGCGCGTAACTGGGAGTGCTACGACAAGATCGTCGAGACCCTGACCCGCCTGGAAGACGACGAGACCCTGCTGGTGCAGTCCGGCAAGCCGGTCGGTGTCTTCAAGACCCACGCCAACGCCCCGCGCGTGCTGATCGCCAACTCCAACCTGGTGCCGCACTGGGCCAACTGGGAACACTTCAACGAACTGGACGCCAAGGGCCTGGCCATGTACGGCCAGATGACCGCCGGCAGCTGGATCTACATCGGCAGCCAGGGCATCGTCCAGGGCACCTACGAAACCTTTGTCGAAGCAGGCCGCCAGCACTACAACGGCAACCTGACCGGTAAGTGGGTCCTGACTGCGGGCCTCGGTGGCATGGGCGGCGCCCAGCCGCTGGCAGCCACCCTGGCCGGCGCCTGCTCGCTGAACATCGAATGCCAGCAGAGCCGCATCGACTTCCGCCTGCAGACCCGCTACGTGGACGAGCAGGCCAAGGACCTGGACGACGCCCTGGCGCGCATCGCCAAGTACACCGCCGAAGGCAAGGCCATCTCCATCGCCCTGCACGGCAACGCCGCCGAGATCCTGCCTGAGCTGGTCAAGCGTGGCGTGCGCCCGGACATGGTCACCGACCAGACCAGCGCCCACGACCCGCTCAACGGCTACCTGCCGGCTGGCTGGACCTGGGAAGAGTACCGCGACCGCGCCCAGACCGACGCTGCTGCCGTGGTCAAGGCCGCCAAGCAGTCGATGGCCGTGCACGTGCAGGCCATGCTCGACTTCCAGAAGATGGGCGTGCCGACCTTCGACTACGGCAACAACATCCGCCAGATGGCCAAGGAAGAGGGCGTGGCCAACGCCTTCGACTTCCCAGGCTTCGTACCGGCCTACATCCGTCCGCTGTTCTGCCGCGGTGTCGGCCCGTTCCGCTGGGCCGCGCTGTCGGGCGATGCCGAGGACATCTACAAGACCGACGCCAAGGTCAAGGAACTGATCCCGGACGACGCCCATCTGCACCGCTGGCTGGACATGGCTCGCGAGCGCATCAGCTTCCAGGGCCTGCCGGCACGTATCTGCTGGGTTGGCCTGGGTCTGCGTGCCAAGCTGGGCCTGGCGTTCAACGAAATGGTCCGCAGCGGCGAGCTGTCCGCGCCGATCGTCATCGGCCGCGACCACCTGGACTCCGGTTCCGTGTCCAGCCCGAACCGCGAGACCGAAGCCATGCGTGATGGCTCCGACGCTGTCTCCGACTGGCCGCTGCTCAACGCGCTGCTCAACACCGCAGGCGGCGCCACCTGGGTTTCGCTGCACCACGGCGGTGGCGTAGGCATGGGCTTCTCCCAGCACTCGGGCATGGTCATCGTCTGCGACGGTACCGACGAAGCCGCTGCACGTATCGCCCGCGTACTGACCAACGACCCAGGGACCGGCGTCATGCGCCACGCCGATGCCGGCTACCAGATCGCCATCGACTGCGCCAAGGAGCAGGGCCTGGACCTGCCGATGATCACGGGCTGATCGACGTTCCTTTGGCTATCGCCGAACAACGTTGATACTGAACAACAAGAAGGGGCCTGCGGGCCCCATACGAATTGGAGTAGCGAAGTGACCGACCTGACTCTCAAGCCCGGCACCCTGACCCTGGCCCAACTGCGTGCTGTCCACGCAGCGCCTGTACGCCTGCAACTGGACGCCAGCGCTGGCGCTGCGATCGACGCCAGCGTTGCCTGCGTCGAGCAGATCATCGCCGAAGACCGCACCGCCTATGGCATCAACACCGGTTTCGGCCTGCTGGCCTCGACCCGCATCGCCAGCCATGACCTGGAAAACCTGCAGCGCTCGCTGGTGCTGTCCCACGCCGCCGGTATCGGCGCACCGCTGGACGACGCCCTGGTGCGCCTGATCATGGTGCTGAAGATCAACAGCCTCAGCCGCGGTTTCTCCGGCATCCGTCGCAAGGTCATCGACGCGCTGATCGCCCTGGTCAACGCCGAAGTCTACCCACACATTCCGCTCAAGGGTTCGGTAGGCGCCTCGGGCGACCTGGCACCGCTGGCCCATATGTCGCTGGTGCTGCTGGGCGAAGGCAAGGCGCGCTACAAGGGCCAGTGGCTGCCTGCCACCGAAGCCCTGGCAGTCGCCGGTCTGGAACCGCTGACCCTGGCCGCGAAAGAGGGCCTGGCGCTGCTCAACGGCACCCAGGCATCCACCGCCTACGCCCTGCGTGGCCTGTTCGCCGCCGAAGACCTGTACGCCGCGGCCATCGCCTGTGGCGGCCTGAGCGTGGAAGCCGCACTGGGTTCGCGCTCGCCGTTCGATGCACGTATCCACGAAGTACGTGGCCAGCGTGGCCAGATCGACACCGCCGCTTGCTTCCGCGACCTGCTGGGCGACGCCAGCGAAGTCTCGCTGTCGCACAAGAACTGCGACAAGGTCCAGGACCCATACTCCCTGCGCTGCCAGCCACAAGTCATGGGCGCCTGCCTGACCCAGATCCGCCAGGCTGCCGAAGTGCTGGGCATCGAGGCCAACGCCGTGTCGGACAACCCGCTGGTATTCGCCGCCGAAGGCGACGTGATTTCCGGTGGTAACTTCCACGCCGAGCCTGTGGCCATGGCCGCCGACAACCTCGCCCTGGCCATCGCCGAGATGGGCTCGCTGAGCGAGCGCCGCATCTCGCTGATGATGGACAAGCACATGTCCCAGCTGCCGCCGTTCCTGGTGGAAAACGGTGGGGTGAACTCCGGCTTCATGATCGCCCAGGTTACCGCAGCCGCCCTGGCCAGCGAGAACAAGGCCCTGTCGCACCCGCACAGCGTCGACAGCCTGCCGACCTCCGCCAACCAGGAAGACCACGTGTCGATGGCCCCTGCCGCCGGCAAGCGCCTGTGGGAAATGGCCGAAAACACCCGTGGCGTGCTCGCCATCGAATGGCTGGGCGCCTGCCAGGGCCTGGACCTGCGCAAAGGCCTGAAGACCTCCGCCAAGCTCGAGCAGGCGCGCCAGGCCCTGCGCCGCGAAGTGCCGCACTATGACCGCGACCGCTTCTTCGCTCCGGACATCGAAATCGCTGCCGAGCTGCTGGCCAAAGGGACCTTGACCAGCCTGCTGCCGGCCGGCGTCCTGCCAAGCCTGTAATGCCCTTGGGGCCGCCCTGCGGCCCATCGCCGGCAAGCCGGCTCCCACCTGTCCTGCGCTGTTTCCAGAGACATCGCCGCCTGTGGGAGCCGGCTTGCCGGCGATGGGCTGCGCAGCAGTCCCCTTCTACTCACGACCACAAGAACAATTTAAGAAGGACGTGACATGCAACAAACCCAAGGTCTCAAGCGCGGGCTATCGGCCCGGCACATTCGTTTCATGGCGCTCGGTTCCGCGATCGGTACCGGGCTGTTCTACGGTTCGGCCTCTGCCATCCAGATGGCCGGCCCGGCGGTGCTGCTGGCCTACCTGATCGGCGGCGCGGCGGTGTTCATGGTCATGCGCGCCCTTGGCGAGATGGCCGTGCACAACCCGGTGGCCGGCTCCTTCGGCCATTACGCCAGCACCTACCTCGGCCCCATGGCGGGCTTCATCCTCGGCTGGACCTACGCCTTCGAGATGGTCATCGTGGCCATCGCCGACGTCACCGCATTCGGAATCTACATGGGCTTCTGGTTCCCGGAAGTGGCCCGCTGGATCTGGGTGCTGGGCATCGTCTTCATCATCGGCGGCCTGAACCTGTGCAACGTCAAGGTCTTCGGTGAAATGGAGTTCTGGCTGTCGTTGCTCAAGGTCGGCGCGATCGTCGCCATGATCCTGGCCGGCTTCGGCATCATGATCTTCGGCCTGGGCAATGCCACCACCGAAACCACGATGGGCGTGAGCAACCTGGTCAGCAACGGTGGCTTCATGCCCAACGGCATCGGCGGCCTGATCGCCTGCTTCGCGGTGGTGATGTTCGCCTTCGGCGGTATCGAGATCATCGGCGTCACCGCCGGTGAAGCCAAGGATCCGCAACGCGTCATTCCCAAGGCGATCAACGCCGTGCCGCTGCGCATCCTGCTGTTCTACGTGCTCACCCTGTTCGTGCTGATGTGCCTGTACCCATGGCCGCAGATCGGCAGCCAGGGCAGCCCGTTCGTGCAGATCTTCAGCAACCTGGGCATCGGCTCGGCCGCCGCTGTGCTGAACGTGGTGGTGATCTCGGCCGCGGTTTCGGCCATCAACAGCGACATCTTCGGCGCCGGTCGCATGATGTATGGCCTGGCCCAGCAAGGCCATGCGCCGCGCAGCTTCGGCAAGCTGTCCCGCCACGGCGTACCATGGATGACTGTGCTGGTGATGGGCGCCGCGCTGCTGGTCGGTGTGCTGCTGAACTACCTGATCCCGGAGAACGTGTTCCTGCTGATCGCCTCGATCGCCACCTTCGCCACCGTGTGGGTGTGGATGATGATCCTGGTCAGCCAGGTGGCCATGCGTCGCCGCCTGAGCGCCGAGCAGGTCGCCGAGCTGAAGTTCCCTGTGCCGTTCTGGCCCTACGGGCCGGCCATGGCCATCGCTTTCATGTTGTTCATCTTTGGTGTACTTGGTTACTTCCCGGATACCCAGGCCGCGTTGATCGTCGGTGTGGTCTGGGTGGTGTTCCTGGTGGCCTCCTACCTGCTGTGGTGCAAGCCGCGGGCAGGGCAGGGCCAGCCAGTCCGGGCGCCGGCCGAGCTGCACCGCTAGAAACGGAGACCGCTTATGAGAACCCTCTGGCAGCACTGCCACGTGGCGACCATGGCCCAGGGCCGCTACTCGATCGTCGAGGACGCGGCGATCGTCACCCAGGCCGGGCAGATCGAATGGATCGGCCCGCGCGGCGAACTGCCGCCGGTCGACGCCGAGCGTACGGTGGACCTGGGTGGCGCCTGGGTCACCCCGGGGCTGATCGATTGCCACTCCCATGCGGTGTTCGGTGGTAACCGCAGCGGCGAATTCGAGCAGCGCCTGCAGGGCGTCAGCTACGCCGAGATCGCCGCCCAGGGCGGCGGGATTGCCAGCACGGTGCGGGCGACCCGCGCGGCCAGCGAAGATGAACTGTTCGCCAGTGCACGCCAGCGGGTCCAGGCATTGATGCGCGATGGCATGACCACGCTGGAGATCAAGTCCGGCTACGGCCTGGATCTTGCCAACGAGCGCAAGATGCTGCGGGTCGCCCGGCGCCTGGGCGAGGAGCTGCCGCTGACCGTGCGCAGCACGTGCCTCGCCGCCCATGCCTTGCCGCCGGAATACGCCGGCCGGGCGGACGACTACATCGCGCATATCTGCGAGCAGATGCTGCCCGCCCTGGCCGAGGAAGGCCTGGTGGACGCGGTGGATGCCTTCTGCGAACACCTGGCGTTCTCGCCAGCCCAGGTCGAGAAGGTCTTCATCAAGGCGCGCGAGCTGGGCTTGCCGGTCAAGCTCCACGCCGAGCAGCTGTCGTCTCTGCACGGATCGAGCCTGGCGGCGCGCTACCACGCGCTGTCGGCCGACCACCTTGAATTCATGACCGAGGAAGATGCCATCGCCATGGCCGAGGCCGGCACCGTTGCCGTGCTGCTGCCGGGCGCATTCTACTTCCTGCGCGAAACCCAGCTGCCACCGATGGAGGCCCTGCGCCGCCATGGGGTGAAGATCGCCCTGGCCAGCGACCTGAACCCAGGCACCTCGCCTGCGTTGTCGCTGCGCCTGATGCTGAACATGGGCTGCACCCTGTTCCGCATGACCCCGGAGGAGGCACTTGCCGGCGTCACCGTGCACGCCGCTACGGCGTTGGGCCTGGGCGATAGCCACGGCTCGTTGGAAGTGGGCAAGGTGGCGGATTTCGTCGCCTGGCAGATCGAACGCCCTGCCGACCTGGCCTACTGGCTAGGTGGCGACCTGCCCAAGCGCATCGTGCGCCTGGGCCATGAAATCACCACTCATTGAGCGAGGCGACATGGACAAGGTATTGAGTTTTCACCAAGGCCAAGTGCCCCTGTTGATCAGCATGCCCCATGCCGGGCTCGGCCTGACCGATGCGGTGCGTGACGGCCTGGTCGAGCAAGCGCGTAGCCTGCCCGACACCGACTGGCACATCCCACGGCTATACGACTTCGCCCACGAGCTCGGCGCTAGCGTAGTGGCGGCGCAGTATTCGCGGTTCGTCATCGATCTCAACCGCCCGGACGATGACAAACCGCTGTACGCCGGGGCTACCACTGGCCTGTATCCTTCGACGCTGTTCGAAGGCGAGCCGCTGTTCAAGGCGGGGCAGGTGCCTTCGGCCGAAGAGCGCAAGGCCTACCTGGAGCAGGTCTGGCGCCCGTACCACGAGACGATCCGCCGCGAACTGGCCCGTCTGCGCGAGCGCCACGGCTATGCGCTGCTGTGGGATGCCCACTCGATCCGTTCGCACATCCCGCACCTGTTCGAGGGCAAACTGCCGGACTTCAACCTGGGCACCTTCAACGGCGCCAGCTGCGACCCGGCCCTGGCCGAGCGCCTGCAAGGCGTGTGCGCCGAGGCCCAGGGCTACAGCCATGTGCTCAACGGGCGCTTCAAGGGCGGGCATATCACCCGCCATTACGGCGACCCGGCCAACCACATCCACGCGGTGCAGCTGGAGCTGGCGCAGAGCACCTACATGGAAGAGGTCGAGCCGTTCGCCTATCGCGAAGACCTGGCCCGGCCGACCCAGATGGTGTTGAAGCAGTTGTTGGAAACCGTTCTGGCCTGGGGCAAGGAGCATTACGGGCGATAGCCTGGCCGGCCCAATCGCGGGACAAGCCCGCTCCCACAGAGGCTGCACGAATCCTGTGGGAGCGGGCTTGCCCCGCGATTGGTCTTGTACAAATGCCTGCCGATTCACCGCGACACATGCTCAAAGCGCAATTCAGGTTTATGATGCCAGGCGGCAGACTAAATCCTCACACGGAGTGCGCAATGCAGACCCTGTACCCGCAGATCAAACCCTACGCCCGGCACGATCTGGCCGTGGAAGCGCCGCATGTGCTGTATGTCGACGAAAGCGGTTCGCCGGAAGGTCTGCCGGTGGTGTTCATCCACGGCGGCCCGGGCGCTGGCTGCGATGCCCAGAGCCGCTGCTACTTCGATCCCACCCTGTACCGCATCATCACCTTCGACCAGCGCGGCTGCGGCCGTTCCACGCCCCACGCCAGCCTGGAGAACAACACCACCTGGCACCTGGTCGAGGACCTGGAGCGCATCCGCGAGCACCTGGGGATCGACAAATGGGTGCTGTTCGGTGGCTCCTGGGGTTCCACCCTGGCCCTGGCCTACGCCCAGGCCCACCCCGAGCGCGTCCATGGCCTGATCCTGCGAGGCATCTTCCTGTGCCGTCCGCAGGAGATCCAATGGTTCTACCAGGAAGGTGCCAGCCGCCTGTTCCCCGATTACTGGCAGGACTACATCGCACCGATTCCACCGGAAGAGCGCGGTGACTTGGTCAAGGCCTTCCACAAGCGCCTGACCGGCAACGACCAGATCGCCCAGATGCATGCCGCCAAGGCCTGGTCCACCTGGGAGGGCCGTACCGCGACGTTGCGCCCCAACCCGCTGGTGGTCGACCGCTTCTCCGAGCCACAGCGCGCCCTGTCGATCGCCCGTATCGAATGCCACTATTTCATGAACAACGCCTTCCTCGAGCCGGACCAGCTGATCCGCGACCTGCCGAAGATCGCCCATCTGCCCGCGGTGATCGTGCACGGTCGTTACGACGTGATCTGCCCGCTGGAAAACGCCTGGGCGCTGCACCAGGCCTGGCCGAACAGTGAGCTGAAGGTGATCCGCGACGCCGGCCACGCTGCTTCCGAGCCGGGTATCACCGATGCCCTGGTGCGCGCCGCCGACCAGATGGCTCGCCGCTTGCTCGACCTGCCCCTGGAAGAAGCATGAAGGGCCTGCTGCAACGCGTGCGGGGCGCGCGGGTAGAGGTAGAAGGGGAAATCGTCGGCGCCATCGACCAGGGCCTGCTGGTGCTGGTGGCGGTGGAGCCGGGGGACACCCGTGAGCACGCCGACAAGCTTTTGCACAAGCTGCTCAACTATCGTGTGTTCAGCGACCCCCAGGGCAAGATGAACCTTTCGCTCAAGGACATCGGCGGCGGCTTGCTGCTGGTCTCCCAGTTCACCCTGGCTGCCGACACCCGCAACGGCATGCGCCCGAGCTTCTCCACTGCAGCGCCGCCGGCCCTCGGCGCCGAACTGTTCGACTACCTGCTCGAGCGAGCCCGCGCCGCGCATGACGACGTCGCCAGCGGCCGTTTCGGCGCCGACATGCAGGTGCATCTGGTCAATGATGGCCCCGTAACATTTATGTTACAAATATGAGCCCAAAAACCCCATGTTTGCGTGAAAAACAAGAGGGTTTGTACGATAAATAGTTGTTCCAGCCTGATGCGTTGTAACGCGCCCTGCTGGATAATCGCGCGCTGCGTGAGCCTGCGTTCGCAGGCTCGTTTCACTTTGACTCGAGCATTGTCTGGAACCGTTTGGGGAATCATTGCGCCCTTGCGGGGTCCGAACAGTGCTCGCCAACCCGGCATTGGTCGCTGGCCGTTGGTTTCATGATCTGTTTTCGGCGAGGGTTGCTCGTGATTGTAAGTCCCTGTATTGCACAAAGAATCCCCGGAAATCGTCTGCGCAAGGCCCTGGCGGCAGGCGTTGCACTGATCGGCCTGATGAGCGCTGGCCAGCTGTGGGCATTCAATCTTGACGATGTTGCAGCCAAGGCAAAGGATCTCGCCGGCCAGAAATACGAAGCACCGAAGAGCAATCTGCCGGCGGTGTTCCGTGACATGAAATTCGCGGACTACCAGAAGATCCGCTTCATCCAGGAAAAGGCCGAGTGGGCCCAGGACAAGACCCCCTTCAAACTGTCCTTCTACCACCAGGGCATGCACTTCGACACGCCGGTGAAGATCAACCAGGTCACCGCCACCAGCGTCGAGGAAATCAAGTACGACCCGAGCCGTTTCGAGTTCGGCGACGTACCCCATGACCCCAAGACCGTCGAGAATCTCGGCTACGCCGGTTTCCGCGTGCTCTACCCGATCAACAAGGCCGGCAAGCAGGACGAGATCATGACCCTGCTGGGCGCCAGCTACTTCCGCGTCGTCGGCAAAGGCCACGTGTACGGCCTGTCGGCCCGGGGCCTGGCCATCGACACCGCGTTGCCGTCGGGTGAGGAATTCCCGCGCTTTCGCGAATTCTGGGTCGAGAAGCCCAAGCCTGCCGACAAGCACCTGGTGATCTACGCCCTGCTGGACTCGCCGCGCTCCACGGGTGCCTACAAGCTGATCCTGCGCCCAGGCAGCGACACCCTGGTGGACGTCAAGTCCAAGGTGTTCCTGCGTGACCACGTCAGCCGCCTGGGCGTTGCCCCGCTGACCAGCATGTACCTGTTCGGCAGCAACCAGCCGTCCAAGGTCCTCAACTATCGCCCGGCCCTGCACGACTCCGAGGGCCTGTCGATCCACGCTGGCAATGGCGAATGGCTGTGGCGCCCGCTGAACAACCCCAAGCACCTGGCCGTGAGCAGCTTCAGCGTGGAGAACCCGCGTGGCTTTGGCCTGCTGCAGCGTCAGCGTGAGTTCAGCCACTACGAAGACCTCGACGACAACTACCAGAAGCGTCCAAGCGCCTGGATCGAACCTCGTGGTGACTGGGGCAAAGGGACCGTCGACCTGGTCGAGATCCCGACTGCCGACGAGACCAACGACAACATCGTTGCCTTCTGGAGCCCGGAAAAGCTGCCAGAACCCGGCAAGCCGATGGAGTTCGAATACCGCCTGCGCTGGACCATCGACGAGTCCCAGCTGCACTCGCAGGCGCTGGGCTGGGTCAAGCAGACCATGCGTTCGACCGGTGACGTGAAGCAGTCCAATCTGATCCGCGAAGCCGACGGCAGCGTGGCCTTCCTGGTCGACTTCGAGGGCCCGGCGCTGGCCGCCCTGCCCGAGGACACCGCCCTGCGCAGCCAGGTCAGCGTTGGCGACAACGCCGAGGTGGTCGAGAACAACCTGCGCTATAACCCTGAGATCAAGGGTTGGCGCCTGACCCTGCGGTTGAAGGTCAAGGACCCGAGCAAGTCCACCGAGATGCGTGCCGCGCTGGTACGCGACGTTCCGGTGGAACCGGCCAAGCCGGCCAAGGAAGGCAAGCAGGAGAAGGCCAACGGCAAGCACGCCAAGGCTGAACAACCTGCCGCCGATGCGGCGCCCACCAACGGGGCCCCGGCCACCACCGAGCAGGTGATGACCGAGACCTGGAGCTATCAGTTGCCTGCCGATGAGTAACTCAAGCGCCCGGCCAGAATCGCTTGCCGAATACCTGGCCCACCTACCACTGAGCGACGAGCAACGGGCAGAACTTGCCAGCTGCACCTCGTTCAGTGAGCTGCACCAACGCCTGGCGGCCCACCCGGCCGCCAACGCCACCGAGGCCGTGCAGGCCTCGGTGGGCCCGCGCCTGACCGTGGGCAGCGCCGCCGAGCTGGAAGAGGCCGAGATGCTCGGCGTCGACGCTGGCGGGCGGCTGTGCCTGAAGATCGCGCCGCCGATCAAGCGTACCCGCGTGGTGCCCGAGCCGTGGCGCACCAACGTGCTGGTGCGCATGTGGCGGCGCCTGACCGGGCGCACCAACGCTCCGCAGCCGCCCAAGCGCGAGCTGCCACCGGCCCGCTGGCGCCGGGTCGGCTCCCTGCGCCGCTACATCCTGCTGCTGCTGATGATCGGCCAGACCCTCGTGGCCGGCTGGTACATGAAGGGCATCCTGCCGTATCAGGGGTGGTCGTTCGTCTCGCTCGACGAGATCATGGCCCAGACCTTCTGGGAAACCGTGGTGCAGGTCTGGCCGTACGCCTTGCAGACCTCCATCCTGGTCCTGTTCGGCATCCTGTTCTGCTGGGTGTCCGCAGGCTTCTGGACCGCGCTGATGGGCTTTCTCGAACTGCTCACCGGGCGTGACAAGTACCGCATCTCCGGCAGCAGCGCCGGCAGCGAGCCGATCGCGCCTCAGGCGCGTACCGCGCTGGTCATGCCGATCTGCAACGAGGACGTGCCGCGGGTCTTCGCCGGCCTGCGCGCGACCTTCGAGTCGGTGGCCGCCACGGGCGACCTGGACCGCTTCGACTTCTTCGTGCTCAGCGACACCAACGACACCGACATCGCCGTCGCCGAGCAGCAGGCCTGGCTCGAAGTGTGCCGCGAGGCCAAGGGCTTCGGGCGCATCTTCTATCGCCGCCGCCGTCGCCGCGTGAAGCGCAAGAGCGGCAACCTGGACGACTTCTGCCGTCGTTGGGGTGGCGAGTACAAGTACATGGTCGTGCTCGACGCCGACAGCGTCATGAGCGGCGAGTGCCTGACCAGCCTGGTGCGCCTGATGGAGGCCAACCCGGACGCGGGCATCATCCAGACCGCGCCGAAAGCGTCGGGCATGGACACCCTCTATGCGCGCATCCAGCAGTTCGCCACCCGTGTCTACGGCCCGCTGTTCACCGCCGGCCTGCACTTCTGGCAGCTGGGCGAATCGCACTATTGGGGCCACAACGCGATCATCCGCATGAAGCCCTTCATCGAGCACTGCGCCCTGGCGCCGCTGCCGGGCAAGGGGGCTTTCGCCGGTGCGATCCTCTCCCACGACTTCGTCGAAGCCGCGCTGATGCGCCGTGCCGGCTGGGGCGTGTGGATCGCCTACGACCTGCCGGGCAGCTATGAAGAACTGCCGCCGAACCTGCTCGATGAGCTCAAGCGCGACCGGCGCTGGTGCCACGGCAACTTGATGAACTTCCGTCTGTTCCTGGTAAAAGGCATGCACCCGGTGCACCGCGCAGTGTTCCTCACCGGGGTGATGTCGTACCTGTCGGCGCCGCTGTGGTTCTTCTTCCTGGTGCTCTCGACCGCGCTGCTGGCCACCAACACGCTGATGGAGCCGCAGTACTTCATCGAACCGTTCCAGCTCTACCCACTGTGGCCGCAATGGCACCCGGAGAAGGCCATCGCGCTGTTCTCCACCACCATCGTGCTGCTGTTCCTGCCCAAGCTCTTGAGCATCGTGCTGATCTGGGCCAAGGGCGCCACCGAGTTCGGCGGGCGCATCAAGGTCACCTTGTCGATGCTGATCGAGATGCTGTTCTCCATGCTGCTGGCGCCGGTGCGGATGATCTTCCACACCCGCTTCGTCCTGGCCGCATTCCTGGGCTGGGCAGCGACCTGGAACTCGCCGCAGCGTGACGACGACTCCACGCCGTGGAGCGAAGCGGTGCGTCGCCACGGCCCGCAGACCCTCCTGGGCATCGCCTGGGCGGCTTTGGTGGCCTGGTTGAACCCGAGCTTCCTGTGGTGGCTGGCGCCGATCGTGGGCTCGTTGGTGCTGTCGATCCCGGTGTCGGTGATCTCCAGCCGCGTGCGCCTGGGCCTGAGCGCCAAGGACGAGAAGCTGTTCCTGATTCCTGAGGAATACGCGACCCCGCACGAGTTGTTGGCTACCGACCAATACACCCACGAAAACCGCTGGCATGCCATGCACGAAGGTTTCGTCCGGGCGGTGGTCGACCCGCGGCAGAACGCCCTGGCCTGTGCCATGGCCACTGCACGCCACGGCCAGGCAGCTCCGATCGAGGCGCTGCGTGCCGAGCGTGTCGCCAAGGCGCTGGACGTCGGGCCCAAGGGGCTGGACGGTAACACCCGCCTGGCACTGTTGAGCGACCCGGTGGCGCTGTCGCGCCTGCATGAGCAGGTCTGGGCCACGCACAACGAAGCGTGGATCGGGGTATGGCGCAATTCCATCACCAGCGACCCTCACTCGCCCTTGCTGCCGCTGCATCCGGACAACCAGGCCCAGCCCTCGCTGGTCGGCGCTTGATCCATTCCAAAGGGCCGCTTTGCGGCCCATCGCGGCACAATGCCGCTCCTACAGGCAATCGCGATCCTCTGTAGGAGGGGCTTTGTGCCGCGCTCGAGGGCGCAAGGTGTCCCTACGGGAAATCGTGGTCCTCTGTAGGAGCGGCCTTGTGCCGCGATCGAGGGCGCAGCCCTCGGCGATCATCCCTCCCTGATTTTGGCCAACAAAGTCCCCCCCGGCTCTAGGTGCCAGGCCGCGCATGCGTTAGCATCCACCTCGATATGTATCGGTCTGAAGACCTCTCCAACAATAAAATTCGCACTACTTTGCTAGGGGACCTGGTGATGATGAAAAAATACCTGTCGCGACTCTTGGTCGGTGTCACCGCGCTGGTCGCGGTAACCGCGGCCCAGGCGGGGGCCATCGAAGACGCGGTCAAGCGCGGCACGCTGCGGGTCGGCATGGACCCCACCTACATGCCCTTCGAGATGACCAACAAGCGCGGCGAGATCATCGGCTTCGAGGTCGACATCCTCAAGGCCATGGCCAAGTCCATGGGCGTCAAGCTGGAAACCGTCTCCACCGCCTACGACGGCATCATCCCGGCCCTGCTGACCGACAAGTTCGACATGATTGGCAGCGGCATGACCCTGACCCAGGAACGCAACCTGCGCCTGAACTTCAGCGAACCCTTCATCGTGGTCGGCCAGACCCTGCTGATCCGCAAGGAGCTGGCAGGCGAGATCAAGTCGTACAAGGACCTGAACAACGAGAAGTACCGCATTACCTCCAAGCTCGGTACCACCGGCGAGATGGTCGCCAAGAAGCTGATCAGCAAGGCCAAGTACCACGGCTACGACAACGAGCAGGAAGGTGTGATGGACGTGGTCAACGGCAAGGCCGATGCCTTCGTCTACGACGCGCCGTACAACGTGGTGGCAGTGGACAAGGCCGGTGCCGGCAAGCTGCTGTTCCTCGAGGAGCCCTTCACCTACGAGCCGCTGGCCTTCGGCCTGAAGAAAGGCGACTACGACAGCATCAACTTCATCAACAACTTCTTGCACCAGATCAAGAACGACGGGACCTACGATCGTATCCACGACAAGTGGTTCAAGAACAAGGACTGGCTGAAGGAAATGGAATAAGGCCCAGGCCACAAGCCCGGCTTTATCACCCCGACGCGCAGGCAACCCTGCGCGTTCGTTTTTACGGAAGTACCCGAATTGATCAAGCACAAGAAAGCCCAGTGGCCCTGGCACGGGTTGACCGCGCTGGTTCTGGTGGGGCTGGCGTTCAGCCTTTACCTGGCGACCTCGATGATTTCCTATGAGTGGCGCTGGAACCGCGTCCCTCAGTATTTCGCCTACAAGGCTGAAGAGACCCAGCGCGCTGCCGACTACGGCACGGTCGAAGAGATCGTGGTCAGCGGCGACACCGCGCGCGTGACGCTCAAGGACGAAAGTGGCGGCCAGCAGGTCGTGGAAGTGGACAAGGACAGCGTGTTGCTCAGCCGTGGCGACGATGTCGCCGAAGGCGATGCGATCGGCGTGACCCGCCATTGGGCGGCAGGCCCGCTGGCCTGGGGCCTGTGGACCACCCTGTGGATCTCGGTGGTATCCGGCGCCCTGGGCCTGGTGATCGGCCTGTTCGCCGGGCTGTGCCGGCTGTCGAACAACCCGACCCTGCGCGACCTGTCCACGGTGTATGTCGAATTGGTGCGCGGCACGCCGCTGCTGGTACAGATTTTCATCTTCTACTTCTTCATCGGCACCGTGCTCAACCTGTCCCGGGAATTCGCCGGGGTGGCGGCGCTGGCGCTGTTCACCGGCGCCTACGTGGCGGAGATCGTGCGCGCCGGCGTGCAGTCCATCGCCAAGGGCCAGAACGAGGCGGCGCGCTCGCTGGGGCTCAACGCCAGCCAGTCGATGCGCCATGTGATCCTGCCCCAGGCCTTCAAGCGCGTGTTGCCGCCGCTGGCCGGGCAGTTCATCAGCCTGGTCAAGGACACCTCGCTGGTCTCGGTGATCGCCATCACCGAACTGACCAAGAGCGGCCGCGAGGCCATCACCACCTCGTTCTCGACCTTCGAGATCTGGTTCTGCGTAGCAGGCCTGTACCTGCTGATCAACCTGCCGCTGTCGCACATCGCCAGCCGGCTCGAGCGGAGGCTTGCGCAAAGTGATTGAAGTCCGTGACCTGGTAAAAGTCTTCGACACCCGTGGCCAGGTGGTGCGCGCGGTGGACAACGTCACCACCGGCGTGGCCAAGGGCGAAGTGGTGGTGGTGCTGGGGCCTTCAGGCTCGGGCAAGTCGACCTTCCTGCGCTGCCTCAACGGCCTCGAGGATTTCGATGTGGGGCATGTGTCCATCGACGGCCTGCAACTGGACGACCCGAAGACCGACATCAATGCTTACCGTCGTGAAGTCGGCATGGTGTTCCAGCATTTCAACCTGTTCCCGCACATGACCGTGCTGGAGAACCTGTGCCTGGCCCAGAAGGTGGTACGCAAGCGCAGCAAGGTCGAGCGTGAAGCCAAGGCCAAGGCGCTGCTGGAGAAGGTCGGTATCGGCCAGAAGGCCAACGAGTACCCGTCGCGGTTGTCCGGCGGTCAACAGCAGCGGGTGGCCATCGCCCGGGCCCTGGCGATGGACCCTAAGGTCATGCTGTTCGACGAGCCCACCTCAGCGCTGGACCCGGAGATGGTCGGCGAAGTGCTCGATGTGATGAAGACCTTGGCCCAGGAAGGCATGACCATGGTCTGCGTGACCCACGAGATGGGCTTTGCCCGGGAAGTGGCCGACCGCGTGCTGTTCTTCGACCATGGCAAGTTGCTGGAAGACTCGCCGCCGCAGCAGTTCTTCGCCGCGCCCAAGGACCCGCGGGCTCAGGCGTTCCTGCGTCAGGTGCTGTAACCGCCGGGGCCGCTATGGCGGCCATCGCGGGACAAGCCCGCTCCCACAGGGGCCGCATTTGTACCCTCCTGTGAGAGCGGGCTGTGTGCGATTGGGCTGCGCAGCAGACCTCAGAGCCTGAACCGCCCCACCAGCCCTTGCAGATGCGTCCCCAGTCGCGCCAGCTCGACGGTCGAGCTGGCGGTCTCTTCGCTGGCCGCTGAGGTCTGGTCGGAAATATCTCGCACGTTCATCACGCTGCGGTTGATCTCTTCGGCCGTGGCGCTCTGCTGTTCCGCCGCGGTAGCGATCTGCAGGTTCATCGCCTGGATCGCCGACACGGTGCGGGTGATGGTTTCCAGCGAACTGCCCGCACGGCGGGTCAGCTCGACGCTGCTGTCGGTCAGCGCGCGGCTGCCGTCCATCACGCCAGCGACTCGTTGAGTGCCGTTCTGCAGGCTGGCGATCAGCTCTTCGATCTCCTCGGTGGATTGCTGGGTACGCTGGGCCAGGCTGCGCACCTCGTCGGCCACCACGGCGAAGCCACGGCCGGCCTCGCCAGCGCGGGCTGCTTCGATGGCAGCATTGAGCGCTAGCAGGTTGGTCTGCTGGGCCACCGATTTGATCACGTCCAGCACGCTGCCGATCTTGTCGCTTTCGGCCTTGAGCTGGTTCATGGCTTCGCTGGAGTTGATCACTTCGTTGGCCAGGCGCTCGATCTGGGCGATGGCTTCACCCACCACCCGGTCCCCTTCGCGCGCCTGCTGGTCGGCTGCCAGTGCCGCTTCCGAGGCTTGTTCGGCGTTGCGCGCCACCTCGTGAACCGTGGCGGCCATCTCGTTCATCGCCGTGGCCACCTGGTCGGTCTCGACTTTCTGGTTGTTGACCCCGGCACTCGTCTGCTCGGTGACGGCCGACAGCTGTTCGGCAGCGCTGGCGATCTGGGTGACGCCATCGCCGATACCACCGATCAGCTCGCGCAGCCCCTGGGTCATGCGTTGCATGCTGGCCTGCAGCTGGCCCAGCTCGTCGCGGCGCTGCACCGGCGGCTCCTGGCGCAGGTCACCACTGGCCACGCGTTCGGCGGCGGCGAGGGTCTGGCGCAAGGGCGCGACGATCTGGCGGGTGATCGCCCAGGCGGCCAGCAGGCCGAGCAGCAGTGCCAGGGTAGTGGCCGCGGCCAGGGTCTGCTTGGCCTGGCGGGTGCCGGCATCGCGTACTGCGGTCTGCGAGAGGGTCAGGGCTTGGCTGGTGTTCTTGAGCACAGTGCCTTGCGCGGCCATGTGTTCCAGGGCCTGCTGGCTGGCCGCCATGGCGTCGTCGACCAGGGTGCCGCGGCGTTGGTCGGCCTGCCTGAGCTGGTCGAACGCCTGACGGTACTGGCGCGTGGCTTCGAGTTGCTGCTGCAGGCGCTGTTGGTCGGCCGGCTGTTCGATCTGCCCGAGCATCGCTTGGATCTGCTGCTCCAGGTGCTCGAGGGTCTTCTCGAGCTCGGCGATCGCGGCTTGGTCGTGGCTGGTCTGGTAGTTGAGCCGGGCGATGCGCAGGTCCTGGGTGGTCTCGTAGATCATCGAGATATTGCCCAGCTTGTCACCGCGGTTGGTGACGTTGTCCAGGCTGATCCAGCCGGTCACGGTGATGGCCAGGGTCAAGAGCAATACCAGGCCGAAACCGAAGCCCAACTTGCGATTGACGCTCATATTCCCCAGCGACTGGTTAAACCATCGGTACATGTTCTATTCCCCGGCAACGGAAGCATTTTTGTAATGTTGCCTAGGCCATCGGCCTGTACCGAAGAAACTTGACGGGGCGAACCTGACCCGTCCGTCAGAAAATGCGCGAGAGCAGTGCCGTGACAGCCGTTTCAACACGCAGGATGCGATCGCCCAGTTGTACTGGCGCCAGGCCTGCTTTGCCCAACAGGTCGACTTCGTAGGGGATCCAGCCGCCTTCTGGGCCGATCGCCAAGGTAACCGGCTCGTCGACCGCGCGCGGGCAGGCAGGGTAGAGGCCGGGGTGGCCGACCAGGCCCAGGGTGCCGGAGGCGATGGCCGGCAGGCGGTCTTCGACGAACGGCTTGAAGCGCTTCTCGATGATGACCTCGGGGAGCACGGTGTCGCGCGCCTGCTCAAGGCCCAGGATCAGGTTCTCGCGGATGGCCTCGGGGTGCAGGAAGGGGGTCTGCCAGAAGCTTTTCTCGACCTTGTAGCTGTTGACCAGGATCAGCCGTGGCACGCCCAGGGTGGCGACTGTCTGGAACAGGCGGCGCAGCATCTTGGGGCGCGGTACGGCAAGGATCAGTGTCAACGGCAGCTTGGCTGGTGGCGGCTGGTCGAAGGCGACCTGCAACTCGGCCTCGTGGCCCTCCAGGCGCAGCACGCTGGCCTGGCCCATCAGCCCACCGATACGGCCGACACGCAAGGTGTCGCCCACCGCCACGCGATGGATCTCCTGCATGTGGGTGAAGCGTCGATCGGCCAGGACCACACGGTCGGCCGCGATGAAATCGGCCTCCTCGAGCAACAGCAGGTTCACGATTGGGTCGCTGGCGGTTGGTCGTTGTGGTCGTCCGATGCGCTTTCCTGGGCATGGCTGCGCTTGCGGATCAGGCTGCCGCACAGCACCCCCACCTCGAACAGCATCCACATGGGCACTGCGAGCAGGGTCTGGGAGAAGATGTCCGGGGGCGTCAGGACCATGCCGACCACGAAGCAGCCGATGATCACGTAGGGGCGGATCTTCTTCAGGTACTGCACATCCACCACGCCGATCCACACCAGCAGCACCACGGCCACCGGGATCTCGAAGGCGACGCCGAAGGCGAAGAACAGCGTCATGACGAAGTCCAGGTAGCTGGCGATGTCCGTCATCATCGACACGCCTTCGGGCGTGGCGCTGGCGAAGAAGCCGAAGATCAGCGGGAACACCAGGAAATAGGCGAATGCCATGCCGGCGTAGAACAGCAGGATGCTCGACACCAGCAGCGGGATGGCGATGCGCTTTTCATGGCGATACAGCCCTGGTGCGATGAAGCCCCAGATCTGCTGGAGGATGAACGGGATGGCCAGGAACAGCGAGACGATCATGGTCAGCTTGAACGGCGTCAGGAACGGCGAGGCCACGTCGGTGGCGATCATCGTCGCGTTGGCCGGCAAGTGCGCGCGCAAGGGGGCCGAGACCAAGGTATAGATCTGCTGGGCGAAGGAGAACAGCCCGGCGAAGATCAGGAAGACGGCGGCAACGCAGCGCAGCAGGCGGGTGCGCAGTTCGGTCAGGTGCGAGACCAGCGGCATCGGCTGGTCGGTTTCCGGTCTATCGCTCATGGGGCTCGTGGTGGTTGGGGAGGCTCGGATGGCGTGGCCGGGGCCGCAGGTGTGCTCGCCGTCGGGTTGGCAGGCGCTTCGCTGCTGCTCGGCTGGGCCGGTGGCGTCTGCGGGTTGAGGATGCGCCGGGCCTCCTGCTCCATCGACAGGATGTGCTCGTTGTGCAGCTGGCGGCGGATCTCGTCGGCGCCGATCTCACGCTCGACTTCCATTTTGATGCTGTTGAAGCTGCGCTTGAGCCGGCCGATCCACAGGCCTGCGGTGCGAGCGGCACCGGGCAGGCGCTCGGGGCCGAGCACCAGCAGCGCGACCAGGCCGACGAGCAGCAGCTCGCTGAAGCTGATGCCGAACATGGGTCAGTCTTTCCGCTGCGGCTCTTGGGCCGGTTGGGCCTGGCCTTCGATGGTATGGCCCTGGTTCTGCTGCGCGGTGTTCTGCACGGGCTGGGCGGGTTGGGCCGGCGGCGGGGTCTGCTCGGCTGGCTTGGTCTCTTCTTCGTTCATGGCCTTGCGAAAGCCCTTGATCGATTCGCCCAGGTCGCTGCCCAGGTTTTTCAGCTTCTTGGTGCCGAAGACCAGGACCACGACGACCAGCAGGACGATCCAGTGTTTCCAGTCAAAAATACCCATTTCGTACTCCTGAAAAATGTGGGGCTTAGGGTTAATGCCTGTCAGTTAAGGACGCGGGGCGTTGCACGCCCGTCGCCGGCAAGCCGGCTCCCACAAGTAACGCATCGGCCTCGAGGGCAGCACCGTCCCTGTGGGAGCCGGCTTGCCGGCGATGGGCTGTGTAGCAGCCCCCAGCAATCATTCAGGCAGACGGCTGGCGCGCGGCCTTCTCGTCATGCCCGGAAAGCCCGAAGCGGCGCTCCAGTTCGTCGAGCACCGCCTGCGGATGCTGGCCCAGGGCGCTGAGCATCACCAGGCTATGAAACCACAGGTCGGCGGTTTCATAGATGACATCGCTGTAATCCTGGCTGACGGCGGCATCCTTGGCGGCGATGATGGTTTCCACCGACTCCTCGCCGAGCTTCTCGAGGATCTTGTTCAGGCCCTTGTGGTACAGGCTGGCCACATAGGAGCTGTCTGGCGCCGCCTGCTTGCGTTGCTCCAGCACCTCGGCGAGGCGGTTGAGGGTGTCGCTCATGTCAGTGTCCTGCGCTATAGATGGCATCCGGGTCTTTCAGGACCGGGTCGACGGTTTTCCACTGGCCGTCTTCGAAGACGCGGTAGAAGCAGCTTTCGCGGCCGGTATGGCAGGCGATATGGCCCAGTTGCTCGACCATCAGGATGATCACGTCGGCATCGCAGTCCAGGCGCATCTCGTGCAGCTTCTGCACATGCCCCGACTCCTCGCCCTTGCGCCACAGTTTGCCACGCGAACGCGACCAGTAGATGGCGCGTTGCTCGGCGGCGGTCAGGGCCAGGGATTCGCGGTTCATCCAGGCCATCATCAGTACGCGCCCGGTCTTGTGGTCCTGGGCGATCGCCGGCACCAGGCCCTCGCTGTTCCACTTGATCTCGTCCAGCCAGTCTTTCATCGTCGACTCCAAATCCGGGCCCGCGCCAGTGCCGGGCCCTTTGCGCTAGTGTGCCAGCCAGCTGCGCAGCTGGCTATTGGCGCACGACCAGGTAAAGCCCGGCCGCCAACATCAGCCAGGCCGGCCAGGCGGCCGGGGCGCTGAGGCTGGCGGCACCGGCGGCCAACGTAGCGCCGCCTGCGAGCAGGCCCGCGCCCAGCAGGCGCAGGGCCCAGCGGTCACCCTGGCGACGGCGCTCGGGCATCTGCGGGTCGTGCAGGTGCGGTTGCGACAGGCGTTCGAGCAGGTCGCGGGTCATGTCGGCCAGGTGTGGCAGTTGCT
The DNA here is from genome assembly GCF_048068215.1 of Pseudomonas sp. NY15372. Classification (NCBI taxonomy): domain Bacteria; kingdom Pseudomonadati; phylum Pseudomonadota; class Gammaproteobacteria; order Pseudomonadales; family Pseudomonadaceae; genus Pseudomonas; species Pseudomonas sp. NY15372. The sequence goes on from NZ_JBLUPY010000002.1 coordinate 141,240, forward strand.
CCACCTGGCTCTGCAGGTTGCCGAACACCGCCTTGGGGCTCATGCGCTCGCGCATCCAGCGCTCCAGGTACGGCTTGGCGGTGCTCCACAGGTCCAGGTCGGGGTACAGCTGGCGGCCCAGGCCTTCGATGTTGAGCAGGGTCTTCTGCAGCAGCACCAGTTGCGGCTGGACTTCCATGTTGAAGCGCCGGGCGGTCTGGAACAGGCGCATCAGCACCTGGCCGAAGGAGATGTCCTTGAGCGGCTTTTCGAAGATCGGCTCGCACACCGTGCGGATCGCCGCCTCGAACTCGTTGACCTTGGTCTGCGCCGGCACCCAGCCGGAGTCGATGTGCAACTGGGCGACGCGGCGGTAGTCACGCTTGAAGAAGGCGATCAGGTTGCGCGCCAGGTAGTCCTGGTCCTCGGCGGTGAGGCTGCCGACGATGCCGCAGTCGATGGCGATGTACTGCGGGCTCCACGGCTTGACGGTGCTGACGAAGATGTTGCCCGGGTGCATGTCGGCATGGAAGAAGCTGTCGCGGAACACCTGGGTGAAGAAGATCTCCACACCGCGCTCGGCCAATAGCTTCATGTCGGTGCGCTGGTCGGCCAGGGTGGCCAGGTCGGTGACCGGCACGCCATAGATACGCTCCATCACCAGCACCTTGGGGCGGCACCAGTCCCAGTACACCTGGGGCACGTACATCAGGTCCGAGCCTTCGAAGTTGCGGCGCAACTGGCTGGCGTTGGCCGCCTCGCGCAGCAGGTCGAGCTCGTCGTAGATGGTCTTCTCGTAGTCGCTGACCACTTCGACCGGGTGCAGGCGGCGCGCGTCGGCGGACACCCGCTCGGCGCCCTTGGCAATCAGGAACAACCAGGCCAGGTCCTGGGCGATCACAGGCTTGAGGCCCGGGCGTACCACCTTGACCACGACCTCTTCGCCGCTCTTGAGGCGTGCGGCATGCACCTGGGCCACCGAGGCCGAGGCCAGCGGCTCGACGTCGAAACGGCTGAACACCTCGCCGACCTTGGCGCCAAGTTGTTCCTCGATCAGTGCCACGGCTTTCTTCGGGTCGAAGGGCGGCACCCGGTCCTGCAGCAGCATCAGCTCATCGGCGATGTCGGTGGGCAGCAGGTCGCGGCGGGTGGACAGCAACTGGCCGAACTTGATGAAGATCGGCCCCAGGTCTTGCAGGGCCATGCGCAGGCGCGCGCCGCGGCTGAGCGCGGATGGCTTGCGCGGCAGCCAGCGCCAGGGCAGCAGCAGGCGCAGGCTCATCAGCCACCAGGGCAGGGGAAGGTCGAACAGCAGGTCATCGAGGCGGTAGCGGATCACGACGCGCTGGATGCGCAACAGACGGCGGACGGCGAGCAGCTTCATGCGTTATCGCTGGTATCAAGGGATCGGGTGAGGCGGCTAATGCGCGCCTCGAGGCGTTCGATATCGACCTTCAGGGCATCGAGCTCGCTGAAGGCCGCTTCGGCTTCGCGCCGGCCGACCAGGGTGCGGGATTCTTCGGCCAGGTACTCGGAGAGGTTCTGGCTGAAGCGTGACAGGCCCTGGCGGGACCAGCGGGCGCGCAGGCGAATGTGCCCGGCGACCAGTGCGGTGGCCACGGGGCCGAGCCAGCGCGACAGCTCGTACTCCCAGTCCAGTTCCAGGTCTTGCAGCACGCCGACCAAGTCCAACAGCACGGCGCTGTCGCCGTGCAGCTCGACCTGCGGGCTGTGCAGCACGGCGGTCTTGTCCTTGGCCAAGGCCAGCTGGGCCAGGCTGCCGGCCGGCGCACGCAGGGTGCAGTCGACCTCGCCCTCCCAATGGGCGGCGAGCATCAGGCCTTCGTCGTCGGGCAGGATGAACAGCTGCAGGGCCGGCTGCAGGCAGTCGATCTCGACCACCTTGCCCTCGAGCGCAGCCAGGCGCGGCAGGGCCGTGCTGTCCATGCGCAGCACGCGGTTGAGCCCGTGCTCGACGCTGGCGAGCAGGCCGGCCAGGAACATCAGGGCTTGATTCCCCGGTGCACGGCGACTATGCCGCTGGTCATGTTGTGGTAGGTGACGCGGTCGAAGCCGGCGTCGACCATCATGGCCTTGAGGGTTTCCTGATCCGGGTGCATGCGGATCGATTCGGCCAGGTAGCGGTAGCTTTCCGAGTCGTTGGTGATCAGCTTGCCGGCCAGGGGCATGAAGGCGAACGAGTAGGCGTCGTAGGCCTTGGACATGAGCTTGTTGGTCGGCTTGGAGAACTCCAGCACCAGCAGGCGGCCACCGGGCTTGAGCACGCGCAGCATGGAGCGGATAGCGTCTTCCTTGTGGGTGACGTTGCGCAGGCCGAAGGCGATGGTCACGCAGTCGAAGTGGTTGTCCGGGAACGGCAGCTTCTCGGCGTCGGCCTGGACGAACTCGATGTTGCCCGCCACGCCGCGATCGAGCAAACGGTCGCGGCCGACCTTGAGCATCGACTCGTTGATGTCGGCCAGCACCACTTGGCCGGTAGGGCCGACCAGGCGCGAGAACTTGGCGGCCAGATCGCCCGTGCCGCCGGCGATATCCAGCACCCGGTTACCGCTGCGCACGCCGGACAGCTCGATGGTGAAGCGCTTCCACAACCGGTGCATGCCACCGGAAAGGACGTCGTTCATCAGGTCGTACTTGGCGGCTACGGAGTGGAACACCTCGGCGACTTTCTTCGCCTTCTGGCTCTCGGGTACGTTCTGGTAGCCGAAATGGGTGGTGGGTTCGGCGTGGTCGCCTTTGCGCTGGTCGTTCATATCGCTTCACCGGAAAAAATTACCGCCATTCTAGGGGCATCGGGCCAATTTGTCTTGGCGGGGTGCTCCGTTGGATGGGCACGGGCATAATGCGTTCATTGTGTTGATATCCAGGACTACCCGCATGACCCAGATCAGCGTTGAACGCAAGCACTCCCTCGGCCGTGAAGCCGCGCGCGCCAAGGCCGAGGCGCTGGTGGAGCGCCTGACCCGCGAATACGACCTCAAGGCCAACTGGCAGGGCGACCGCGTCGACGTGTCACGCAGCGGCGCCAACGGCAGCGTGCATATCGGCGAGGACACCATCCGCGTGGAGCTCAAGCTCGGCATGATGCTGTCGATGATGAGCGGCTCGATCAAGGGCGAGATCGAGCGGGCGCTGGACAAAGCGCTGGCCTGATCGTCGCTGCCGGTCGATCAAGATACAGGGCCGCTGCGCGTCCCATCGCCGGCAAGCCGGCTCCCACCTGCCTTGCGCTGTTTCAGAGACACCGCTGTACCTGTGGGGGCTGGCTTGCCAGCGATCGGGCCGGGGCAAGCACCCCAAGGCAGTTGCCCCTGCAGCGTGCGCCTTCCTTTACTTAGGGTGAGGATTCTAATTTTCCTCCCTACCTTATGCTCGAGCCCGCATCCAATGGGCACATGTCCCTTCATGAGCATGAGGTGCCGAACATGGCCAACGTGAACGTTAGGAAAAAAGACGACGCCCCAGGCAGCACCCTGGGCGAGGTGCGCGGCTATGCGCGCAGGATCTGGCTGGCAGGCCTGGGTGCCTATGCCCGCGTTGGCCAGGAAGGCTCGGATTACTTCAAGGAGCTGGTCAAGGCCGGTGAAGGTATCGAGAAGCGTGGCAAGAAGCGGCTCGGCGAACAGCTCGATGCCGCTAACAATCCGATCGACGAAGCGACCGAGGAAGTCGGCCGCGTACGCGGCAAGGTCGAAGTTCAACTGGACAAGATCGAAAAAGCTTTCGATGCACGGGTCGTCCGCGCCTTGAATCGCCTTGGCATTGCGTCTAAACATGACGTTGAGGCGCTGTCCATCAAACTCGAACAGCTGACCGAGTTGCTCGAGCGTGTCGCGCGCAAACCATAAGGAGAGCAGGATGGCTGGCAAGAAGAACACTGAAAAAGAAGGCGGCTCGTGGGTAGGCGGGATCGAGAAGTACTCGCGAAAGATCTGGCTGGCGGGCCTGGGCATCTATTCCAAGATCGACCAGGACGGCCCCAAGCTGTTCGACTCGTTGGTCAAGGATGGCGAGAAGGCTGAAAAGCAGGCGAAGAAAAGTGCCGGGGCAGCTGCCGACACCGCCAAGTCCGCGACGTCCTCGCGGGTATCGGATGTCAAGGAGCGCGCGCTGGGCAAATGGAGCGAACTGGAGGAGGCCTTCGACAAGCGCCTGAACAGCGCCATTTCGCGCCTGGGTGTGCCGAGCCGCAATGAGATCAAGGCCCTGCACCAACAGGTCGATAGCCTGACCAAGCAGATCGAGAAACTGACTGGCGCTTCGGTGGCCCCGGTTTCGAAGGCTGCGACCAGCAAGTCCACCGCCAAGCCGCTGGCCAAGGCGGCGGCCAAACCGGCGGCGAAAGCTGCGGCGGCCAAGCCTGCGACCAAAGCTGCGGCGAGCAAGCCGGCTGCGGCCAAGCCGGCGGCGAAAACCGCTGCTGCCAAGCCTGCGGCCAAGGCGCCCGCAACCAAGGCTACAGCCGCAAAACCAGCTGCCAAACCCGCTGCGAAGAAACCTGCCGTGAAGAAGGCTCCGGCAAAACCTGCTGCGGCGAAGGCGGCCCCGGCCGTCAACGCAGCGCCGGCAGCGACGCCAACCGCAAGTGCGGCACCGTCCAGCAGCACCCCGGCGGCACCGGCCACTCCGGCTTCCCAGGCCTGATACCGCGTCGCCTGCATCGCCGGGCAAGCCCGCTCCCAATGGGGTACACCACCGCCCCTGTGGGAGCGGGCTTGTCCCGCGATTGCTGCAGCCTGGACGACGCAAGGCCCGCAGCCTTACCCTTGCAGGTACTTCTCCGCCAGCTGCTGCGCCGCCTCCCGCGCCGGCCCTACCAAATGGGGTGCCACCAGCATCATCACCTGGTATACGACGATCCCCACATCCCCCTGCCGCCCCAGCACCCGCTGATAATCCAGCGAGAACATCAATGTCAGGGTGATCTGCTCCACCAGTTGCCCCAGCGCCTGTGTCTCGCTGGACACCTGCCCGTGGGCCTTTAGGCTGGCCAGCAGGGCGGCAAGGGTGCGTTTGAGGGCATTGATCAGGCTGCGCATGTTCCGGGCCAGCTTCGGCAACCGCCCGGCCAGATTGGAGAGGTCCTGGAACAGAAACCGGTAGCGGGCCATCTGCTCGACGATCAGGTGCAGGAACAACCAGTAGTCCTCGGCGTCCAGGCGTACCCCCACGGGTGGGTCGAGCAGTGGCATGAGCCCTTCCTCGAAACGCTCGAACAACCCCAGCACCAACGGCTCCTTGCCATGGAAGTGGTAGTACAGGTTCCCCGGGCTGATACCCAGCTCGTTGGCGATTTCCAAGGTCGAGACGTTCGGTTCGCCCTGCTGGTTGAACAGCAGCAGGGCGCATTCGAGGATCCGCTCGCGGGTCTTCATTCGCTCAACGCGTCCGTACGTAGCTGCCCGGCGCCGGGCCCAGCGGTGGGTAGGTGGCATTGCCCAGCTCGCTGCGCGGCACCTTCAGGCGCCCGGAGCGCTGGCCGATCCAGGCCTGCCAGTGCGGCCACCAGCTGCCTTCGTGGCGCGTGGCATCGTGCATCCAGGCGCGCGGGTCGCTGGAAAGCGTCGGGTTCTCCAGGAAGAAAGCCTTGGGGTTGCCGGGCGGGTTGATGATGCTCTGGATATGGCCACTGTTGGCCAGCACGAAGCGGCGATCGCCTCCGAGCAGCAGGGCCGAGCGGTAGACTGCGTCCCACGGCGTGATGTGGTCGTTGTTGCCGGCGACGGTGAAGCTGTCCAGGTCGACCTGCCCCAGGTCGATGGGCGTGCCGCACACTTCCAGCCCTTGCGGTTGGGTCAGCGGGTTGAGCTTGAAGAAGTCCAGCAGCTCGCCGTGGAAGGCGGCGGGCAAGCGGGTGTTGTCGGCGTTCCAGTAGAGGATGTCGAACGCCGGGGGCGTGCGGCCAAGCAGGTAGTTGTTGACCCAGTAGTTCCAGATCAGGTCGTTGGGCCGCATCCAGGCGAAGATGCGCGCCACCTCGCCGCCGTCCAACACGCCACGCTGATAGGAGCGACGCTTGGAGGCCTCGATGGTCTGTTCGTCGGCGAACAGGCTGGCGGGGCTGTCGAACTGGCTGTCCAGCAGGCTCACCAGGTAGGTGGCGCTGCGCACCCGGCGCAGCTGACGCTTGGCCTGCAGGTGGCCCAGCAGCGCGGCCATGGTCAGCCCGCCGGCACAGGCGCCCATCAGGTTCGGGTCGCGGCTGCCGGTGATGCTGCGGCAGGCCGCGAGCGCCTCCTCCAGCGCCTGCACATAGCTCGACAGCCCCCACTCACGGTGGCGCGGGTCAGGGTTGCGCCAGCTGACCATGAACACCTGCAGGCCGCTCTTGAGCATGTACTGGACGAAGCTGTTGGTCGGGCCCAGGTCGAAGATATAGAACTTGTTGATCTGCGGCGGGATGACCAACAGCGGCCGGGCGTACTGTTTCTCGCTCATCGGTCGGTACTGGATCAGCTCCAGCAGCTCGTTGCGAAACACCACCGCACCGGGTGTAGTCGCCAGGTTGACGCCAACCTCGAAAGCGCGCTCATCCACCTGGCGCGGCAGGCCATCATTGTGGCGCAGGTCGTCGACCAGGTGGGCCAGGCCACGGACCAGGCTCTGCCCGCCGGTGTTGAACAACTCCTTGACCGCCAACGGATTGAGCAACGAATTGCTCGGCGCCAGGGCATCGTTGAGCAGGTTGAACAGGAAATGCACCCGGGCACGCTCGTCGTCCTCCAGCGAGCTTTCCTCGATCCATTGGCGGGTCTGCTTCTGCCAGGCGAGGTAGGCTTGCAGGCCGCGGCGATAGAAGGGGTTCTGGCTCCAGGTCGGGTCGCTGAAGCGGTTGTCGCGCGGGTGTGGCTGGTGCGGCGTCTCGCCGAGCATCACCCGCCCCAGCTCGCTGCCCAGGGCCAGCAGGTGGTGCGCGGTGTGCAACGGGTTGCCCAGGCTCAGGCGACCGACATTGCGCAGCGTGGAGAACAGGTCACGACCGCGCAGACCGGTGATCGCGTTCTGTACGTTGATACTCGCAGCCGGGGCCGGTCTTGTCCCTTTTGCCGGTTTGTCTTTCATCCCTCACTCCGTCGTCAGCGATCATCCAGGTTCGTATCGAGGCGTCATGGGTTGTCAGCCTCCGGGGCGAGGGTGCATCACGGCGCGTTGGCGTTCCTGCTGGAGGAATTTCATGATGATCGGCGCGACCGCCTCGGCCCGTGTAATCAGGAACAGGTGCCCGTCGTCGATAATGTGTAGCTGGGCATTGGGAATTCGCCAGGCCAGCAGGCGCATGTTGATCAGCGGGATCAACGGGTCGTCGTCGCCGGCCAGCACCAGGGTCGGCTGATGGAGCTTGTGCAGCCAGTGGATGCTGGTCCAGCCCAGGCCCGCGAACAGTTGCCAGTAGTAGCCGGTCTTGCCGCTGGAACGCACCTTGGCCGCATGATGCAGGGCCAGGTCCGGATCGCGGCGGAAACCGCCACCGTAGACCTGCGCTGCAATGCGCAACACGTGAGACGGTTGTACATAGCGCCGGGGGCTGGCCATGGCCCACAACACCTTGGGCTTGCCGGGCACCATGAAAGCCCCGGCAGCGGTGGCGGCGAGGATCAGCTTCTTGCAGCGCTCGGGGTAGTCATGGGCGAACTGCTGGGCCAGGCCCCCGCCCCAGGAAACCCCGATGACATTGACCTGGCCGTAGTCCAGGTAGTCGAGCATGCGCGCGGTCAGCTTGGCCAGGCCGGGAAAGCGATACGGGCGGCTGGGCGTGGAAGAACCCCCGACACCGGGCACATCGAAGGCGATGACTTCGATGTCCGGGTCCAGTGCCTCGATGAGCGGAAAGATCAGCTCCATGTTGGCGCCGATGCCGTTGAAGATCAGCAGCGGCGTCAGCTCTGGCTTGCCTGGGCGGACTGCGGTGCGGATGGACTGGTTGTCCAGCTCGACGGTCCTGAATATGTACGGTTGCGGCATGCACGAAACTCTAGGTGGATAAGTCGCTCTGTCATCGTATCAAATGGCCATGATCGAGGTGGCCTATCGTTCGTGCACATAAGTGCCTGGCGCCGACTCGCCAGCGCTGTAGGTGCGATTGCCCAGGCGTGTAGGGGCTTTCTTGAGATCGCCCGCGCGCTCGCCCAGCCAGGCCTGCCAGTGCAGCCACCAGGAATCGGCATGCTTGATCGCGTTGTCCTGCCAGGCCACCGGGTCGTCCGGGCGGTCCTCGCCGGTCATGAAGCGGGCCTTCGGGTTGCCGGGCGGGTTGAGGATGCTCTGGATATGCCCGCTGTTGGACAGCACGAACTCGATCTTGCCGCCGAACAGGTGGGCCGAGCGGTAGCAGGACTGCCACGGCGTGATGTGATCGGCCGTGCCGGCGACACTGTAGATATCGCACTGGACCTTCTTCAGGTCGATGGACGTGCCGCACACTTCCAGTGCGTCGGCGCGGGTCAGGGGGTTGTTCTTGAACATTTCGATCAGGTCGCCGTGGAAGGCGGCCGGCAGGCGCGTGGTGTCGTTGTTCCAGAACAGGATGTCGAACACCGGCGGCTCGTTGCCGAGCAAGTAGTTGTTGACCCAGTAATTCCAGATCAGGTCGTTGGGGCGCATCCAGGCGAATACCTTGGCCATGTCGCTGCCTTCGAGCACACCTGCCTGGTAGGAGTGGCGCTTGGCGGCCTCGAGGGTCTGCTCGTCGACGAACAGCGCGACCTGGTTGTCCAGGGTGGTATCGAGCACGCTGACCAGCAAGGTGAGGGCATTGACCTTGTTCTCGCCCAGCGCGGCGTAATGGCCGACCAGGGCGGTGCAGGTAATGCCCCCCGAGCAGGCGCCCAGCATGTTCAGGTCCTTGCTGCCGGTGATCGCCAGCACTGCGTCCACCGCTTCCTTGAGGGCATCGATATAGGTCGACAGGCCCCACTCGCGCTGGGCCTTGGTCGGGTTGCGCCAACTGATGATGAAGGTCTGCTGGTTGGAGCGCAGGCAGAAGCGCGTCAGGCTCTTCTCCGGGCTCAGGTCGAAGACATAGAACTTGTTGATCTGCGGCGGCACGATCAGCAGCGGGCGGGCGTGCACCTGCTCGGTAATGGGGCTGTACTGGATCAGCTCCAGCACATCGTTGCGGTAGACCACCACCCCTTCGCTGGTGGCCAGGTTCTTGCCGACTTCGAAGGCCTCCATGTTCACCTGGCTGGGCATGCCGCCGTTGTTGACCATGTCCTTGGCCAGGTTGGACAGGCCATCGAGCAGGCTCTTGCCGCCGGTTTCGAAGAAGCGCTTGACCGCCGCTGGGTTGGCCAGGGTATTGGTGGGTGCCATCGCCTCGGTCATCAGGTTGATGACGAACTGCCCGCGGCTGACGTCCTGGGGCGACAGGTCGCTGTTGCCGATCCAGTCCTGCAGTTCATTGCGCCAGGCCAGGTAGGTCTGCAGGTAGCGGCGGTACAAGGGGTTGTGGCTCCAGGCGGGGTCGCTGAAGCGACGGTCGTCGCTGCCTGGCTGCAGGCTGGACTTGCCCAGCAGTACGTTCTTCAGTTCCAGGCCGAAATGCGCCACGTGCTTGGCGCTGTGCAAGGGCTGGCGAACCGCCTGGCGCAATACGGTGCGCGCCGAACTCAACAGGTCCTTGCGGCGAATGCCGATGACCGGGTTCAGGCCCAGGGTGTTTGCCGAGGCCTGCCGCTGCAACTCATCGTTGTTCTTACTCATCTACGACGCTCCGTTGTCCTGAGACGAGTACCGGTTGGCTGTGGCGGGTACACAGACGACTGCCCGGTACTGCTCGGGTGACCAAGTGATAAGAAACAGCGGTTGCGGACCGGATGCGTGTGGCGACGGCGGCGGGTTTTCCTGCGGGTGAAGACAGCCTGCTTTCGCTCGCGACCTCTACATACCGGCCCGGCCCTGACCGCGCGATGGACGATGCAGGGAACTTGCCAGCTCCATTGGTTACCCGACTTTCATGTCTTGCGCAAGACAGCCTGTCATTGGCAGGTGTAGGGGCATTCAAGCAGATGACTTTAGAAAATGCGCTCTAAATCCCGCAGGGCTTGCGCTAGAGCATCAGCTTGACCACGGACTGCGACGGGTCGCGAGATTTGCCGGCCTTGTGCAGGTCATCGAGATATTCCGCCCACAGTTCTTCTTGGCGCAGGCACAGCTGCTCGAGGTACTCCCAGGTGAACAGGCCGCTGTCATGGCCGTCGTCGAAGGTCAGTTTCAGTGCGTACTGGCCGGCAGGCTCGAGGCCGACGAGGCCGACGTTGATCTTGCCGTATTGCAGGATCGGGTTGCCGTGGCCCTGGACCTCGGCGGAGGGGGAGTGCACCCGCAGGAATTCCGCGGGCAGGTGGTAGACCTCGTTCGGCCCGTAGGTGAGGGTGAGGGTCTTGGAGGCTTTGTGCAGGTTGATGGCAGTGGGGAGGCGGGCCATGGGCAGGATCTCTCGTGAGCTGATGATGCAAGCTTCCAGAGATTCGGACCATTGTGCAATGGGGCTGCTGTGCAGCCCAATCGCCGGGAAGCCGGCGCCCACAAGATTGCGGGGGGTGCCGGCGTTGCGGCGATTGGGGCGCGAGGCGGCCCCCGACGGTGGTTCAGGATGTAGCGCGCCAGGTCTTCGTTCTGCGCCAGTTCGCCCAGGTGGCTGTTCACGTACGCGGCATCGATCTGGATCGGTGCTTCGTCATGGGCGCTGGCCAGGTCGCCGGCACTGAACGACACCTCTTCGAGCAGGCGCTCGAGCAGGGTGTGCAGGCGACGGGCACCGATGTTCTCGGTCTTCTCGTTGACCTGGTAGGCGATCTCGGCCAGGCGCTTGATGCCGTCGGCGGCGAACGCGATGTTCAGGCCTTCGGTCTTGAGCAGCTCACGGTACTGTTCGGTCAGCGAAGCGTGCGGCTCCTGCAGGATGCGCTCGAAATCTTCCGGGGTCAGCGCCTTGAGTTCGACGCGGATCGGCAGGCGGCCCTGCAGTTCAGGCACCAGGTCGCTCGGCTTGCTCAGGTGGAATGCACCGGAAGCGATGAACAGGATGTGATCGGTCTTGACCATGCCCAGCTTGGTGTTGACGGTGCAGCCTTCGATCAGCGGCAGCAGGTCGCGCTGGACGCCTTCGCGGGACACATCGGCGCCGCCGACATTGCCGCGCTTGGCCACCTTGTCGATCTCGTCGATGAACACGATGCCGTGCTGCTCGACGGCTTCCAGGGCCTTGGCCTTGAGCTCTTCCTCGTTGACCAGGCGGCTGGCTTCCTCGTCACGGACCATCTTCAGCGCTTCCTTGACCTTGAGCTTGCGCGCCTTGCGCTTGCCCTTGCCCATGTTGGCAAACAGGCTCTGCAGCTGGTTGGTCATTTCTTCCATGCCAGGCGGTGCGGCGATCTCGACGCCCATGGACTCGGCCACTTCGATCTCGATTTCCTTGTCGTCCAGCTGGCCTTCACGCAGACGCTTGCGGAACAACTGGCGGGTGTTGGAATCGGTGCTCGGCTGCGAGGCTTCCTCGGCGAAGCTGCTGACCCGGGCCTGGGGCAGCAGGGCGTCGAGGATGCGATCCTCGGCGGCGTCTTCGGCACGGTGGCGCACGCGGATGATCTCCTGCTCGCGCAGCATCTTCAGGGCGGCATCGGCCAGGTCGCGGATGATCGACTCGACATCGCGGCCGACGTAGCCGACTTCGGTGAACTTGGTCGCCTCGACCTTGATGAACGGCGCATTGGCCAGCTTGGCCAGGCGGCGGGCGATTTCGGTCTTGCCCACGCCGGTGGGGCCGATCATCAGGATGTTCTTGGGCGTGACTTCGGCGCGCAGCTCGGCCGGCAGCTGCATGCGGCGCCAGCGGTTGCGCAGGGCGATGGCCACGGCGCGCTTGGCGTCGTCCTGGCCGATGATGTGGCGGTTGAGTTCGTGGACGATCTCGCGGGGGGTCATGGACATGATCAAAAGGGTCCTCGAGCGGAATGAGTCAGCGTGGGAAGGCCCTGCCGCCGGGGCAGGGCGCCAGAACAGCTGATCACTCGGCCAGGTCCTGCTCCTCGATGGTCAGGTTGTGGTTGGTGAACACGCAGATATCGCCGGCGATGTTCAGGGCGGTCTCGGCAATTTCACGGGCCGAGAGGTCGGTCTTGTTCAGCAGGGCGCGGGCTGCGGCCTGGGCGTAGGCGCCGCCGGAGCCCATGGCGATCAGGCCGTCCTCGGGCTCGACCACGTCACCATTGCCGGTGATGATCAGCGAGGCGTCCTTGTTGGCCACGGCGAGCATGGCCTCCAGGCGGCTCAGGGAGCGGTCGGTACGCCATTCCTTGGCCAGTTCGACGGCGGCGCGGATCAGGTGGCCCTGGTGTTTTTCCAACTGCCCTTCGAAGCGCTCGAACAGGGTGAAGGCGTCGGCAGTGGCACCGGCGAAGCCGGCGATCACCTGGCCGTGGTACAGGCGGCGGACTTTCTTCGCATTGCCTTTCATCACGGTGTTGCCGAGGGAAACCTGGCCGTCGCCGCCCATGACGACTTTGCCGTGGCGGCGAACTGAAACGATGGTAGTCAAGGGAGAGTCTCCACGCAGCGGGGCGAAAATGCCTGTTGCAGACTCATATGGGGGTGGGGGGAAGGATTTCAACCGTAGGGGATAAACGGTTGCGATGGATTTCAGGGGGTGCACCCCCTGTGTAGGAGCGGCCTCGTGCCGCGAAAGGGCTGCGTAGCAGCCCCAGGATCTTTGCATGATGCATGCATTGCCGGGGCCGCTTTGCGGCCCTTTCGCGGCACAAGGCCGCTCCTACAAGGTCACCGCTCAGGCCTCGTGGCAAACGTGCCCGTCGACCAAGGTATAACGCACCGCGCCTGGCAGGCAGTGGCCAATGAACGGGCAGTTCTCGCCACGCGAATACCATTGCTCGCCAGCGACCGTGGAGGCCTGTGGGTCGAACAGCACCAGGTCCGCCGCCGCACCGACCTTCAGCTCGCCCGCCGGCAGGCGCATGGCCGCGGCCGGGCCGCTGGTCAGGCGGGCCAACAAGGTCGGCAGGTCGAGCAGGCCGTCCTGCACCAGGGTCATGGCCAGCGGCAGCAGCAGCTCGACGCTGCTGATGCCAGGCTCGGTGGCGCCGAACGGCGCCAGCTTAGCGTCGCGCTCGTGGGGCTGGTGATGGCTGGAGACCGCCTGGATCACACCCGATTTGACGGCCTCGCGCAGGCCGTCGCGGTCGGCGGCGGTGCGCAGTGGAGGCTGTACGTGATAGAGGCTGGAGAAGTCGCGCAGCGTCTCATCGGTGAGAATCAGCTGATACAGCGCCACATCGGCGGTAACCGGCAGGCCCAGCTGCTGGGCCTGGGCGATCAGCCGCGCGCCACGGGCGCTGGTGATCTGGCTGAAGTGCGCCCGCACGCCCGTCTGCTCGACCAGCAGCAGGTTGCGCGCCAGGGCCACGGTCTCGGCGGTCTCGGGGATACCCGGCAAGCCGAGGAAACTGGCCATCGGGCCTTCATGGGCCAAGCCGCCCTGGGCCAGGTCGCGGTCCTGGGAGTGGAAGACCACGGTCAGGTCGAACGTGGCGGCATATTCCAGTGCACGGGCCAGGGTGCGGTTGTTGGGGATTTCCTTCAGGCCGTTGCCGAAGGCCACGCAGCCGGTATCGCGCAGGGCGACCAGTTCGGCCAGTTGCTCGCCTTCCAGGCCCTTGGTCAGCGCGCCGATCGGGTAGACCTTGCTGTTGGCCGCTTCCCGCGCGCGGTCGAGGATCAGTTCGGCGACTGCCGAGGTGTCCAGCACCGGTTTGGTTTGCGGCGGGCAGCACAGGCTGGTGACGCCACCGGCGACCGCGGCGCGGGTCTCGCTGGCGATGTTGCCCTTGCGGCTGTAGCCCGGCTCGCGCAGGGAGACGCCGAGATCGACCAGGCCTGGGGCTGCTACCAAACCCTCGGCCTGGATCGTGCGGGTGGCGTTGAAGCCGGCAGGCGCTGCGCCGATCGCGACGATACGACCGCCGTCCAGGTGCAGGTCGGTGACTTGGTCCAGGCCGCTGCTGGGGTCGATGACCCGGGCGCCAAGAATGCTGATGCTCACAGGGCGTTCTCCTGGTCGAGTTGACGTTGCGCGGCCTGGCCGCTCATGGCCATGGACAATACCGCCATGCGCACGGCGATACCGTAGGTGACCTGGTTGAGGATCACCGAATGGGCGCCGTCGGCCACCGCCGACTCGATCTCCACGCCACGGTTGATCGGGCCCGGGTGCATGACGATGGCGTCGGGCTTGGCACCGGCCAGGCGCGTGGTGGTCAGGCCGAACAGGCGGTAGAACTCGCCTTCGCTGGGCAGCAGGCCGCCGGCCATGCGCTCACGCTGCAGGCGCAGCATGATGACCACGTCGACGTCCTTCAGGCCCTGGGCCAGGTCGGTATAGACCTTGACGCCATACTGCTCGATGCCGACGGGGATCAAGGTCTTCGGGCCGATCACGCGGATATCCGGACAGCCCAGCGCTTTCAGCGCCAGCATGTCGGAACGGGCCACGCGCGAATGCAGGATGTCGCCGACGATGGCCACCGAAAGGTTCTCGAAGCTGCCCTTGTGACGACGGATGGTCAGCATGTCGAGCATGCCCTGGGTCGGGTGCGCATGGCGGCCGTCGCCGCCGTTGATCACGGCCACGTCGGGGCAGACATGCTCGGCGATGAAGTGCGCGGCGCCGGAGTCGGAGTGGCGCACGACGAACATGTCGGCGGCCATGGCCTCCAGGTTGCGCAGGGTGTCGAACAGGGTCTCGCCCTTGCTGGTCGAGGAGGTCGATACGTTCAGGCTGATCACATCGGCCGACAGGCGCTGAGCGGCCAGTTCGAAGGTGGTGCGGGTGCGGGTCGAGTTCTCGAAGAACACGTTGCACACGGTCTTGCCGCGCAGCAACGGGACTTTTTTCACGGCCCGGGCACCGACCTCCAGGAAGGAGTCGGCGGTGTCGAGGATCTCGGTCAGCAGTTCGCGGGGCAAACCGTCGAGCGAGAGGAAGTGGCGCAGCTGGCCCTGATCATTGAGCTGCAGCGGGCGCTTGGCGTCGAATGGCGTCATCGCGGGGGACTCTTAAAGGGCGGAAGCGGTGGCGAGGTCCTGGCGCTCGAGGGCGAGCGGTGCGGGTCCGGTCAATTTTACCCGCTCATGGGGCGCCAGTGACAAGGTGGCGCCGAGCACGTTGGGGCGTATCGGCAGTTCGCCGGCGTCCAGGTCCAACAGGCAGGCCAGGGTGACACTGGCGGGCCGGCCGTAGTCGAACAGTTCGTTGAGCGCAGCGCGGATGGTGCGCCCGCTCATCAGCACGTCGTCCACCAGCACCAGATGCTGGCCTTCGACCTCGAAGGGCAGCTCCGAGGGGCGCACCTGCGGATGCAGGCCGTTCTGGCTGAAGTCGTCACGGTAGAAGGAGACGTCCAGCGTGCCCAGCGCGCTGCTGTCGCCCAGCTCTTGCTGCAAGGCCTGGGCTACCCACACACCGCCGGTGCGGATGCCGATGAAACGTGGCTCGGTGATGGCACGGCGGGCCAGGTGGGCGCGAAGGTCGACGGCCATCTGCCGGATCAGGTCGGCGGGGTTGGGTAGGCTCATTGCGTGCTCCTCGGAAGGGGGCGCCGGATGTGGGCCGGCGGCAAAGCGGATTTAAGTGTTGGCCTCCAGCCAGCCTTGCAGCAGCAGGGCGGCGGCGATGGCATCGACCGGGTTGTCGCGGTAGCTGCCGTGGCGCATGCCGCGGGCCATCTGTTCGCCCTTGGCTTCGAAGGTGGTCAGGCGTTCGTCATGGGTGTGCACGGGCAGGTTGTAGCGACCCTGCAGGCGGCGGGCGAACTTTTCGGCGCGTTCGCTCATCTCGCTGGGCGTGCCGTCCATGTTCAGCGGCAGGCCGACGACGATGGCGTCGGGTTTCCATTCCTTGATGAGTTTTTCCACCTGTGCCCAGTCCGGCACGCCGTTCTGGGCCTTGAGCGTGCACAGCTCGCGGGCCTGGCCGGTAATCACCTGGCCGACGGCCACGCCGATCTGTTTGCTGCCGTAGTCGAAGCCCAGCAGCAGGCGCAGCTCGGCCATCAGGCGTGGCCCGCCTGGCTGGTCAACAGGCTGAGGTTGATGCCCAGGCTGGCGGCGGCGGCCTCCAGGCGCTGGTCACTGGCCAGGCCGAAGATGATCTCGGGGTCGAACGGGCAGTTGAGCCAGGCGTTGTCGGCAAGCTCGGCTTCCAGCTGGCCGGCTTCCCAGCCGGCGTAGCCCAGGGTGATCAGGCTCTGTTTCGGCCCTACGCCATCGGCGATGGCGAACAGCACGTCCTGGGAGGTGGACAGCGACAGGCCCTGCAGCTCGACGGTGGCCTGGTAGCTGCACTCGCTGGTATGCAATACGAAGCCGCGATCGGTCTGCACCGGGCCACCCTGGTAGATCGGTACCTGCAAGGTGCTGGCCGGCGGCTCCTCGCCTGGGCGCAACTGCTCCAGGATGTCCGCCAGGTTCAGCTCCTGAGGCCGATTGACCACCAGGCCCATGGCGCCATTGGCGTTGTGCTCGACGATGTAGGTGAGGGTCTGGGCAAAGTTCGGATCGGCCATGTGCGGCATGGCGATGAGGAACTGGTGCTTGAGGTAGCTCGGGCTGAGGGTTTTCATGGGTGATAGTGTGGCGTCAGGTGGCGAGGCTGACAAGGTACCAGTGTGTTGCTGGGCGTTGTGCAGGGCGGTGGTTTTGGGGTGTCTGATGAATCGCGCGCCGCCCGCGCGGTGCTCGATATCCGCGCTGTCACATCTGGCAAGCCCGACATCAATATTCAGTTGCTGGACAGGCGGTCACCCCGGGCGAAGCGCCAGGTGCGAATGATCTCCAGCCGGTCGAACTCGGCCAGGTCGCCGGTGAACGGCGCGAAGGGCGCCGACAGGCGGACGATGCGCTGGGCCGCCTGGTCGAGCACCGGCTGGCCGGACGACTCCAGCACCAGCACTTCGTACAGGGAGCCATCGCGGTTGATCGACACCATCATCCGCAGGCTGCCGTAGATCTGTTGGCGACGCGCCTGCTCGGGGTAGTTGAGGTTGCCGACCCGCTCGACCTTCTTGCGCCACTCTTCCTTGTACCAGGCACCCTTGTCGCGCATGGTCGAGGCGGCGTTGAGGCGGTGGATGCGTGGGCGCTTGGCGTACAGCTGCTGTTCGTTGGAAAGCTCCGCCTCGAGGCTGGCGATCTGGCTGGACAGCTGCGAGCTGTCGAAGTCCGGCACCGCCTGAGGCTTGGGCTGTGGTTTGCTTTCCTTGGGCTTGGGCTCGATTTTCTGCGGCTTGGGCGCCCGGGTGGCCACGGCGGACTTCTGCGGCGCGGGCGGTGTTTCCCGCTTGGCGGCGGGAGGCGGGGTGACCTTGTTGATCTTGCTGTCTTGGAACGGCGCGACCTCAGTGGTCTTGGGCACCGCCTTCTTCTCCAGGGTGCCGCTGCCCTGCTGGTTGTCCTGGGCCTGGAAATCGGCCTTTTCGGGCGGTTTTTCGCTCTTGAAGGTTGCCAGGGTGATTTCCATGGTGCGACGGATTTCGCTGGGCTTGGCGATGGTGAAGCTCACGCCCAGGATCAGCGCCAGGTGCACCAGGGCAGCCAGGAACAGGGTGAAGCCGAGCCGGTCCGCAGGGCGGACGCGGGGGGGCAGCAGGTCGGCAGGGATGTCGGCAGGCAGCGTCATCAGGTATCCAGCAACCGCAAAGCGGGGTGCAGCTCAGTCGAAAAGGACTGGCATCATACCCCACTGCGCGAGATTGCTCCGCGTCGGCGGTCAGCGCGCCTTGAGCTGGCGATCAATGGCATCCATCAGTTGCCCGCCGATATCGGTGTTGTAGGCCGCGTCGATCTCCCGGATGCAGGTGGGGCTGGTGACATTGATCTCGGTGAGGAAGTCGCCGATCACGTCCAGGCCGACGAACAGCAGACCCTTTTCACGCAGGGTCGGGCCGACCTGGGCGGCGATCCAGCGGTCACGCTCGGTCAACGGGCGAGCCTCGCCACGACCACCGGCGGCCAGGTTGCCACGGGTCTCGCCGCTGGCCGGAATGCGTGCCAGGCAGTAGTCGACCGGCTCGCCGTCGATCATCAGGATGCGCTTGTCGCCATCGACGATTTGCGGCAGGTATTCCTGCGCCATGATCTGCTGGGTGCCGTGCTGGGTCAGGGTCTCGAGGATCACCGACAGGTTCGGGTCGTCCTTGCGGTGGCGGAACACCGAGGCGCCGCCCATGCCGTCCAGCGGCTTGAGGATCACGTCGCCGCGGCTGTTGGCGAATTCGCGCAGGATGTCCACGCGGCGGCTGACCAGGGTCGGCGCCATGCACTGTGGGAACTGGGTGGCGAACAGCTTCTCGTTGCAGTCGCGCAGGCTCTGCGGGCGGTTGACCACCAGCACGCCCTCGCGCTCGGCCTGCTCCAGCAGGTAGGTGCTGTAGACGAACTCCATGTCGAAGGGCGGATCCTTGCGCATCAGGATCACGTCCAGGTCGGCCAGGGCGCAGTCCTGCTCTTCGCCCAGCTCGAACCAGCGGGACGGGTCGGCGAACACCTTCAACGGGCGCATCTGCGCGCGGGCCTGGCCTGCGCCCAGGTAGAGGTCGCGCTGTTCCATGTAGAACAGGGTCCAGCCACGGGCCTGGGCGGCCAGCAGCATGGCCAGCGAGCTGTCCTTCTTGTAGGAGATGGACGCGATGGGGTCCATGACAATCCCGAGGCGAACGCTCATGGGTAATTCCTCATTGGCGGCGACAGCCGCGATGGTTCGATGAAAAGTGGCTCAGGGTGGCGCCGGGAACGCCGATGGTCAAGGGGGCGGCGGATGGAATGCCCCTGCGGACTGTGCTAAAAATGCCAGGCATAGTGCTTGATGCCGCTCACAGGAGCCAAGCATGATGTCGCTTGGGGCTGCTGCGCAGTCCATCGCGGGTCAAGCCCGCTCCCACAGGGTCTGTGCCGGGCTCGGGGCTCTGCTGTTGCAGGGCCGTGTAGGAGCGGGCTTGCCCCGCGATGGGGCGCGAAGCGGCCCCCCGGATGTCAGCCAGAGCCGCGATGGTAGCCCAACTTATGGAACAACCCCTGAAGGTGATGGTGATCGACGATTCCCGCACGATCCGCCGCACCGCCCAGATGTTGCTCGGCGAAGCAGGCTGCGAGGTGATCACCGCCAGCGACGGCTTCGATGCCCTGGCCAAGATCGTCGACCACAAGCCCCGGATCATCTTCGTCGATGTGCTGATGCCGCGCCTGGACGGTTACCAGACCTGCGCCGTGATCAAGCAGAACAGCGCCTTCAAGGACACTCCGGTCATCCTGCTGTCCTCGCGCGACGGCCTGTTCGACAAGGCCCGTGGCCGGGTGGTCGGCTCCGACCAGTTCCTGACCAAACCGTTCAGCAAGGAAGAACTGCTCGATGCGATCAGGGCCCACGTGCCCGGGTTCGCCGCGCAGGCACAACACGCACCCTGACCCCGCCCGCCATGGCGGTGTCATCTTTCCTTCATGGGGAAACAGCATGGCCCGAGTTTTGATCGTCGACGATTCGCCGACAGAGATGTACAAGCTGACCGCCTGGCTGGAGAAGCATGGCCACCAGGTGCTCAAGGCCGGCAATGGTGCCGATGGCGTGGCCCTGGCCCGCCAGGAAAAGCCCGACGCGGTGCTGATGGACATCGTCATGCCCGGCATGAACGGTTTCCAGGCCACCCGGCAGTTGAGCAAGGACCCGGAAACCAGCGCCATCCCAGTGATCGTGGTGACCACCAAGGACCAGGAAACCGATCGGGTCTGGGCTACACGCCAGGGCGCGCGGGACTTCCTGACCAAGCCCGTGGAAGAAGCGGCGCTGATCGCCAAGCTCAAAGAGGTGATCGGGGCTTGACCACCCGCCCGCAGGGCGCGTCGCTGACCGCCTTCGAACTGCTGCTGGACATCGACCGGCGCTGTCGCCTGCTGGTGGCCGACCAGCCGCTGCAGGACACCCGCCAGCAACAATGGAGCGGTATCGGTTTCCGCGTCGCTCGGCAGTGGTTCGTGGCGCCGATGGGCGAAGTCGCCGAAGTGCTGCACGAGCCGCGCAGCAGCCGGGTGCCCGGTGTTCAGCCCTGGGTCTGCGGAGTGGCCAACCTGCGTGGCCGGTTGTTGCCGGTCATGGACCTGAGCGCGTTCTTCGGCCTTGGCCCGGCGTTGTCGGGCAAGCAGCGGCGGGTGTTGGTGCTGGACCATGAAGCACTGTTTGCAGGCCTGTTGGTGGACGAAGTCCTGGGCTTGCAGCACTTCGCCCTGAGCAGCCTGGAGTTGTCGCCGCCGCAGCCGCTGCTGCGCGCCGCCGCACCCTTCGTCCAGGGCCATTTTCCCCGTGAACGCAACTGGGCGATCTTCAGCCCGTTCGCCCTGGCCCAGGCACCGGCCTTTCTCGACGTGGCGTTGTAGAGGATCCATCGACCGTGAACAAACCCGCCACACCCGTTGCCCCGGCTGTCGTGAGCCCGCGCCGGCGCAGCATCGCGCAGATCACCGTGCTGTTCCTGCTGCTGATCCTGTCGATCATCCTGCTGTTCGCCAACTTCGCCTACCTCAACACCCAGGCCAACTACGACAAGCAGTACATCGGCCATGCTGGCGAGTTGCGCGTGCTCTCCCAGCGCATCGCCAAGAACGCCACCGAGGCGGCGGCCGGCAAGGCGTTGGCCTTCAAGCTGCTGTCCGATGCGCGCAACGATTTCGAGCGGCGCTGGCGCTACCTGCGCGAGGGCGACAAGGCCACTGGGCTGCCGCCGGCACCAATGGCCGTGCGCGACGAAATGGATGCCGTGCGCCAGGACTGGGAAAACCTGCGCAAGAACACCGACTCCATTCTCGCCAGCGAGCAAACCGTGCTGTCGCTGCACCAGGTAGCCGCGACCCTGGCCGAGACCGTGCCGCAGTTGCAGGTCGAGTATGAAAAGGTCGTGGAAATCCTGCTGCAGAGCGGGGCTCCGGCCAGTCAGGTGGCCGTGGCCCAGCGCCAACTGCTGCTGGCTGAGCGCATTCTCGGCTCGGTCAACACGGTGCTGGCGGGCGACGACACCTCGGCCCAGGCGGCGGACGCCTTCGGGCGCGATGCCAGCCGTTTCGGCCAGGTGCTCGAGGGCATGCTCGGCGGCAACCCGGCGATCCACGTGACCAAGGTCGAGGACGCCGATGCCCGCGCGCGCCTGGCCGAAATCGCCGAGCTGTTCCAGTTCGTTGCAGGCTCCGTGGATGAAATCCTCGAGACCTCGCCGGAGCTGCTGCGCGTGCGCGAGGCGGCCGGCAACATCTTCAGCCTGTCGCAGACCTTGCTCGATGAAGCCTCGCACCTGGCCAACGGCTTCGAGAACCTGGCCAGCGGGCGTACCCTGGCCACCATCGGTGGCTACCTGCTGGGCCTGGTGGCCCTGGCCTCGATCATCCTCATCGGCCTGGTGATGGTGCGCGCGACCCACCGCCAGCTGCGCGAGACCGCCGAAAAGAACGAACGCAACCAGCAGGCGATCATGCGCTTGCTCGACGAGATCGAGGAGCTGGCCGACGGCGACCTGACCGTCACCGTTTCGGTCACCGAGGACTTCACCGGCGCCATCGCCGACTCGATCAACTATTCGGTCGACCAGTTGCGCGACCTGGTAGCCACCATCAACCACAGCGCCGAGCAGGTCGCCGCGGCCGTGCAGGACACCCAGAACACCGCACGCCAGCTGGCCAAGGCCTCCGAGCATCAGGCCGAGCAGATCAGCGAGGCGTCCCTGGCGGTGGGCGACATGGTCGAGTCGATCGACCGGGTGTCGGCCCATGCCTACGAGTCGGCGAAGGTGGCCGAGCGCTCGGTGGCCATCGCCAACAAAGGCAACGAGGTGGTGCACAACACCATCCACGGCATGGACAACATTCGCGAGCAGATTCAGGACACCGCCAAACGGATCAAGCGCCTGGGCGAGTCTTCCCAGGAAATCGGCGACATCGTCAGCCTGATCGACGACATCGCCGACCAGACCAACATCCTCGCCCTCAATGCGGCGATCCAGGCTTCCCTCGCCGGTGAGGCCGGGCGTGGTTTCGCCGTGGTCGCCGACGAAGTGCAGCGCCTGGCCGAGCGGTCGTCGTCGGCCACCCGACAGATCGAGGCGCTGGTGCGCACTATCCAGGCCGATACCAACGAGGCGGTGATCTCCATGGAGCAGACCACCGCCGAAGTGGTGCGTGGTGCGCGCCTGGCCCAGGACGCCGGGGTCGCCCTGGCCGAGATCGAGGGCGTCTCGCAGACGTTGGCCGACCTTATCCACAGCATCTCCGATGCCGCCCAGTTGCAGACCTCCTCGGCCGGTCAGATTTCACACACCATGGCGGTGATCCAGCAGATTACCGCGCAGACCTCCGCCGGCTCCGGCGCCACCGCCGACAGCATTCGCCACCTGGCGCGAATGGCCAGCGAGATGCGCCGCTCGGTCTCCGGCTTCACCCTGCCGGCCCCCGGCGAGCCACGTTGAGGAGCGAGCCATGGTGTCCACGACCCTAAGCCCCGAGCGCCACGATACCGTCGCCCTGGCTTGGGCCAAGGCGCCCATTCTCGACTGCCTGGGCCAGGCCCGCCAGGCCCTGGAGCGGTTCGCCAGTGAGCCGGAAGACCCAGCGATGCTGGCCTTCTTCATCGACAACTTGCACCAGGTGCACGGTTGCCTGCGCATGCTCGAGCTGCGCGGGGCGACGCATCTGGCCGAGGAGCTGGAACTGCTTGGCCGGGCCATGGCCGATGGCCAGGTCAGCCCCCGAGGCGATTGCCTCGGCGCGCTGTTCCGGGGGCTCGAGCAATTGCCACCGTACCTGGAGCGACTACGTGGGGCACGTCATGACTTGCCTTTGGTGGTGGTGCCGCTGCTGAACCAGCTGCGCGGCTGCCGGGGCGTCGAGCCGTTGCCCCAGGGCAGCCTGGTCGGGGGGGCGGCGCAGCGCCTGGCGGGTGCCGCCGACCTGGCTGACCTGGACCTGTCGCTGGGCAATTGGCGCGAACAGTTGCAGGCCGGGCAAGGCCGCGACGCCTTGCGCTCGGTGGTGATGGCGCTGTGCGACGACCTGGTGCGGATCAAAGAGCGACTGGACCTGTTCGTGCGGGGCGACCGCCAGCAGCGTGAGCAGCTGGAGGCCTTGCTGGCGCCGCTGCGCCAGGTCGCCGATACCTTGGCGGTACTGGCCTTCCAGCAACCGCGCCGGGTGATCATCGATCAGGTGCTGGCCTTGCAGGCCCTGGTCCTGGGCGAGCGAGCCGTGGACGACGCGGTGCTGATGGATATCGCCGGCGCTTTGCTGTACGTGGAGGCCACCCTCAACGGCATGGTCGGGCCATTGGATGAGAGCGGCCAGGGTAGCCTGCCGGGCGCCGACGTGATCGAGATCCGCCAGCTGGTGCTGAACGAGTCGTTGGCGGTGTTGCAGCAGGCCAAAGACCTGATCGGCGATTGCCTGGAGTCCGGCTGGCCACGCGAGCGCCTGCAACCGCTGCCTGGCCTGCTGCATCAGGTGCGCGGCGCCTTGTCGATGCTCATGCTGCCGGAGGTGGCCGGTGTATTCGGCGGCTGCGCCGGTTACGTGCAGGGCTGGCTCGCGCACCTGGATCAGGAACCGCCTGCCGAAGAGCTCGCGTACCTGGCCGAAGCCCTGAGCGCCGGCGAAATGTATCTGCAATGGCGCGCGGCCGACCCCTTGGCCGACGCCCAGCCATTCATCGACATGGCCCGTGCCAGCCTGAGTGCCATCGGCGTGGTCTGCCAGCAGCCCCAGGCCAGTTCCGAGCCCGAGGCAGTCGATGACGAGCTGCGCGATGTTTTTCTCGAGGAAGCTGGCGAGCTGCTGCCGGAGATCGAACGCCACTGGTTGCGCTGGCGCGCCGACAACACCTTGCGCGATGCGCTGGTGGAGGTGCGCCGGGCGCTGCACACCCTCAAGGGCAGCGGGCGAATGGTGCATGCCGAAGCCCTGGCGGAACTGGCCTGGGGCGCCGAGCACTTGCTCAACCGGGTATTGGAAGGGCGTATCACCCTTGCCGACGAAGGCGTGGTGGCCTTGCAGCAGGTATTGGTACGGTTGCCGGACCTGCTCGCCGATTTCGCGGTGGGCCACCCGACGCCGCTGGCCGAGGCCGAAGCCTTGTCCAGCCATCTGCACCAGTTGGCCATCCACGATGTACCGGTGCCAGCGGGCCACGGGCTGGACCCGCAGTTGCTGGAGATCTTTCGCAACGAGGCCCAGGGCCACCTGGGCCACCTGGAAACCTTCCTGCGCGGCGCTGATGGCGAGGGCACGGCCGTCAGCGACAGCCTGCAGCGTGCCCTGCATACCCTCAAGGGCAGCGCCGCCATGGCGGGCGTGATGCCGATCGCCGAACTGGCCACGGCCTTCGACCGCCTGGTCCGGGAATACAAGGGGCACGGGCTGACGTTGCAGGTCGCCGAGCTGGAATGGCTGGAGGCCGCCCGGGCCTTGTTCCACCTGGGCCTCGCCCAGCTCGACAGCACGCCCCTGGCACCCATCCCGGACGCCGCGGCGTTGATCGAGCAGGTCGGCCAAGCCGTGGATGCGCGCCTGGCATTCCTTGAACAGAACCCGCACTCGGCCCAGCGATCCGGCCGCGACCCGCAGCGTATCGCCGCCTTCCTGGCGCAGGGCATGGACATCCTGCTCGATGCCGAGTCGCTGTTGTCGCGCTGGCAGGAACACCCGCGCGAGCGCCAGGAACTGGAGGCCCTGCTCGATGAACTGACGGCGCTCGGGCAGGCGGCTCACCTGGCCGAGCTGTGGCAGGTGGATGAAGTCTGCGAGGCGCTGCTGGACCTGTATGGCGCCGTGGAGGAGGGCAGCCTGGCCGCCAACGGGCGTTTCTTCGGCCTGGCCCAGCAAGCCCACGAGGCCTTGCTCGACATGTTCGATGAAATCGCCGCCGGGCAGCAGGTCGAGGCACGCTTGGAGTGCGTGGCGGCGCTGCGCGGCCTGTTGGACGATGCACTGGCGCCAGATGCGACGGGCAAGGTCGGCCTCGACACGGTGACGCCTTTGTCCCTCCCGACCGCGCCAGTTGCCGAGCCTGGGGTGGGCGAAGCCCAGCACCCGGGCGACAGCGAATTGCGCGAAGTCTTCCTGGAAGAGAGTTCGGATATCGTCGAAAGCGCCGCCGCCGCCTTGGCCCGCTGGCAGGCCGACCCACGCAACAGTGTCGAGGTCGAGAACCTGCTGCGCGACCTGCATACCCTCAAGGGGGGGGCGCGGATGGTCGAAGTCGCGGCGATCGGCGACCTGGCCCACGAGCTGGAATTCCTCTACGAACTGCTTGCCGCCGGGCGCCTACCGCCGAGCCCGGCGCTGTTCGCCCTGCTGCAGAACTGCCATGACCGCCTCGCCCACATGCTCGATGCGGTGCGCCTTGGCCAACCGCTGCACGCGGCCACGGCACTGATCGACTATATCCGCAACTTCAGCAGCGCCGCGCTGACCGACAGCGCCGCCGGCCAGGCGCAGGTCGAGGTGCCGGCCGCCGAAGTGCCCGCAGCCACGCCGGAGCGGGCCGCAGGCGATATGGTCAAGGTGGACGCCGAGCTGCTCGACGACCTGGGCAACCTGGCCAGCGAGCATTCGATCATCCGCGGGCGCATCGAGCAGCAGGTCAACGATGCCCAGTTCGCCCTCAACGAAATGGAAACCACCCTGGAGCGCATGCGCGATCAGCTGCTGCGTCTGGATATCGAGACCCAGGGGCGAATGTCCAGCCGCTACCAGGCCGAAGGCGACGCCTATGACGACTTCGACCCGCTGGAGATGGACCGCCATTCCCAGTTGCAGCAGTTGTCGCGGGCGCTGTTCGAGTCGGCCTCCGACCTGCTTGACCTCAAGGAAACCCTGGCCCAGCGTGCCCAGGAAGCCTACAGCCTGCTGCAACAGCAGGCGCGGGTGAACAGCCAGTTGCAGGAAGGCCTGACGGCCACCTTGATGGTGCCTTTCGAGCGTCTGGTACCACGCCTGCAACGGGTGGTGCGGCAGGTGGCCAGCGAGCTGGGCAAGCAAGTGGAGTTGGTGGTCGGCAATGCCGAGGGCGAGCTGGACCGCAGCGTGCTCGAACGCATGGTGGCGCCGCTCGAGCACATGCTGCGCAACGCGGTCGATCATGGCCTGGAAACCCGAGAGGCGCGGCTTGCGGCCGGCAAGCCGGAGCAGGGCACCATCCACCTGAACCTGCTCCATGAGGGGGCTGACATCGTCATCGAGATGAGCGACGACGGTGCCGGCGTGCCTTTGCAGGCCGTGCGCGCCAAGGCGATCAAGCGTGGCCTGTTGGACCCGCAGGCTTATCTGAGCGACCACGAGATCTTGCAGTTCATCCTGCGCCCCGGTTTTTCCACCGCGCAGAAAATCACCCAGATTTCCGGCCGCGGCCTTGGCATGGACGTGGTCCATGAAGAGGTCAAGCAACTGGGCGGCTCCATGAGCATCGAGTCGAGCCCGGGCAAGGGCGCGCGCTTCCTGATTCGCCTGCCGTTCACCGTGTCCATGAACCGGGCGCTGATGGTGCACCTGGACGACGAGCAATATGCGATCCCGCTCAATACCATCGAAGGGATCGTCCGTGTGCCGCCCGCGGAGCTCGAGGCCTGCTACCAGTTGAGCGCGCCGCGCTACGTCTACGCCGGGCACGAATACCACCTGCGTTATCTGGGCGAGGTGCTGCAAGGCGGCGGGCCACGCCCCAGCTTGCTGGGCCAGAGCGTGCCGCTGCCGGTATTGCTGGTGCATTCCCAGGAGCAGTCCTTCGCCATTCAGGTGGACAGCCTGTCGCCCAGCCGCGAGATCGTGGTCAAGAGCCTGGGGCCGCAGTTCGCGGCGGTGCCGGGGTTGTCCGGCGCGACCTTGTTGGGCGATGGCCGGGTCGTGCTGATTCTCGACCTGCTCGGCCAGTTGCGTGGCCAGCAACGACGCCTGGCGCGCTTGCCGGGCGGCTATGGCGCCCAGCATCCGTTGCTCGGGCCGGCGCCGCGTCGGCGCCTGCTGGTGATGGTGGTGGACGACTCGGTGACCGTGCGCAAGGTCACCAGCCGTCTGCTGGAGCGCCACGGCATGAGCGTGCTCACGGCCAAGGACGGGGTGGATGCCATGACCCTGCTCGAGGAGCACCGCCCCGACGTGCTGTTGCTGGATATCGAGATGCCGCGCATGGATGGCTTCGAAGTGGCCACCCGTATCCGGCGCGACGCCCGGCTCAAGGACCTGCCGATCATCATGATCACCTCGCGCACAGGCCAGAAGCACCGCGACCGGGCGATGGCCATCGGCGTCAACGACTACCTGGGCAAGCCGTATCAGGAGTCGGTATTGCTCGCGAGCATCGCCCACTGGAGCCAGACCCATGCTTGAACATATCGCCGGCCAGCGCAGCAGCCTGACCGGCCTGCTGCTGCCCATGAGCGACCGGACCCTGGTGCTGCCCAATGTCGCCGTGGCCGAGCTGATCGGCCAGCGTGCGTTCGCTTGCCAGCCCCACGACCCGGCCTGGCATCTGGGCTGGATCGACTGGCGCCAGCAGCGGCTGCCGCTGATCGGCTTCGAGGCGGCCTGTGGTAGCGAAACCGTCTGCGGCGAGCGGGCCCGTGTCGTGGTGCTCAACGCCTTGGGCGATACCGGCCTGCGCTACCTGGCGCTGCTGCTGCAGGACATTCCCCGCTCGTGCAAGCTCGATAGCCAGCTCAATTATGTGGATGTGCCGCTGGCCAATCTGGAACTGGCGGCAGTGCAGGTAGGCGAGCAGGTGGCCCGGGTGCCCGACCTGGCCGCGTTGGAGCGCATGGTGCGTGACGCCGATCTGCAACCTGTGGTCGGGTAGGATGTCGGTCTTGCGGGCCCAATCGCGGGACAAGCCCGCTCCCACAGAGGATCAGCACTGGCCGCTTGTTCTGTGCGCGACAGCGCGGGCCTGGGGTAGGGTGATGTGATGGATCTGTGGGAGCGGGCTTGCCCCGCGATGAGGGGCGCGGTGATCCGGAACCTGGCGCGTTCGAGGAGGTCTGTGTCTGCATGTATTACGGTGAACGTTTCAATGCCTGGACGCACCTGGTCGGTGCCGTGCTGGCCTGTATTGGCGCCATCTGGCTGATCGTCGTGGCCGGGTTGCAGGGCGACCCCTGGAAGATCGTCAGCTTCTCCATCTACGGCAGCACGCTGCTGCTGCTCTACAGCATCTCCACCCTCTACCACAGCACCCGCGGCCGGGCGAAGGTGATCATGCGCAAGCTCGATCACTTGTCGATCTACCTGCTGATCGCCGGCAGCTATACCCCGTTCTGCCTGGTCAGCCTGCGTGGCCCTTGGGGCTGGAGCCTGTTCGGCGTGGTCTGGGGGCTGGCGGTGATCGGCATGCTGCAAGAGATCAAGCCGCGCTCGGAAGCGCGGATCCTGTCGATCATCATCTATGCGGTGATGGGCTGGATCGTCCTGGTGGCGGTCAAGCCCCTGCTGCACAGCCTCGGCGGTGCCGGGTTCGCCTGGCTGGCGGCGGGCGGGGCGTTCTACACCATCGGCATCCTGTTCTTCGCCTTCGACAGCCGCTTCCGCCATTGGCATGGCATCTGGCACCTGTTCGTCATCGCCGGCAGCCTGATGCACTTCGTCGCGGTGTTCTTCTACGTACGCTAGAAATCGCCCCACAGCTGCTGGGCGACCGACAGCGCGACCACTGGCGCGGTCTCGGTGCGCAGCACGCGCGGGCCGAGGCGTGCTGCGTGGAAGCCGGCAGCCTTGGCCTGGTCCACTTCGGCGTCGCTCAGCCCGCCCTCGGGGCCGATCAGGAACGCCAGGCGCGCCGGGCGTTCGTGGCGGGTCAGTGGCTCTGCAATCGGGTGCAGCACCAGCTTGAGGTCGGCATCGGTTTGCTTGAGCCAGTCGGCAAGCGTCAGCGGCGGGTGGATCACCGGCACGGTCGAGCGGCCGCATTGCTCGCAGGCGCTGATCGCCACCTGGCGCCAATGGGCCAGGCGCTTGTCGGCGCGTTCGTCCTTCAGGCGCACCTCGCAGCGCTCGCTGACGATCGGCGTGATGGCGCTGACGCCCAGCTCGGTGGCCTTCTGAATCGCCCAGTCCATCCGTTCGCCTCGGGAGAGGCCCTGGCCAAGGTGCACCTGCAACGGCGATTCGGCCTGGCCGGGCAGGGCCTCGTCGAGCGCCACGCGCACGGTTTTCTTGCCGACCTCCAGCAATTGGCCGCGAAATTCCTGGCCGCTGCCGTCGAACAATTGCACGGCGTCGCTGGGGGCCATGCGCAGCACGCGGCCGATGTAGTGGGCCTGGGCTTCGGGCAGCTCGTGCTCGCCGAGGCTCAGGGGGGCGTCGATGAAGAAGCGGGACAGTCTCATGGGGTGCTCGTCAAAAAGGGGGCTGCGCATACTGTGTAGGAGCGGCCTTGTGCCGCGAAGGGGGCGCGTAGCGGCCCCAGGGTTTCAGCTTCGCGGCATCGATTGCCGGGGCCGCTTGGCGGCCCTTTCGCGGCACAAGGCCGCTCCTACAGGGATCGGTTCGCAGGTTAGCCTGGATCGCGGAAGTCGGGGTGGAAGTTCGCCGGCACCGCCACGCTGATGCTGTCGCGGGTGGCGATGTCGATGCCCTCGCTGGCCACTTCGGCCAGGAAGTCGATCTGTTCCGGAGTGATCACGTACGGCGGCAGGAAATACACCACGCTGCCCAGCGGCCGAAGCAGCGCGCCGCGGGTCAGCGCATGCTCGAAGACCTTCAGGCCGCGGCGCTCCTGCCAGGGGTAGGCGACCTTGCCGGCCTTGTCCTGGACCATTTCGATGGCCAGGGCCATGCCGGTCTGGCGGATCTCGGCGACATGGGCATGTTCGGCCAGGTGCGCGGTGGCACTGGCCATGCGCGCCGACAGCGCCTTGTTGGCCTCGATCACGTTGTCCTGCTCGAAGATGTCCAGGGTCGCCAGCGCCGCGGCACAGGCCAGCGGGTTGCCGGTATAGCTGTGCGAATGGAGGAAGGCGCGCAGGGTCGGGTAGTCGTCGTAGAAGGCCTGGTAAACATCGTCGGTGGTCAGGCAGGCGGCCAGCGGGAGGTAGCCGCCGGTCAGGGCCTTGGACAGGCACAGGAAGTCGGGGCGGATACCGGCCTGTTCGCAGGCGAACATCGTGCCGGTACGGCCGAAGCCCACCGCGATCTCGTCGTGGATCAGGTGCACGCCATAGCGGTCACAGGCCTCGCGCAGCAGCTTGAGGTATACCGGGTGGTACATGCGCATGCCGCCGGCACCCTGGATCAGCGGCTCGACGATCACCGCAGCGATGCTGGCGTGGTGCTCGGCCAGGGTCTGTTCCATCAGCGCGAACATGTTGCGCGAATGCGCTTCCCAGCTCATACCATCCGGGCGCAGGTAGCAGTCCGGGCTTGGCACTTTGATGGTGTCGAGCAGCAGCGCCTTGTAGGTTTCGGTGAACAGCGGCACGTCACCCACCGACATGGCGGCGATGGTCTCGCCATGGTAGCTGTTGGTCAGGGTGACGAAGCGCTTCTTGTCCACCTGGCCCTTGTTCTGCCAATAGTGGTAGCTCATCTTCAGCGCCACTTCGATGCAGGACGAGCCGTTGTCGGCGTAGAACACCCGGTCCAGGCCAGCCGGCGTCATGGCGACAAGGCGCTCGGACAGCTCGATGACCGGCTGGTGGCTGAAGCCGGCCAGGATCACGTGCTCGAGCTGGTCGACCTGGTCCTTGATGCGCTGGTTGATGCGCGGGTTGGCGTGGCCGAACACATTGACCCACCAGGAACTGACGGCATCCAGGTAACGCTTGCCTTCGAAGTCTTCCAGCCACACGCCTTCACCACGGCGGATCGGAATCAGCGGCAGTTGCTCGTGGTCTTTCATCTGGGTGCAGGGGTGCCACAGGACTTTCAGGTCGCGTTGCATCCACTGTTGGTTGAGGCCCATGGGCAGATCTCCTGGCGGGGCGTGCTTTGGCCGACAAGCCTAAGCAATGGGGCCGCGCAGGACAACCGACGCGCAGCGTGCGGCTGCGTCGAAAATTAAATTTCCTGTGCTGGCAGGCACTTGATGTCACTACGCTGGCAGGGTCTGGATACCTGACGTATTCTTAACGCATCACCTCCTGGGGCGTTCTTCCCCTCTTTTTGTCACCTCTATTTCCGGAGTTCGCCAAAATGGCTGCTGCTTGGGTGCGCCTGTGTGCGTTGGTATTGATTGGTGTGTCCAGCGCCGGCGCGTTGGCCAAGGACAAAAGCCCCACGGCGATCGTCGTGGGCGGCGGGCTGGCGGGGCTGACCGCGGCCTATGAGCTGCAGAACAAGGGCTGGCAGGTCACCGTGCTGGAGGCCAAGACAGGCATGGGTGGGCGCTCGGGCCTGGCCACCAGCGAATGGATCGGCAATGGCAAGAGCCAGCCGGTGCTCAACCAGTACCTGGACCGCTTCAAGCTTGAAACGCTGCCTGCCCCGGAATTCGTGCGCACCCCTGGCTACCTGATCGACGGCGAGTACTACAGCGCCAGCGACCTGACCTCCAAGCAACCGGCCACCGCCGACGCGCTCAAGCGCTACGAGAAGACCCTCGACGACCTGGCCCGCTCGATCGACGATCCGTTGAACCCGGCGGCCACCAGCACCCTGTTCGCCCTCGACCAGATGAACGTTTCCACCTGGCTCGACAAGCTGCAGCTGCCGGCCACCGCTCGGCAACTGGTCAACCAGCAGATCCGGACCCGTTACGACGAGCCGTCGCGCCTGTCTTTGCTCTATTTCGCCCAACAGACCCGTGTCTACCGTGGCGTCAGCGACCGCGACCTGCGTGCTGCGCGTCTGCCAGGGGGCAGCCCAGTGCTGGCACAGGCCTTTGTCAAGCAGCTCAAGACCATCAAGACCCGTTCGCCGGTGACCGCGATCATCCAGGACAAGACCGGCGTGACGGTCAAGGTCGGCAGCGTCGGCTACCAGGCCGATTACCTGGTCATGGCCGTGCCGCTGCGAGCGTTGGCGAAGATCCAGATGACCCCTGGCCTGGACAGCAAGCACCTGGCCGCGCTCAAGGGCACCAACTACGGCTGGCGCGACCAGCTGATGCTCAAGTTCAAGAAACCGGTGTGGGAAAGCCGCGCGCGCATGTCGGGTGAAATCTTCAGCAACGCAGGCCTGGGCATGCTGTGGATCGAGCCGGCGCTCAAGGGCGGCGCCAATGTGGTGATCAACCTCTCCGGCGACAACGCCCGTCTGCTGCAGGCCTTCGGTGACAAGCAGATGGTCGACCAGGTATTGATCCGCATGCATGCCTTCTACCCGCAGGCTCGTGGTGCCTTCACCGGCTACGAGGTGCGGCGCTACAGCACCGATGTCGGGACCGGCGGCGCCTACCTGGCCTATGGTCCGGGCCAGATCAGCAAGTACTGGCGCCTGTGGGAGCGTCCCGTGCAACGCATTGCCTTCGCTGGCGAGCACACCGATGCACTGTACCCAGGCACCCTGGAAGGTGCATTGCGCAGTGGCCAGCGCGCAGCGAGCCAGGTGCAGGACCTGGCCGACGGCAAGTCGTTCGAGCCGGCGAAGGTCGCGGCGGCTGCCACTGTCACCAGCACTGCCGGGGCGAAGGACAAGGGCGGGTTCTTCTCCAACCTGTTCGGGGGTTCGTCGACCAAGGCCGAACCTGTGAAGAAGGAACAGGCCAAGGAAGACAAGCCGGGCTTCTTCTCGCGGATATTCGGGGGTGGCGACAAGGTGGATGGCGCCAAGGCCGAGCCTGAGGCCGCGGTGGAGTCCAAGGTCAAGGCAGGCTGAAGCACACCCGTTGTCAGTGCGGGCCCTATCGCGGGGCGAGCCCGCTCCCACAGGCAGTCTTCCCAACGATAAGCTCCTGCGGGAGCGGGCTTGCCCCGCGATAGGGCCCGCACTGGCAACCGATCCTTGAGCGACTATCGTTAATGTTTCCTTAATGAGAAGGTTTCACAATACATATCTAATTTTTCGATCATCCGAAGCAAGTTTTTCCGCTTTCATTCGATACGTTACGCGTTAGTCTGTGCACCAGCTTTCACGGGGAAACACATCAACATGCAACTGCGCAATTCATCCTCTCGTTATGGCCTGGTCAGCATCGTCATGCACTGGGGCGTGGCCTTGGCAGTCTTCGGGCTGTTCGGCCTGGGCCTGTGGATGGTCGGCCTCGACTACTACAGCCCGTGGCGAAAGTCCGCGCCCGACCTGCATAAAAGCATCGGCCTGGTGCTGCTCGGGGTGATGCTGTTGCGCGTGATCTGGCGCTTCGTCAGCCCGCCACCGCCAGCGCCGGCCAGCCATGGGGCATTCACCCGCCAGGCCGCCAAGTTGGGCCATGCGCTGCTTTACCTGGGCCTGTTCAGCGTGATGATCGCCGGCTACCTGATTTCCACAGCTGACGGTGTGGGCATTCCGGTATTCGGTTTGTTCGAGGTCCCGGCGCTGGTCAGCGACCTGCCTGACCAGGCGGACGTTGCCGGGGTCATCCACCTCTACCTGGCCTGGGGGCTGGTGATTTTCGCCGTCCTGCATGCCTTGGCAGCACTGAAACACCACTTCATCGACCGTGACGCGACCCTGTCCCGCATGCTGGGCCGCAAAGCTTGACTCTCTACTCAATTGCATAGGAAGGAAGTAAGGATGTTCAAAAAGACTTTTGCCGCTCTGGCGCTCGGTACCGCACTGCTCTCCGCCGGCCAGGCCATGGCCGCCGAGTACAAGATCGACAAGGAAGGCCAGCACGCGTTCGTCGACTGGAAGATCAGCCACCTGGGCTACAGCTTCATCCACGGCACCTTCAAGGACTTCGACGGTAACTTCACTTGGGACAGCGCCAAGCCGGAAGACAGCAAGATCAACGTCGAGCTGAAGACTGCGAGCCTGTGGTCGAACCACGCCGAGCGTGACAAGCACATCGCCAGCGCCGACTTCCTGGACGTGAAGAAGTATCCGGAAGCCAAGTTCGTCTCCACCAGCGTGAAGAAGACCGGTGACAAGACTGCCGACGTGACCGGCGACCTGACCATGCACGGCGTGACCAAGCCGGTCACCTTCAAGGCTACCTTCAACGGTGAAGGCAAGGACCCATGGGGCGGTGAGCGTGCAGGCTTCAACGCCACCACCACGCTGAACCTGAACGACTTCGGCATCAAGGGCCCAGGCCCGACTTCCCAGACACTGGACCTGGATATCAGTGTCGAAGGTGTGAAGCAGAAGTAATTCGGCTGTCTGATAAAGCAGGGGCTGCTGTGCAGCCCTTTCGCGGCACAAGGCCGCTCCTACAGGTTTACCGCCGGTTCCTGTAGGAGCGGCCTTGTGCCGCGAAAGGGCCGCATAGCGGCCCCTTTGCTTTAGCCCTTGCGAGTCAACAGCGCTGGACGCTCACCGCGTGGGCGGCTTGGCAGGTCATCCAGTTGCTCGGGTGTCGGGTAACGGTCGAGCTTGGACTCCTTGCGGATGATCACCGGCTGGTGGGTTTCGCGCGGGTTGCGCACTGCCGGTTCCTGGCGGGAAAGGTCGTCACGGCCGGCAGACCGGCCGCGGCCGCCGCCATTGTTGTCGCGGCGCGCACCGCCGTTGTTGCTGTTACGGGTACGTTTCTCGCCGGAACCTTGACCCTGGCGTTGACCACCGTTGTTGCGGCCTTGCCCGCCACCATTGCGCTGGCCTTGACCTTGGCCCTGCCCTTGCCCGCCATTGCCGCCGGGGCGACGGTTGCGGCCTTGGTTCTTGGCGTTCTGGTACGGGCTGACATAGTCGGCACGGTTGCCGAAGTTGTCGATGTCGTCGTCCAGGAACTCTTCGGGGTCACGATCGACTGGAACCGGTGGGATACCGGCCTGGCCCTGGGCGGCCTGTTGCTGGCGTGGCTTCTTGTTGCGCGGCTTGCGCTGCTGGGCCTTGTCGCCGGCCTTTTCCTTGTCGGCCGGTTTCTCGGCGGCCTGCTGCTTGGCCTTGCCTTTGTCCTTGCCCTTGTCCTTACGACCGCCGCTGCCGTCCTTGCTGCCTTCGGCGCGCTGCTGGTTGCGACCGCCACGGCC
This sequence comes from Pseudomonas sp. NY15372, assembly GCF_048068215.1. Lineage (NCBI taxonomy): Bacteria > Pseudomonadati > Pseudomonadota > Gammaproteobacteria > Pseudomonadales > Pseudomonadaceae > Pseudomonas > Pseudomonas sp. NY15372. The sequence goes on from NZ_JBLUPY010000002.1 coordinate 176,333, forward strand.
ATTGTTCTGTGGACGCTCACGGGTTTCAGGCTTCTCGGCTTCCACCTGGCTTGGGTCGAAGCCCATCAGGTCGCCGTCCGGGATCTTCTGCTTGGTGACCCGCTCGATGCTCTTGAGCAGTTTTTCTTCATCCGGCGCGACCATGGAAATGGCCTCGCCCGAACGGCCGGCACGACCGGTGCGGCCGATACGGTGGACGTAATCTTCCTCCACGTTCGGCAACTCGAAGTTGACCACGTGGGGCAGTTGGTCGATATCCAGGCCGCGGGCAGCGATATCGGTGGCCACCAGCACGCGTACGGCGTTGGCCTTGAAGTCGGCCAGGGCCTTGGTGCGGGCGTTCTGGCTCTTGTTGCCGTGGATTGCCGCAGCGGTCAGGCCGTGCTTTTCCAGGTACTCGGCCAGGCGGTTGGCGCCGTGCTTGGTGCGGGTGAACACCAGCACCTGTTCCCAGGCGCCCAGGGTGATCAGGTGCGCCAGCAAGGCACGCTTGTGGCTGGCCGGCAGGCGGTAGACGCGCTGCTCGATACGCTCGACCGTGGTGTTCGGCGGCGTGACCTCGATACGCTCGGGGTTGTGCAGCAGCTTGTCGGCGAGGTCGGTGATGTCCTTGGAGAAGGTCGCCGAGAACAGCAGGTTCTGGCGCTTGGCCGGCAGGCGCGCAAGGACTTTCTTGACGTCATGGATGAAGCCCATGTCGAGCATACGGTCGGCTTCGTCGAGGACCAGGATCTCGACGTGGGAAAGGTCCACGCTGCCTTGGCCGGCCAGGTCGAGCAAGCGACCGGGGCAGGCCACCAGCACGTCCACACCCTTGGCCATGGCCTGGACCTGCGGGTTCATGCCGACACCACCGAAGATGCAGGCGCTGACCAGGTGCAGATCGCGGGCATAGACCTTGAAGCTGTCATGGACCTGGGCGGCCAGCTCGCGAGTCGGCGTCAGGACCAGTACGCGCGGTTGGCGCGGGCCGTGGCGCTGGGACTTGTCTGGGTGGCCACCCGGGAACAGGCGCTCGAGGATCGGCAGGGCGAAGCCGCCGGTTTTACCAGTACCGGTCTGGGCGGCGACCATCAGGTCGCGGCCTTGCAACACGGCGGGAATCGCCCGCTGTTGCACTGGGGTGGGCTGGGTATAGCCCGCTGCCTCGATAGCGCGGACAAGAGCCTCGGAGAGACCGAGGGAAGCAAAGGACATGGGCAATCCTGTTCTCGTGGGGGCTGGGCCCGATGGGATGATCTGCCTGGCGCGACGGGCATCGGCGGGATGCGATCGCGTCCGGTCCAGCTGGGCGTTCACTGCGCATCCTGGAAGCGGCGGGGGAGCACTGGGCGTGCGTGGCCGACGGTCGAGATGCCTGTTGCGAGGCCGAGCGTCCGGGCGTGAGCCGGGCGGGAAGGCCCGAGTATAACAGAGCTAGCGCGCTGTGCTGCGTTCGTGCTGCTCAACGGCGTCAGGAATATTTCCCAGGTCGTTTTCATAGCGGGCGCTGATCGCCGCATAGGCCGGTTCCTGCTTGAAGCGGCGCAGCTCGTCGGCAAAGGCCGTGGCCAGGCGCTCGCGCCCTGGTTTGCGGGCAAGGCCCAGGAATTGTGCATGGCGGCTGATCATCAGCGGCAGTTCCTCGACCTGCTGCTCCAGGCCCAATCGCTTGCGCAGGTAGCGGCCCGCGCGGCGGTCGGTCACCAGCAGATCGATGCGCCCGAGCATCAGCTTGCCGAAGTTCGCCTCGTGGGTAGGGGCCGATTCCCGCAGGAACAGCGGCGACGTATTGAAGGCCGGGCTATATGTATAGCCCGGCGAGGTCCCGACGGTCAGGCCTGCGAGGTCTTCCAGACGTTTTATTGCGCGGTGCTGGGCGGCGGCCTGGAACAGCACGAACTGCACCTCTGAAAGAGGCTCGTCCGGGTAGACCATGAAGGGTTCGCGCGAATCGAGCTGGAAGATATCCAGCACCCCATCGGCCAGGCCTTGCTCGACCATGGCCAGGCAGCGCTTCCAGGGCAGCAGTTGCCAGTCGACATCGATGCCAAGACGCTTGAGTACTTCGTTGGCGACCTCGTAGTCGATGCCCTTGAGGTGGCCGTCGTGCCAGTAGATGTATGGCGCCCAGTCGTCACTGACCAGGCGCAGACGCTCTGCCTGGGCCAGCGGGCTCAGGCAGGCGAGCAGCAGGATGCAGGTCAGGCGCAGGAAGTTGGGCATGGCGGCAGGGTACGTGCAATGCGCGACCAATACCAGCAGCCGTTGCGGTCAAGTTCCCGAAGGCCGGAGCAGATGTGCTTCCACGTCCTTGTGCCTGCTGCCGAGCGACAGGCGCAGACCGGGATGGCGCAGTAGCCGCCCCAGCTGTTCGGTGTCCTTGCGGCCATGCATGCCTTGGAAGTTTTCCAGCGCCTTGTCCCACCAGGCGGGCGCGCAGGCCCGGTCGAACTCGTTGTCATAGGGGTAGCAGCCGTAGAGCAGTTCACGGGCAAACTGGCGCTGGTGGCTGGGCAGCGTCATGCTCAGGGCCTTGCAGCGCAGGCGGTGCAAGGTAGGTGGGCGCGGCAGCCGGTCGTTGACCAGCGCGACATCGGCCAATGCCGCCTCGCTGAGCGGGCTTTGGCCGTGCTTGCAAAGCCATGCCTGGACCTTGGCGCGGAACAGGTCCTTGCGGCTCCAGTAGTGATGGATGACATCGGTGCACGCGGCCAAGGCCAGTGTACGGTGTGCGGCCACGGCCAGGCAGAACTCTTCGAGGGTGTAGGCGCTGGGCACCTGGGGGTGGAACTCATCCATCAAGGCGATGGATTGGTCGAGAACCGAGGCATCGCTGGCATGCAGGCCGATGACGCCGGAGTTGAGCAGGCTCATCTGCCCATCCGCCAGGCCACGTTCCTGAAGGATGGCCTGCAGTTTGCTGTACAGCTGGCATTGCCGGTTGGCGTCGTAGCGCCCGCCGATGGCATTGCACAGCAGGCTGCCGGGGGCGATTCGCTGGAACAGCTGCAAGGGCGACTCGCGGAAGAAGGTATCGGTGTCGATCAAGGCTGCCACGGGATATTGCTGCAGCACCTGGCGCAACAGTACATGCTTGCTGCGAAAGTGATAACCATGGGGCTGGTTCCAGGCCGCCCGGGTGGCGTCATCCAGCACATGCAGTGTGACGGGCAGCCCCGCGTAAGGAGCGGGGTCGTCGGTATAAACCTGGATATCCAGTGCCTGGCCAGGCGCCTTGCGTAACTGTGCGAGGGCGCTGACGATGCTGAAACAGGCTTCCTGATGGTAGGTCGGGCGACCAAATGCCAGGTAGACGAGTTGCGGATTCGAAGCGGAGGGCGGCTGCATCGTTCGGTAACTTATCGGGCTGCAGAAAGAAATAAGGCTTTAGCCTAAAGCCAAAGCCTTAAATCTTCCTTAAGCACTTATTGCCGAAATGTGTCAGCGCGGCAGCTTGAGGTTGTTCCAGATCGCCAGGCTGGGCTCGGCCTGGTTCAGGGTATAGAAGTGCAGGCCCGGTGCGCCGCCTTGCAGCAGTTGTTCGCACATACGGGTGATCACTTCCTCGCCGAAGGCCTGGATGCTGGCAGTGTCATCGCCGTAGGCTTCCAGCTGCTTGCGGATCCAGCGAGGAATCTCGGCGCCGCAGGCGTCGGAGAAGCGCGCCAGCTTGCTGTAGTTGGTGATCGGCATGATGCCGGGCACCACCGGGATATCCACACCCATCTTCCGGGCGCGCTCGACGAAGTAGAAGTAGCTGTCGGCGTTGAAGAAGTACTGGGTGATTGCGCTGTCGGCACCGGCCTTGACCTTGTGCACGAAATTGGCCAGGTCGCTTTCGAAATTGCGCGCCTGCGGGTGCATTTCCGGGTAGGCGGCCACTTCAAGGTGGAAGTGATCACCGCTTTCCTGGCGGATGAACTCGACCAGGTCGCTGGCGTAGCGCAGCTCGCCATAGGCCATGCCCATGCCAGACGGCAGGTCGCCACGCAGGGCGACAATGCGCTTGATGCCGGCGGCCTTGTACTGGTTGATCAGGGTGCGCAGTTCGTCCTTGCTGTCGCCGACGCAGGACAGGTGTGGCGCGGCCGGGATCTTCACCTCGCTTTCCAGCTGCAGCACCGTGTTCAGGGTGCGGTCGCGGGTCGAGCCGCCGGCGCCATAGGTGCAGGAGAAGAAATCCGGGTTGTAGCCAGCCAGCTGGCGGGCCACGGCCATCAGCTTTTCATGGCCGGCGTCGGTCTTGGTGGGGAAGAATTCGAAACTGTAGCGGCGTTCTTGTGACATCTCTTATTCCTCAGCTGCAAGCGACAAGCCGCAAGCTGCAAGTAAAAGCCAGGGCGGTGGGGGCCGGCCTGGCTTGGGCATCCATCAAGATCTACAGACTGCGAGTGCCAGGCGGGTTGTCGCCGCCTGACGCTCGCAGCGCCGCTTAGTAGCGGTAGGTGTCCGGCTTGAACGGGCCTTCGACGGTGACGCCGATGTACTCGGCCTGCTGCGGGGTCAGCTGGGTGACCACACCGCCGAAACCGCGGACCATTTCCAGGGCCACTTCTTCGTCGAGTTTCTTCGGCAGCACTTCAACGGTCAGACGCTCGGCTTTCTGCGCGGCTGGCAGTGCGGCGAACTTCTGCTCGAACAGGAAGATCTGCGCCAGCACCTGGTTGGCGAACGAGCCGTCCATGATGCGGCTTGGGTGGCCGGTGGCGTTGCCCAGGTTCACCAGGCGGCCTTCGGCCAGCAGGATCAGGTAGTCGTCGTTCTGCGGGTCGAAGGTGCCGGCGCCGGTACGGTGGATCTTGTGGACCTGCGGCTTGACCTCTTCCCATGCCCAGTTCTTGCGCATGAAGGCGGTGTCGATCTCGTTGTCGAAGTGGCCGATGTTGCAGACCACGGCGCGCTTCTTCAGTGCCTTGAGCATGTTGGCGTCGCAGACATTGACATTACCGGTGGTGGTGACGATCAGGTCGATGCGGCCGAGCAGGTCACGGTTGATGCCGTCTTCGGTGCCGGTGTTGATGCCGTTCTTGAACGGCGAGACCACTTCGAAGCCGTCCATGCAGGCCTGCATGGCGCAGATCGGGTCGACTTCGGTGACCTTGACGATCATGCCTTCCTGGCGCAGGGACTGGGCCGAGCCCTTGCCCACGTCGCCGTAGCCGATCACCAGCGCCTGCTTGCCCGACAGCAGGTGGTCGGTGCCGCGCTTGATGGCGTCGTTGAGGCTGTGGCGGCAGCCGTACTTGTTGTCGTTCTTGCTCTTGGTGACCGAGTCGTTGACGTTGATCGCCGGAACCTTCAGCTCGCCCTTGGCCAGCATGTCCAGCAGGCGGTGCACGCCGGTGGTGGTCTCTTCGGTGATGCCGTGGATCTTCTCCAGCATCGCCGGGTACTTCTTGTGCAGGATCTCGGTCAGGTCACCGCCGTCGTCGAGCACCATGTTGGCGTCCCATGGCTGGCCATCCTTGAGGATGGTCTGCTCGATGCACCACTCGTACTCCTGCTCGGTCTCGCCCTTCCAGGCGAACACTGGGATACCGGCGGCGGCGATGGCGGCAGCAGCCTGGTCCTGGGTGGAGAAGATGTTGCAGGACGACCAGCGCACTTCGGCACCCAGGGCGACCAGGGTCTCGATCAGCACGGCGGTCTGGATGGTCATGTGGATGCAGCCCAGGATCTTCGCGCCCTTGAGCGGTTGTGCAGCCTGGTACTTGCGGCGCAGGCCCATCAGCGCGGGCATTTCCGATTCGGCGATGATGACTTCCTTGCGGCCCCAGTCGGCCAGGGAAATGTCGGCGACCTTGAAGTCGGAAAAACCTGCAGGCGTGTTTACAGCGCTCATCGAGAGCCTCCATTCGTAGTGTGCGAATGGGCGCCGTTGTGCGTTAAGCGTCCGCGCTGCGGACAACGCCCCAGCCGAGCCTGACAGGTTGAACCTGCTGCAGCGCCCCTCGGCTGGGTGGCGGGATGGCCACCGCGGCGGGCGGCCATGTTGAATCGGCAGGGATTATAGCCGCGGCACCGGGCCACGCCCAAGGTTTTCTGTCGATTAATCGAGACGATAGTCGATGTTCAATGGAGCACCGCCGAAGGCTCTGCCATCATTACCCCACGTCAGCCAAGCAGGTCAGGAGTCCCGATGAATTTCCACACCCGCAAATGGGTAAAACCCGAAGACCTCAACCCCAACGGCACGCTGTTCGGCGGCAGCCTGTTGCGCTGGATCGACGAAGAGGCGGCGATCTACGCCATCGTCCAGCTGGGCAACCAGCGCGTGGTGACCAAGTACATCTCGGAGATCAACTTCGTCAGCGCGTCGCGCCAGGGCGACATCATCGAGCTGGGCATCACCGCCACAGAATTCGGCCGCACCTCCATCACCCTCAAGTGCGAAGTGCGCAACAAGATCACCCGCAAGAGCATCCTGACAGTGGACAAGATGGTCTTCGTCAACCTGGGCGAGGACGGCCTGCCGGCCCCGCACGGGCGGACCGAGATCAAGTACATCCAGGACCAGTTCCCCGATACCGCGGTGGAATGACATTCAGGGGCTGCTCTGCAGCCCTTTCGCGGCACAAGGCCGCTCCTACAGCAGCCAGCGTTCGCCTGTAGGCGCGGCCTTGTGCCGCGAAAGGGCCGCAAAGCGGCCCCAGAATCTCAAGGCTGCGCACTGACCTTGCGCACCACCCGCCCGATGCTCAAGCCCTGTACCAGGATCGACGACAGCACCACGATATAGGTGATCGACAGCAGCAGGTCGCGCTCAGGCCCGCTGGGCAGCGACAGCGCCAGGGCCGGTGCATGTAGCTCCACAAGTTATCTCCGATCAGGCCGACGTTGGCGACAATGTTGGATATCTGCTCAGGAAGCTGGGATAACTAAATGAATCATATGGATTTTGCCATTGAGAGAAAAATTCTGAAACTGTTTTGCTGTTGTTGTTTATATACAGGAACTTCAGGGGCTATGACAATGCGCTTCAGTCGTACGTCGTTATGGACAAGCTTTTCTTTTTATGGTTTGTGCTGGGTGTATAAATATTGCTAGTTGTAGACTATTTCTATTTCGATCGCCCAGGTCATTGAGCTTGCGCTTTCATTGGTCGGATCAGGACAATCAATCGTATAAGGAGTGTGTGATGTCATTGAGTGAGCTCTTCTTGAGGGAGGTCAACCTGAAGCCGGGAGGGCGCGCTCCAGATATTTTGCGAAATGTGTTCCCTGTTAAGTTTGATAAAAATATTTCGATCATTCTAGGAGAGAATGGCTCAGGTAAGTCTACCTTGCTAGAAGCGATCGCCATTAAGTTAGGGTGCAATCCTGAAGGTGGCGGCAGAAATTTTCGATTTAAGACCGAAGATACTCACTCGACATTGCATGACGCCTTGCGCTTAACTAAAGGCTACCGGAAGGAGCGGGATCTTTTTTTTTATCGGGCGGAGAGTTTCTATAATTTGACGACCGAGATTCGTAATCTCGACGCAGCGGGTAGCTTTGATCCGAAAATCAATACTTACTATGGGGGACAGGACTTGCATGAATTGTCCCACGGTGAAGCCATGGAGGCGCTTTATCAGCATCGCTTCAAGGAGAATGGTCTTTATATTCTCGATGAGCCAGAAGCTTCGCTTTCTGCGCAACGGCAACTCAATTTTATCAGCCGAATCTGCGAGCTAGCCGAGCGTGGCGCCCAGTTCATCATCGCTACGCACTCGCCGATCCTCATGTTCACGCCCGGCTGTGACCTTTTCAAGCTTGAAGGTAGTGTGCTGGAGCCCACGCACGCGAGGGATACGGAGTTGTTCAATCTTTATAGGGCTGTGATCTCATCATCAGGAGCATTTCTTGAGAAAATGTTGCGTGATTGAGCGATTCCCCGCAATAGCTGCCCAATCTAATAAGAGGTGCAGATAACGCGGGGGATCCACTACCGTGTCATTATTATGGCTGCGCACTGACCTTGCGCACCACCCGCCCGATGCTCAAGCCCTGTACCAGGATCGACGACAGCACCACGATATAGGTGATCGATAGCAGCAGGTCGCGCTCAGGCCCGCTGGGCAGCGACAGCGCCAGGGCCACCGACACGCCACCGCGCAGGCCGCCCCAGGTCAGTACGCGCACGGTGCCCTTGGGCACGCTGCGCCAACGGCGGAGCAGGACGATGGCCGGGGCCACGGTGAGCAGCCGCGACAGCAGCACCGCCACGGCCAGCAGGGTGCCGGCGGCCAGGTGCAGCCAGTTGAACGGCAGCAGTAACAGCTCCAGGCCGATCAGGGCAAACAGCAGGGCGTTGAGCATGTCGTCGATCAATTCCCAGAAACCATCCATGTAGCGGCGGGTCATGTCGTTCATCGCCAGGTTGCGCCCCAGGTTGCCGATGATCAGGCCGGCCACGACCATCGCGATCGGCGCCGACACGTGCAGTTCATAGCACATGGCCGAACCGCCGATGACCAGCGCCAGGGTCAGCATCACTTCGACCTGATATTGCTCGACGCTCTTGATCATGCGGTAGGTGGCGTAGCCGATCACGCCGCCGAAGACGATGCCGCCGATGGCCTCGCGGGCGAACAGCACGGCGGTGTCGGCGAAGCTGGGCGCTTCCCCCAGCTGGACGATGCCGAGCAATACGGTGAACACCACCACCGCGGTGCCATCGTTGAACAGCGATTCGCCGACGATCGTGGTCTTCAGCGGCTTGGACGCGTTGGCGGTACGCAGCGCGCCGAGCACCGCAATCGGGTCGGTGGGCGAGATCAGTGCGCCGAACAGCAGGCAATAGATCAACGGCACCTCCCAGCCGAATAGGGCGAAGACCCAATGGGCGAGGAAACCGATCACCACGGTGGCGATCAGTACGCCGAAGGTGGCCAGCAGGCCGATCGGCCAGCGGTAGTTGCGCAGGTCGACGAGGTTGACGTGCAGAGCGCCGGCAAACAGCAGGAACGACAGCATCCAATGCATCAACAGGTCATTGAAGTCGATCTGGTTCATCAGGCCTTCGACGCGAGCCTCCAGGCCAGGGAAGCCGATCAGGCTCAAACCCTGCAATATCAAGGAGAACAACAGCGCGGTGACCATCACGCCGATGGCCGGCGGCAGGCCGATGAAGCGGTAGTTGACGTAGGTGAGGAGGGTGGTCAGGCAGATAAACGCGGCAACAAGTTCAAGCATCCCGAATCCTGTAACAGTGGCTTCCAAGTCGTGGCCCGAATCGTTCGGGCAGTTATTCGATGACCTGAGACGGGGTTCGAGACACAGGGTTTGACCAGATTCGTTCCAATCGTTTCCGTTCGGAGGCGCAACGCACCTGAAGTCTTGTCCAAAAATCTGGCTGGGCTATCTCCCACGGCCCCCCTGCGAACGCTATATAGTCACAGCCAGAAAAAGCCAAAAGGAAAAGAAGGCGTGTTGGCAACTTCGCTGGTGTTGGTCGCAGCCCTTCTGCACGCGACCTGGAATACCCTGATCAAATTCAGTGGCGAGCGTTTGCTGGTGATCGCCAGCATGGACCTGGTGGCCCTGGTCTTCGCCGTGCTGGCAGTGGCTTTCGTCGATTTTCCACCTGGGGAGATCTGGCCCTGGCTGTTGGCCTCGGCCCTGGCCGAGCAGTTGTACCGCTTCCTGCTGATCCAGGCCTACCGGGTCGGTGACCTGGGGCTGGTCTATCCTCTGATGCGGGGTTTGTCGCCGCTGGTAGTGTTGGGGCTGACCCTGGCGTTCGCCGGCGAGGCGCTGAGCGACAAGCAGATCATCGGTATCCTGCTGATTCCCTGCGGCATGGCGTGCCTATTGTGGCAGGGCGGCGGCGGTGACCGCCTGCCTTGGTCGATGCTGCCGGTGGTGGCGCTGATCGGCCTGTGCATCGGTTGCTACACCTGGTTCGACGGCAAGGCGGTGCAGCTGTGGGGCAAGCCGATGGACTACCTGGTGTGGCTGACCCTGCTCAGCGCCTGGCCATTCCCATTGCTGGCCTGTGTGGCGCGGCGGGCGCCGTTCGCGTTGTTCTGGCGGACCCAGTGGCGCCTGGGGTTGGCGGTGGGGTTGTGTGTATTGCTGAGCTACGCCCTGGTGCTGTGGGCCATGCACCTGGGCTCGATCGCCGAGGCGGCGGCGCTGCGTGAGCTGAGCGTGATCCTGGTGGTGCTCATGGGCATGCGCTACCTCAAAGAACCTTTTGGCGGGCCAAGACTCCTAGCTTGCGGGCTGGTCCTGGCAGGCATGCTGGTGATGAAGCTCTGATCAACGATTTGAACAAGGAGTCCTGTCCATGACCGTAGCCCTGTGGTGCATCCTGATCGCCCTCGTCCTGCCGCCGCTGTGCGGGTTGACGGCCAAGCTGAGCAGTGGCCGTTTCGGCCTGCGCGACAACCATGACCCCCGTGCGTTTCTCGACACCCTCTCGGGCCTGCCACGGCGCGCCCACGCGGCGCAGTTGAACGGTTACGAGGCGTTCCCGGCATTCGCCGCAGCGGTGCTGGTGGCCGATATCGTCGGCAATGCCGAGCAGGTGACCCAGGATGTGCTGGCGGTGCTGTACATCACCAGTCGCCTGCTCTACATCATCTGCTACCTGGCTGACCTGGCGATCCTGCGTTCGCTGGTCTGGTTCGCCGGGATGGCGATGATCGTGGCGTTGTTCGTGGTTTCGGTCTGACTGGAAACCCAAACGCCGGCAAGCCGGCTCCCACAAGGGCCCGTTATGCATAGTTCTGTGGGAGATCACCCAGCCCTTCCGGGCTGCGCTGTCGCGCAGAAAACAATGTACCTCTGTGGGACCGCCGCACCGCCGCTCCCACAAAGGACCTGCAAAATCAAATAGTTATGCGTTGTTCTGTGGGAGCCGGCTTGCCGGCGATTGGGCCCACGAGATCAGGGCACTTTCGGCACGTCGGGCAAGGGGGCGCCCTTGGGCCACAGCAGCCAGATCTGCCCTTGCTGCTTCATGTTCCCCGCCAGCTCGCCAGCCTCGGGGCCAGTGCCCCAGAACAGGTCCGCGCGCACCTCGCCGGTGATCGCTCCGCCGGTATCCTGGGCACCCACCGGGCGTGTCACCGGCGTGCCGTCTGGGCGGGTCGTCGACAGCCACAGCAGGCTACCCAGTGGAATCACCTTGCGGTCGATGGCCACGCTGTACCCGGCTGTGAGCGGCACGTTCAGCGAACCTCGCGGGCCTTCGTTGCTGTCCGGTCGGGTACTGAAGAACACATAGCTTGGGTTGCTGGCCAGCAGTTCCGGCACGCGCTGCGGGTTGGCCTGGGCCCAGGCGTGGATGCTGCCCATGGTGACGTCTTCTTTCTTGAGTTGGCCTTGTTCGACCAGCCAGCGCCCGATGGGGCGGTACGGGTGGCCGTTCTGGTCGGCATAGCCCACGCGCAGTTGCCGGCCGTCGCCCAGCTGGATGCGCCCTGAGCCCTGGATCTGCAGGAACTGCAGGTCCATCGGGTCGGTCAGCCAGGCCAGCACCGGTGCCTTGGCGCCGTCGCGGTAGATTACCTCGGCGGTGTCGTAGGGCTTGAGCACCCGGCCTTCGATACGCCCGCGCAGGCGCTTGCCCTTGAGTTCCGGGTAGACGCTGGCCAGATCGACCACGATCATGTCCTCGGGCACGCCGTAGACCGGCACATGGGCGGTTTCGGTGTGTTCCAGGCTGCCCGGATAGACCGGTTCGTAGTAGCCGGTGATCAGGCCATTGGCGTTGTTCTCGGCCGAACGCAAGCCGTACACCTGCAGGTTCTGTTGCAGGAAGGCGCGCACTTGGGCGGCGTCGTCCGGCATGCGCGCAGCGGCCTCGCAGGTGGTGGCCCAGACCGGGTCGCGCTTGAGCTTTTCGCAGCCATTGCGCCAGGCCTGGAAGCCCGCCAGCAGGTCGCTGTCGCTGACGTTCGGCAGGTCTTGCCAGGTGGCAGAGGCATAGGTCGCCACGGCGTGGGGTTCGGGCTTGGCGTTCTCGCCGCCATTGCAGCCGGCCAGCAGGGCCAGGGCGGGGAGCGCCCAGGCGAGATGGCGCAGAGCAGATGTCATGGTCGAATCCTTGAGTGGGTGGCCGGGTGTGGGCTACCCATGTTTTTCGTAGGGGTATTGGTCTTTGTCGAGCAGACGAGGATACTGTTGGCCCTTTCCCTCTGCCAATGTGACCGTGATGTTGAAATGTTTCACCGTTCTGCTGTTGGCCAGCCTGTCCCTGGTGGCCTGCGACCGTGTCGATCCTAACTCACCGCTGGGCCAGCGCAAGGCGATCTTCAAGCAGATGCTCAAGACCAGCGAGGACATGGGCGGCATGCTGCGAGGGCGCCTGCCGTTCGACGGCGTTCGTTTCGCCGAAGGGGCGGTGAAGCTCGACGGCCTGGCCCATGCGCCGTGGCAGCATTTTCCACAGGTGAAAGACGAAGGCGACAGCAGCGCGCGGCCCGAAGTGTGGGAGCGTCAGGCGCGTTTTCATGACCTGGCGCGGCAACTGGAGGGGGTGACAGGGGAATTGGTGGGGATTACGCGTGAACAACCGCTCGACGCGGCGCGGCTGAAGGCGCCGATGGATAAGGTCGAGGCGGCTTGCAAGGCCTGCCATACGGAGTTTCGTAACCACTGAGGCGGTGGTGGGTTGGGGCCGCTTTGCGGCCCTTTCGCGGCGCAAGGCCGCTTCTACGGGCATATGCGATCGGTGTAGGAGCGGCCTTGTGCCGCGAAAGGGCTGCGCAGCAGCCCCTGACAGGATCACTTCTCCAGTTCGAGCTCGGCTTGTTTCAGCTCTGCCTCGGATTCTGCAAGCTTGCGCTCGCGCTTGGCGATCTTGCCGGCATCGCCCTTGGCCCTGGCTTCGGCGAGGTCGGCCTGGCGCTCGGCGATTTCGGCCTTGGCCTTTTCGATCTTGGCCAGGCGCTCTTGGCGCAGGCCGGCGTCGGTGCAGTGGTCGGTGTTTTCCTTCAGGGCTTTTTCCAGGCCGCGGATCTCGCCCCAGTTGTTGTGCTTTTTGGCATAGACAAGCTGATTCTCGATGGCACTGCGCTTGGCTGCGCAGCCGGTCAGGCCAGGGCTGGGCTGCGCCGCTTGCAGCGAGCCTGCGGCCAAGCCGAGGGCAATCATCAGCGCCAGGGAGGAGCGACGTTTCATGGGCAGTTTCCTTTCAAAGTAATGGCAACAGAGAATGTAGGGAATAGTGCCTACATTCCTGCTGCCGGGTGAACCCCGGCCGGAAGCGCTGCATCGTTTTCAGAAAATTCTTACGACCACACCGGTATCAGCGTTCGAGACCGTCAACGGCTTCCTGCAGTTCTTTCTTGGCCTCGGCGAGCTTTTCCTTGCGTTTGTTGATCTTCTCCGCGTCGCCCTTCTTCATGGCCTTGTCCAGGTCCTTGGTGCGTTGGTTCACTTCGTGGCGGGCGTCGAGCACCTTCTGTTCGCGCTCTTTGCGCAGGCTGGCGTCGGTGCAGTGCTCGGTGACTTCGTCGAGGGCTTTTTCCAAGCCTGCCTGTTGGTCGGCGTTGCCGTTGGCACGCGCCTGTTCGATCTGTGCGCTGATGGCCTGGCGCTTGGCCGCGCAACCGGTCAGCCCAGGTTGCTCTTCAACGGCCAGCAGGGGGCCGGCGGCCAAGCCGAGCAAGGCGGTCAGGGCAAGGGACGAAAGCAGTTTCATCGGGGACTCCATTCGAAGGCAGGGCAACAAAAAAGAGAAATGCTGCCCTGATCCGAGGAATTTAGAAACCCTCGATTGCCTGGGCGCGCAATTGTTCGGCCAGCAGGCCAACCGATTCATCCGCGAAAAACGCCGCCAATTGGGCCGCCCTCCCAGGGCCGATACCTGGCTCGGCACGCCATTGCGCGATACTTCGGGTTGCCAACGTTGCCCAGTCGGGCGCGAGCTGCAGATGGCTGGGCGCTGGTACGCCCAGGGCGCGAAGCCAGCGTTCGAAAGGCTGGCGCCTTGCTTGGGCGAAGGCCTGGAGCAGTTGCTCGGCGCGCGTCGTGCTGATGCCGGGGATGCCCAGCAAGTGCTCGCGCTCCAGGCCGAGCCAGGTATGCAGGTCGCTGATGACGCCATGCTCGACCAACTGCGCCCAGGTCGCAGGCCCTATACCCGGCATCTTCAGCCCCTGGCGCCCGCCTAGCCAGGCCAGGCGGGCGAGAAATTGCTGCTTGCACGGTGTGCTCGGCCGCCAGCAACTGAGCGCATGATGTTGGCTGGGGTTCGGCGCCAGGACGGGCGGGCGATCAGTGCTGCGATGCACCACGCTTTCGAGCCTGGGCACGGTGAGGCCTGCCAAGGTGATCGCGACTTGGTCGCCGGGACGGATGTCCAGCGCTTGCCAACGTGCCAGTGACCCAACGCTGACCACGCTGATTCGGCGTTCATCCAGCATCACCGGGTTCAGGTGCAATACGGGGGTGATGCGCCCGGTGCGCCCGATCTTGAAACGCACGTCTCGCACGTCGGCGAGGGCCTGCTGGAAGGGGTACTTCCAGGCTGCGATCCAGTAGGGCGGCTTGGCGCGCCAGCGGTGAGCCGGTGGGCGGCTGTCCTGGCGCAGGATCACGCCGTCGGTGGCGAAGGGCAGGGGCGAGCGGTACCAATGTTGGCGCCAATGGGCAGCCTGCGCCAGGTCGTCGATGGCGACGCTGTAGCGCTGGCTGTCGGGAAACCCGAGTTCGGCCAGCCGGGCCAGGCGTTCGCCCTGATCGATCGGCCCGCTCGGCCAGTCCCAGACGAACACGCCGACCCTTGCGCCTTGGGCATCGGACAATTGCTTCCTGGCCATCAACCCGGCCATGGTGCTCCGGGCATTGGCGCCGCCTGCCTGGGCTTGTACGTGATGGTCAAGGCGCCAGTACAGTTCACCCTGCAGCACCAGGTGCAGTGGCTCCGGCAGTTGCCGTGGGATACCGGCGAGATGGCCGATGTGCCGGCTCCAATCATGCCCTTGGACACCGTCGCCGCGGCTGAGTATCTGCACCAGCTGGCCTGCCTGGTACACCAGGGACGCGGCGACGCCATCCACCTTCGGCTGTACCCAGACGTTGCGCTTGCCTTCCAGCCAGCGGGCCACGGCGCGCTCGTCGTCCAGCTTGGCCACGCCGGTGTGCGCGATGGGGTGAGCAATAGGGCCGCCGGCGCCAGACAACGGGGCGTGCGCCTCAGGTAGGTCGAAGCAGGCCTGGAGCGCGCGCAGGCGTTGAAGACTCTGGTCGTAGATTTCGTCGGCAACCAGTGAAACGCCCTGGCGGTGGTAGTGATCGTCCCAGCGGGCGATGACCTCGCCCAGTCGCGCAGCCTCTTCGTGGGCGCGCTTTGCATCCCAGTCGGGGCAGGGGGAGGCATTGGCCCATAGGCCGAAAGAACAAAGCAACAGGGGCAAGAACAACATGAAGCGCATGGCCGGCATCCGTGCGTGGCGTAGTCGAATGCACAGCCTAGGCCGCTGTCGGCGGGTGTGCCTGAGCAAGGTGTCAGGCGATGTTTCGTTGCTCGGTGGGTGGGTGCCGCGTGCGCGGCACATCGCCCGGCTCCCCCGGGGCCCTGCAAAATCCAATAGTTTTGCGTTGTGCTATGGGCGCCGGCTTGCCGGCGGGGCGATGCGGGATGAAAAAAGCCCCCGCCGATCGCTCGGCGGGGGCTTGTCACAGGCAGTGCAGGTGTGACGCTTACAGGCCGGCTGCGTTGCGCAGGGTCTCGGCGCGGTCGGTGCGTTCCCAGGTGAAGGTGGTGAAGGTGTCGTCGCCGACGGTCTTCTGCTGCGGGATGCGGCCGAAGTGGCCGTAGGCAGCGGTCTCCTGGTACATCGGGTGGAGCAGGTCGAGCATGGTGGTGATGGCGTACGGGCGCAGGTCGAAGCACTCGCGAACCAGTTGCACGATCTTCTCGTCGGCGATCTTGCCGGTGCCGAAGGTGTTGATCGAGATGGAGGTCGGCTGGGCTACGCCGATGGCGTAGGACACCTGGATCTCGCAACGCTCGGCCAGGCCCGCGGCAACGATGTTCTTGGCCACGTAGCGGCCGGCGTAGGCGGCCGAGCGGTCGACCTTGGACGGGTCCTTGCCGGAGAAGGCACCGCCGCCGTGGCGGGCCATGCCGCCGTAGGAGTCGACGATGATCTTGCGCCCGGTCAGGCCGCAGTCGCCCACCGGGCCACCGATGATGAAGTTGCCGGTCGGGTTGATGTGGAACTGGGTGTCCTTGTGCAGCAGCTCGGCCGGCAGGGTGTGCTTGACGATCAGCTCCATGACGGCTTCACGCAGGTCCTTGTAGGACACTTCCGGGTTGTGCTGGGTCGACAGGACCACGGCGTCGATGCCGACGACCTTGCCGTTCTCGTAGCGGCAGGTGACCTGGGACTTGGCGTCCGGGCGCAGCCACGGCAGCAGGCCGGACTTGCGCGCCTCGGCCTGGCGCTCGACCAGGCGGTGGGAGAAGCAGATCGGGGCCGGCATCAGCACGTCGGTCTCGTTGCTGGCATAGCCGAACATCAGGCCTTGGTCGCCCGCGCCCTGGTCTTCCGGCTTGGAGCGGTCGACGCCCTGGGCGATGTCCACCGACTGCTTGCCGATGATGTTCATCACGGCGCAGGTGGCGCCGTCGAAGCCGACGTCGGAGCTGTCGTAGCCGATGTCGATGATGACCTTGCGCACCAGTTCTTCCAGGTCGACCCAGGCCGATGTGGTCACTTCGCCGGCGATGATGGCGACACCGGTCTTGACCAGGGTTTCGCAGGCCACGCGGGCGTACTTGTCCTGGGCGATGATGGCATCAAGGACCGCGTCCGAAATCTGGTCGGCGATCTTGTCCGGATGCCCTTCGGACACGGACTCGGAAGTGAAAAGGGAGTATTCGCTCATCTCGACGGGTTCCTAAAATTTACCGATGGTGAGTGTCGCCAGTCGTCCGCTGGAAATGGCGGACCTGAATCTGGAAACCGTTACGCAAGCCCACATAGAGGCTGTCCCCGGGAACCAGTCCCGCTACCCGGGCCCAACGGGCCAGGTCGTCCTGCTCGAAGCCCAGCCAGAGGTCGCCGCAGGCTTCCCGCGCCCACCCCTGGTCATGGCTGCACAGCTCGGTGACCAGCAGGCTGCCGCCCGCTTTCACCCGTTTGGCCAGCAGGCGCAGGGCCAGGGCCGGGTCGCTGAAGTGGTGCAGCACCATGTTCAGCACAACGCAGTCGGCTTCCACATCCGTTGCACCCAGTGCATCGGCCAACTGCAGGTTTACGTTATCCAGGCCTTCGCGTTGGCAGACCTGGCGGGCCAGCTCGAGCATGGTCGGGCTGTTGTCCATGGCCGTGACCTGGGTGAAGCGCCGCGCCAGGTCCGGCAGGAAACCGCCGTCACCCGGGCCGACTTCCAGTGCCGTGGCCTCGGAGCCGAAGCTCAGGTTGTCGAGCAGGGCCAGGAGGCTTTCGCGGTATTGCGGCAGGCCGGCGATCAGGTCCTGCTGGGCGCGGAATTTTTCTTCCACACGCAGGAAGAAATCCTGGCTGGTGGCCGCCCGGCGCTGCTGCACCTGGGCGATCCGGGCCTGTACATCCTGCGGCAGGGCCAGCCCGTCGACCTCCTCGAGCAGTGCCGCGTGCAGGCGGCCGCCCAGGCGCAGGCTGTCGGGCAGGGCGCGACGATAGAAGATCGCGTTGCCCTCGCGGCGGGTGGCCACCAGTTCGGCCTGGGCCAGTACCTTGAGATGGTGGCTCATGCCGGATTGGCCGACATCGAAGATCTGCGCCAGCTCCAGCACCCCGAAGGAGTCGCTGGCCAGGGCACGCAATACGTTCAGGCGCAAGGCATCGCCACTGGCTTTGCACAGGGCTGCCAGGGTTTCGCTTTGCTGGGGGATCGGTTGCGCGCGCAGGTTCATGGTGCGGCAGTCTAGACAGGCATCGTTGCCCCCGCAAGGCCAATATCAAAAAGTTTTGATATTGAATGACGGGCGGGTAGGGATAGCCCGGTTCTCGGGTACACCCGCTCCCACAGGAGGAAGACCGAGCTGTGGACGCGGGTTTACCCGCGAACTGGGCGGCAGCGACATCAGGTTTGTCCCGATTTACGCCTCAAACATAGGAAAAATACCCAACTGCGACCATCCGTCATTGCCCCCGGCCCCGCCTGTGGGCGAAAATGGCCGCCTTTTTTCGTTTCACCACCTTTTCAAGCCCCAGGAGACTCAGCGATGCCCAGCCGTCGTGAACGTGCCAACGCCATTCGTGCCCTCAGCATGGATGCCGTGCAAAAGGCCAACAGCGGCCACCCAGGTGCCCCCATGGGCATGGCGGATATCGCCGAAGTGCTTTGGCGCGACTACCTGAAGCACAACCCGAGCAACCCGAAATTCGCCGACCGCGACCGCTTCGTGCTGTCCAACGGCCACGGCTCGATGCTCATCTATTCGCTGCTGCACCTGACCGGCTACGATCTGTCGATCGACGATCTCAAGGCCTTCCGCCAATTGCACAGCCGCACCCCGGGCCACCCGGAGTACGGTTATACCGCAGGCGTGGAGACCACCACCGGGCCGCTGGGCCAGGGCATCGCCAACGCCGTGGGCTTCGCCCTGGCGGAAAAAGTGCTGGCCGCCCAGTTCAACCGTGAAGGCCACACCATCGTCGACCACAACACCTACGTGTTCCTCGGCGACGGCTGCATGATGGAAGGCATCTCCCACGAAGTCGCCTCCCTGGCCGGCACCCTGGGCCTGAACAAGCTGATCGCCTTCTACGACGACAACGGCATCTCCATCGACGGTGAAGTGCACGGCTGGTTCACCGACAACACCCCGGCACGCTTCGAAGCGTACAACTGGCAGGTGATCCGCAACGTCAACGGCCACGACGCCGACGAGATCAAGACGGCCATCGAGACCGCCCGCAAGAGCGACCGCCCGACCCTGATCTGCTGCAAGACCATCATCGGCTTCGGCTCGCCGAACAAGCAGGGCAAGGAAGACTGCCACGGCGCGCCGCTGGGCAACGACGAAATCGCCCTGGCCCGCAAGGAACTGAACTGGAACCACGGCCCGTTCGAAATCCCTGCCGACATCTACGCCGAGTGGGATGCCAAGGCCGCTGGCGCCAAGCTCGAGGCCGAGTGGAACCAGCGCTTCGACGCCTACGCCAAGGCCTACCCGGAGCTGGCTGCCGAGTTCAAGCGCCGTGAAAGCGGCGAGCTGCCGGCCGACTTCGCCGAAAAGGCCCAGGCCTACATCAACGAAGTGGCCGCCAAGGGCGAAACCATCGCCAGCCGCAAGGCCAGCCAGAACGCCCTGAACGCCTTCGGCCCGTTGCTGCCCGAGTTCCTCGGCGGCTCCGCCGACCTGGCCGGCTCCAACCTGACCCTGTGGAAGGGCTGCAAGGGCGTGAGCGCCGACGACGCCAGCGGCAACTACGTGTTCTACGGCGTGCGCGAGTTCGGCATGACCGCCATCATGAACGGTGTCGCCCTGCACGGCGGCCTGGTGCCGTACGGCGCGACCTTCCTGATGTTCATGGAATACGCGCGCAACGCGGTGCGCATGTCGGCCCTGATGAAGCAGCGCGTGATCCACGTCTACACCCACGACTCCATCGGCCTGGGCGAAGACGGCCCGACCCACCAGCCGATCGAGCAGCTGACCGCCCTGCGCAGCACCCCGAACCTGGACACCTGGCGCCCGGCCGACGCGGTCGAATCGGCCGTGTCCTGGAAGAACGCCCTGGAGCGCAAGGACGGCCCGTCGGCACTGATCTTCTCGCGCCAGAACCTGCAGCACCAGGAGCGCGACGCCCAGCAGATCGCCGACATCAGCCGCGGCGGCTACATCCTCAAGGACTGCGCCGGCGAGCCTGAGCTGATCCTGATCGCCACCGGTTCCGAAGTGGGCCTGGCGGTCCAGGCGCACGCCAAGCTGACCGAGCAGGGCCGCAAGGTCCGCGTGGTCTCCATGCCGTGCACCAGCGTGTTCGATGCCCAGGACGCTGCCTACAAGCAGTCGGTGCTGCCGCTGGAAGTGGGCGCGCGCATTGCTATCGAAGCTGCTCATGCCGACTTCTGGTACAAGTACGTGGGCCTGGAAGGCCGCGTCATCGGCATGACCACCTACGGTGAGTCGGCGCCGGCTTCGGCACTGTTCGAAGAATTCGGCTTCACCCTGGAGAACATCCTGGGTACTGCCGAAGAGCTGCTGGAAGACTGATACAGGCAAGGTGAGGGCCTTTGGCCCTCGTTCGCGGCGCAAGGCCGCTCCTACAGGGTATTGCGCATGTCGCCCCCTGTAGGAGCGGCCTTGTGCCGCGAATGGGCCGCCTAGCGGCCCCGTTCAACCGCCGGAGTTCAAGAGCCACCTATGCCCCATCCGCGTCCCTACAAAGTTGCACTCAACGGTTATGGCCGTATCGGTCGCTGTGTCTTGCGCGCCTTGTTCGAGCGCGGAGCGGGTGCCGGTTTCGAAATCGTTGCGTTGAACGACCTAGCCGACCAGGCCAGCCTCGAATACCTGACCCGCTTCGACTCCACCCACGGGCGTTTCCCCGGCGAGGTGAGGGTCGATGGCGATTGCCTGCACATCAATGGCGACTGCGTGAAGGTCTTGCGCAGTGCCACCCCGGAAGGCATCGACTGGGGTGCTCTGGGCGTGGACCTGGTACTGGAATGCTCCGGTGCCTACAACACCCGCGCCGATGGCCAGCGCTTCCTCGATGCCGGCGCGCCACGGGTGCTGTTCTCCCAACCGATGTCCAGTGAAGCGGATGTCGACGCCACGGTGGTCTATGGCGTCAACCAGGACTGCCTGGGCGGTGACGAACGCCTGGTGTCCAACGCCTCCTGTACCACCAACTGCGGTGTGCCGCTGCTGCGGGTATTGGACCAGGCGTTCGGTATCGAGTATGTCTCGATCACTACCATCCACTCGGCGATGAACGATCAGCCGGTGATCGATGCCTACCACCATGAGGACCTGCGCCGCACCCGTTCGGCGTTCCAGTCGGTGATCCCGGTGTCCACTGGTCTGGCGCGTGGCATCGAGCGGCTGCTTCCGGAACTTGCCGGGCGAATCCAGGCCAAAGCGGTACGCGTGCCGACCGTCAACGTGTCGTGCCTGGACATCACCCTGCAGACCGCCCGCGACACCAGTGCGGCCGAGGTCAACCGGGTGTTGCGCGAGGCCGCCCTGGACGGCCCGCTCAAGGGGCTGCTGGCCTACACCGAGCTGCCCCATGCCAGCTGTGATTTCAACCATGACCCGCATTCGGCCATCGTCGATGCCAGCCAGACCCGTGTTTCCGGCCCCCGCCTGGTGAACCTGCTGGCCTGGTTCGACAACGAATGGGGGTTCGCCAACCGTATGCTCGACGTCGCCGGCCATTTCCTGCGCGTCGTCCACCAAACCCGCACCAAACAGCCCTGAAGGACTGCATTCATGACCGTGTTGAAGATGACCGACCTCGACCTGCAAGGTAAGCGCGTACTGATCCGCGAAGACCTCAACGTCCCCGTGAAGGACGGTGTGGTAGCCAGCGACGCGCGTATCCTGGCTGCGCTGCCGACCATCAAGCTGGCCCTGGAGAAGGGCGCGGCCGTGATGGTCTGCTCGCACCTGGGTCGCCCGACCGAAGGCGAGTTCTCCGCCGAGAACAGCCTCAAGCCGGTTGCCGACTACCTGAGCAAGGCCCTGGGCCGCGACGTGCCATTGGTTGCCGACTACCTCGACGGCGTCCAGGTCAAGGCCGGTGACCTGGTGCTGTTCGAGAACGTGCGCTTCAACAAGGGCGAGAAGAAGAACGCCGACGAGCTGGCGCAGAAATACGCTGCCCTGTGCGACGTGTTCGTCATGGACGCCTTCGGCACCGCCCACCGCGCCGAAGGTTCCACTCACGGTGTGGCCAAGTTCGCCAAGGTCGCTGCAGCCGGCCCGCTGCTGGCCGCCGAGCTGGACGCCCTGGGCAAGGCCCTGAAGGCCCCGGCCAAGCCGATGGCCGCCATCGTCGCCGGCTCCAAGGTGTCCACCAAGCTGGACGTGCTGAACAGCCTGAGCACTGTCTGCGACCAGCTGATCGTTGGTGGCGGCATCGCCAACACCTTCCTCGCCGCGGCCGGCCACAAGGTCGGCAAGTCGCTGTACGAGCCTGACCTGGTCGAGACCGCCAAGGCCATCGCCGCCAAGGTCAGCGTACCGCTGCCGGTGGACGTGGTGGTTGCCAAGGAATTCGCCGAGAGCGCCGAAGCCACCGTCAAGTCCATCGCCGACGTGGCCGATGACGACATGATCCTGGACATCGGCCCAAAGACCGCCGAACAATTCGCCGAACTGCTCAAGTCGTCCAAGACCATCCTGTGGAACGGCCCGGTCGGTGTGTTCGAGTTCGACCAGTTCGGCAACGGCACCAAGGTGCTGGCCAAGGCCATCGCCGATAGCGCCGCCTTCTCCATCGCCGGTGGTGGTGACACCCTGGCGGCCATCGACAAATATGGCGTTGGCGCCGATATCTCCTACATTTCTACCGGTGGCGGCGCGTTCCTCGAGTTCGTCGAGGGCAAGGTCCTGCCCGCCGTGGCGATCCTGGAAGAGCGGGCCAAGGCCTGAGCATGACGGCGCCTGGCAAAGGGAGCGACCTGATGGTCAAGCAATTGCCTGTGATGATCCTGGCCCTGCTGCTGGGCGCTTGCTCCAGCAAGGGCGCGGACAGCGAACCGTCGCAGCCGCCCAAGGGCGGTTGCTACCAGTCCCAGTGGCAGGCGGAGACGGCCCCGGTGATCAACAAGCGCATGGGCCCGGAGGGCCTGGAAAAGTACGACGAAGACCACCAGCGCAAGGCGCCGGGTTGCCCTTGATCGGGTAATAGGCAACCTGAAGGCTGATTTGTGGTCTTGAAGAAGGGGTCGCCGTGCGGCCCATCGCCGGCAAGCCAGCTCCCACAGGTACTGCATCGATCCCTGTGGGAGCTGGCTTGCCGGCGATGGGCTGCAAAGCAGCCCCAAATCGAGGAAATTGAATGAAAGCGCTACTGGCCTCGATGGCCCTGGCGACCCTGGCAGGATGCTCGCTGCTGCAATCGCCGCAACCCGCCCCGGCGGACAACTGGACCCGCTGGGTCTGCGACACACAGGCCGAAGTGCTTTGGCGCTTCGCCGATGCTACCCAGGAGTCGGTCGACGTGCGTCTGGGTGGCGGCGACCAGGTCTACCGGCTCAAGTCCGAGCCGGGCGCATCGGGTGCGCTCTACAGCGATGGCGTGTTGGCCTTGCACACCAAGGGCGATGAAGGCCTGGTGTACTGGGTAGCGACCAACGACCTGATTGGGCGGGGCTGCAAGGCACCGTGACTGGCCGGGCCGCGAGGCGGCCCACACTACTTGAACAGCAACCGCCCCTGCGGCAGGCTTGCACGAAACAACGACGCTTGTCGGGAGAGAGATACACAATGGCACTCATTAGCATGCGCCAGATGCTGGACCACGCCGCCGAGTTCGGCTACGGCGTTCCGGCTTTCAACGTCAACAACCTCGAGCAGATGCGCGCCATCATGGAAGCCGCCGACAAGACCGACTCTCCGGTCATCGTCCAGGCCTCGGCCGGTGCCCGCAAGTACGCCGGTGCTCCCTTCCTGCGTCACCTGATCTTGGCAGCGATCGAAGAGTTCCCGCACATCCCGGTGTGTATGCACCAGGACCACGGCACCAGCCCTGACGTGTGCCAGCGCTCCATCCAGCTGGGCTTCAGCTCGGTGATGATGGACGGCTCGCTCAAGGAAGACGGCAAGACCCCGTCCGACTACGAGTACAACGTGCGCGTCACCCAGCAGACCGTGGCGTTCGCCCACGCTTGCGGCGTGTCGGTGGAAGGCGAGCTGGGTTGCCTGGGCAGCCTGGAAACCGGCCAGGCCGGTGAGGAAGACGGCATCGGCGCCGAAGGCACCCTGGACCACAGCCAGATGCTGACCGACCCGGAAGAAGCCGCCGACTTCGTCAAGAAGACCCAGGTCGATGCCCTGGCCATCGCCATCGGCACCAGCCACGGCGCGTACAAGTTCACCAAGCCGCCAACCGGCGACATCCTGGCGATCGACCGCATCAAGGAGATCCACAAGCGCATTCCCAACACCCACCTGGTGATGCACGGCTCCTCCTCGGTGCCTCAGGAATGGCTGAAGGTCATCAACGAATACGGCGGTGACATCAAGGAAACCTACGGCGTGCCGGTCGAGGAAATCGTCGAAGGTATCAAGTACGGCGTGCGCAAGGTCAACATCGACACCGACCTGCGCCTGGCTTCCACCGGTGCCATCCGCCGCTACATGGCCCAGCACCCGAGCGAGTTCGACCCACGCAAGTTCTTCGCCGAAACCGTGAAGGCCATGCGTGACGTGTGCATCGCCCGTTACGAAGCCTTCGGCACTGCCGGCAACGCCTCCAAGATCAAGCCGATCTCCCTGGAAGGCATGTTCCAGCGTTACGCCAAGGGCGAGTTGGCTGCCAAGGTCAACTGATCCGGCATCAATCGGGGCTGCTGCGCAGCCCCATCGCGGGGCAAGCCCGCTCCCACAGGGGTTGTATACGCCGAACCCTGTGGGAGCGGGCTTGTCCCGCGATTCGTTTCGCTGAACGCGGCGCCATGACCACACTACGTTATCTGCAAGCCTACCCACCCCATCTGCAGGAGCAGGTCCGCCAGATGATCGCCACCGATCGCCTGGGCGACTACCTGCGCCAACGCTACCCCGAGCGCCACGACGTGCAGAGCGACAAGGCCCTGTACAGCTATGCCCAGGACCTCAAGCAACACTACCTGCGCAGCGCGCCGAACCTGGACAAGGTGCTGTTCGACAACCGCCTGGACCTGACCCATCGTGCCCTGGGCCTGAACACCGCGGTCTCGCGCGTGCAGGGCGGCAAGCTCAAGGCCAAGAAGGAAATCCGCATCGCCTCGTTGTTCAAGGAAGCCGCGCCGCAGTTCCTGCGCATGATCGTCGTGCACGAACTGGCACACCTGCGCGAGCGTGACCACAACAAAGCGTTCTATCAACTCTGCCAGCACATGGAACCGGACTACCATCAATTGGAGTTCGACCTGCGCGTCTACCTGACCTACCGGGAACTACCGGGCATCACCTGAGGATCGAGCGGCATGGATGTGAGCAAGACCAAGAGCAGTTTCTACCGCCGCCTCTACGTGGCTTGGCTGATCGACAGCCAGACCGCCACCAGCGTGCCGGCGTTGATGGAGGCAACCGGCATGCCCAGGCGCACCGCCCAGGACACCATCGCCGCCCTGGCCGACCTGGATATTGTCTGCGAGTTCGAGCAGCAGGCAGGGGCGCGCAACCACGCCGGGCACTACCGCATCCACGACTGGGGCGCGATCGACAAGCAGTGGATCATCCAGCACCTGCGCCAGATCCGCGACGTGCTTGGCTACCCTTGACCCACGGGTTCGCTTCCTGCGGTCGGAGCTATTAGCCGTCTGGGCGCCGCTGCAGCGCTAGGCGTCAGGCTGCTTGATCAGGTGGCCTGCCAGGGTGCGCAAGGGCCCTAGCTGACGGCAGATCAGCGCCAGTTGGGTTTGCACCAGGCGTTGGTGTTCATCCAGCTCTTCGGGCATCTGTTCCAAGGTGTCGGCCAGGGCTTCTTCCGTGTCGCTGTGGACGGCTACCGGCAAGCCTGCTGCCAGGCCGTTGGCGATCTCATCGAGGCTGTTGGCCAGGCTCTGGCCGGCACCGTCGATCAACTGCTCGTGGACTTCGGCCGGCAGCGCCGTGTCACGGTGGGCGCCCAGGCCGGAGAGGTAGCTGAGCAGCGTGTGGGAAAGCACCAGGAAGCGAAAGCCCACGTCCGCCTCCTTGCGAAAGTGCCCAGGCTCCATGAGCATGTTGGCCAAGGTAGTGGACAGGGCCGCGTCGGCGTTGTGCGCGTTGCGCCGGGCCAGGCGGTAGGCCAGGTCGTCGCGTTTGCCATGGGCATACTGCTGCATGATCTGGCGCAGGTAGACGCTGGCGCAGGCCAGGGTATTGGCCAGGACCTTGTTCAATCGTCGACCCTGCCAGTCGGGCAGTACCAGGAAGACCGCGACGATGGCGATCAGGCTGCCGACCAGGGTATCGAACAGGCGAGGCAGGAACAGGC
Organism: Pseudomonas sp. NY15372; assembly: GCF_048068215.1. Classification (NCBI taxonomy): domain Bacteria; kingdom Pseudomonadati; phylum Pseudomonadota; class Gammaproteobacteria; order Pseudomonadales; family Pseudomonadaceae; genus Pseudomonas; species Pseudomonas sp. NY15372. The sequence continues at coordinate 202,389 of NZ_JBLUPY010000002.1, forward strand.
CATAGCCATCGCCGATCTGGTTGAAGCAGAACAGCACCATCAGCGTGATCGCTGCGGTGGCCAGGGTGTAGCGGGTGGTGCGGTTGACGAAGAACACCACCCCGGCGACCACCGCGAACATGGACTGGATGATCGGGCTGGGGAACAGGTCGAACAGGGCCCAGCCCACGGTCAGGCCGATGGCGGTACCGAAAATGCGCTGCACCAGCTTGCGACGGGTGGCGCCGTAGTTGGGCTGGCAGACGAACAGGGTGGTGAGGATGATCCAGTAGCCCTGGGTCGGGTGGATCAGGTGCACCATGCCGTAGCCGACCGACAGCGCCAGGGACAGGCGCAAGGCATGGCGGAACAGCAGCGAGGTCGGTGTCAGCTGGGTACGCAGGCGGCTCCAGACATCCTTGAAGTTGCGCGGCGAGCGGTCCAGCAGGCTGCTGTCGCTGGCGTCGGCCAGGCTGTCGGGGTTGCTCGCGGCGCCCAACAGGCGGTCGAGGGTCGCCAGGTTGCCGGCCAGGGCACGCAGGGAACGCAGCAGGCCACGCCAGGCCGGGTTGCTCTGGATGCGCAGGTGTTCCAGCGAGGCATTGAGGTCTTCTAGCGCCTCGGCGAAGCCTGTGCCGTAGACGAACGGCTGGCGCAGGCGGATCGACTGTGACAGCTGCTGGCAGGCCGAGCCCTGCTGGCGCAGCAGGCGCTGGCAACGGAACATCACATCGCTGTGGAAGAACGCCTCGGCTAGGGCGTTGTAGGGGTAGTGCGAGGCACTGACCCGCTCATGGATGTCCTGGGCCAGGAAGTACAGCTTGAGGTAGCGGCTGACCTTGGAATTCGGCTGGCTGTTGCCGACCCGGTGCAGGATGATTTCCTTGGCCGCGTTCAGGGCCGCCACCACCTTGCCGTTCTGCTGGGCCAGCTCCAGGCGCCGGGCTTCGAGGTCCAGGTTGCGGATCGGTTCGAACAGGTTGGCCTTGAGCTTGAGGTAGCGGCCGAGCTCGAGGAACAGCTTGGCCAGGCTCTGCTGCACCGGCTGGTTGGAAAACAGTGCCTGCCATAGCACCGACAGCAGGCCGTACCAGGCCGCGCCCGCCACCAGCAGCAGGGGCTCGTGCCAAAAGTCGCTGACCTCGCCGCCGCGCTGGTCCACGCCGATCATGGTGTACACCGAAAGGATCAAGGTGGCCGAGGCGATGGCGCCGTAGCGCTCGCCCAGGGCGCCAAGCATGGTCAGGCCGAAGGTGGCCAGGGCCAGCGCGCCGGCGAACAGCCAGGGGTAGGGGAACAACAGCTCCACCGACAGGGCAGCGATGGCGAAGCACACCAAGGTCACGGCCAGGGCACTCAGGCGGCCTTGCCAGCCATCGTCGGTCTCGGCCAGGGCGCTGGCGATGATGCCCAGAAACAGCGGGATCAGCAGGGCCATTTCGTCCTGGTACCAGCACAGGGCCATGCTGCCGGTCAGGGCGACCGTTACCCGGATGCTGTAGCTGAACTTGTCTTGGCCCCAGAGGCGACGCAATGAATGGCGGAACGAGCTCGATGACATGGTGGCCTGCTGGCAGTGATCGAATGGATACCTTTCACGCCGTCCATTTTGGGGGGCTCCATCGCGGGGCAGCCCCACTCCTGTAGGAGCGGGCTTGCCTCGCGATGGGCTGCAACGCAGCCCCGATCAATGCCGGCTTTACCGCACGGTCCAGCAAGAAGCGTTCCGTGCTGCTGAAAGGATTCTACTCTACACGAACTGCGCCGCGGCGTTGGCCGAAGCCCAGGCCCATTGGAAGTTGAAACCACCCAGGTGGCCGGTCACGTCCAGCACCTCGCCGATGAAATACAGCCCTGGGCTCTTGAGCGACTCCATGGTCTTGGACGAGACCTCGCGGGTATCCACGCCGCCCAGGGTCACTTCGGCGGTGCGGTAGCCCTCGGTACCGGCTGGCACCACCTGCCAGGCCGACAGTTTTTCGGCGACCTCGGCCAGTTCGGCCGGCGTGTACTGCTTCATCGGCTTGGACACGAACCACTGCTCGGCCAGCAGATTGGCCAGCTTGCGGGTGAACACCTCGCCCAGCACGGTCTTGAGCTCGGCATTGGCCCGTTCGGCCTGGACGTTTTGCAGCCAGACCAGTGCATCGCGATCCGGCAGCAGGTTGAGCTCGACCGTGTCGCCGGCCTCCCAGAACGAGGAGATTTGCAGGATCGCCGGGCCGCTCAGGCCACGGTGGGTGAACAGCAGGTTTTCCCGGAAGCTGGTGCCATTGCAGCTGGCGATGCAGTCCAGCGAGGTGCCGGAAAGTTCGGTGCACAGTGCCTTGAGTTGAGGCTCGGTGATGGTGAACGGCACCAGGCCGGCACGGGTGGGCAGCAGGCTGTGGCCGAACTGGCGCGCCACCTGGTAGCCAAAGCCGGTGGCGCCCAGGGTCGGGATCGACAGGCCGCCGGTGGCGATCACCAGGGACTGGCAGGCGAACTGGCCGGCGTTGGTCTGCAGCAGGTAGCCGCTCTCGGTCTTCTCGATCTGTTCGATGCTGGTGTGCATGCGGATCTCGGCGCCGGCGTCGTCACATTCGGCCAGCAGCATGTCGAGGATGTCGCTGGCCTTGTTGTCGCAGAACAGCTGACCGAGCTTTTTCTCGTGGTAGGGCACTGCGTGCTTGGCGACCAGTTCGATGAAATCCCACTGGGTGTAGCGGGCCAGGGCTGACTTGCAGAAGTGCGGGTTGTGCGAGAGGAAGTTGGCCGGCTCGGTGTACATATTGGTGAAGTTGCAGCGACCGCCGCCAGACATGAGGATCTTCTTGCCCGGCTTGTTGGCATGGTCGAGCACCAGCACGCGGCGGCCGCGGCGGGCGGTGAGCTGGGCGCACATCAGGCCTGCGGCGCCGGCGCCGAGGATGATCACGTCGGTGGAGTGCACGGTGTTACCTCATGGATAGCAGGGGCCGCTGTGCGGCCCATCGCCGGCAAGCCAGCTCCCACAGGGATTGCACCCGACCTGAGGCCTGTGGAGATCTTGTGGGAGCTGGCTTGCCGGCGATGGGCTGCACAGCAGCCCCAGAAAAATGTCAGACGATGCGGACTTTCAGGGACCGGCCCTTGATCTTGCCGCTGTTCAGCCGCTGCATGGCCTGCTTGGCCAGCGCCCGCTCTACCGCCACGAAGGCCTGGAAATCGAAGATGGCGATCTTGCCGACCTGCTTGCCGGGGATGCCGGCGTCGCCGGTCAGCGCGCCGAGGATATCGCCCGGGCGCAGCTTGTCCTTGCGGCCGGCGGCGATGCACAGGGTGGTCATCGCTGGCAGCAGGGGCTCGCCGCCCTTGTTCTTCAGGCTGTCGAGCTGTTCCCAGCGCAGTGGGCGTTTCTGCAGGTCTTCGATGGCCTGGGCACGGTGGCCTTCAGCGGGGGCGACCAGGCTGATGGCGATGCCTTTCTCGCCGGCACGGCCCGTACGGCCGACGCGGTGCACATGGATCTCGGCATCACGGGCCAGCTCGACGTTGATGACCATGTCCAGGCCATCGATGTCCAGGCCGCGGGCGGCCACGTCGGTGGCGACCAGTACCGAGCTGCTGCGGTTGGCGAACATCGTCAGCACCTGGTCGCGGTCGCGCTGCTCCAGGTCGCCGTGCAACGCCTGGGCGACGATGCCCTTGGCCGTCAGATGGGCGACTACGTCCTCGCACTGCTGCTTGGTGAAGCAGAACGCCACGCACGATTGCGGGCGGTAATGGCCCAGCACGCGGGTGACGGCTTCCAGGCGCTGTTGCGGGTCGATCTCGATGAAGCGCTGCTCGATCTGGTTGTCGGCGTGCAGGCTTTCGACCTTCACCTGCTGCGGCTTGCGCATGAAATCGGCGGCCAGTTGCTCGATGCCGGCTGGGTAGGTGGCCGAGAACAGCAGGGTCTGGCGGCGTGATGGGGTCTTGCCGATGATGCTGGCGATGGCGTCGAAGAAGCCCATGTCGAGCATGCGGTCGGCTTCGTCCAGTACCAGGGTATTGAGCCCGTCCAGCACCAGGGTGCCTTTGTCCAGGTGTTGCTGCACCCGGCCCGGGGTGCCGACGATGATGTGCGCGCCATGCTCCAGCGAGGCGATCTGCGGGCCGAGCGAGACGCCGCCGCAGAGGGTGAGGATCTTGATGTTGTCCTCGGCCCGGGCCAGGCGACGCAGCTCCTTGGCCACCTGGTCGGCGAGCTCGCGAGTGGGGCACAGCACCAAGGCCTGGCAGCCGAAGTAGCGTGGGTTGATCGGGTTGAGCAGGCCGATGCCGAAGGCGGCGGTCTTGCCGCTGCCGGTCTTGGCCTGGGCGATCAGGTCCTGGCCCTTGAGGATGACCGGCAGGCTCTGGGCCTGGATCGGCGTCATCGAGGTGTAGCCGAGGGCGTCCAGGTTGGCCAGCATGGCAGCGGACAGCGGCAGGGTGGCGAAGGCGGTGGAGTCGGTGGTCACGAGGCGGGCCTGCGTTGCGAAGCGAAAAATGCCGCACAGTCTACCAGCCTCGTGGCCATTCGCCCTACGACTCCATGTGCGCTTCCTGACGACGGGCACGCCTTCCGTCCGTCGGCGCGAGCTGCAGGAAGATCGCCGCCGCCAGCATCGCCATCAGGCCGATGGTCAGGAAGGTCAGCTGGAAGGCGCCCAGGGTGCTTTCCACGCCCTCGGCGCTGCCGGCTGCGCTGAAGCCCCCGAGCAGGGCGCCGGCGCAAGCCACGCCCAGGCTCAGCGACAATTGCGCGACCACCGATAGCAGGCTGTTACCGCTGCTGGCGTGGGCGTCGTCCAGGTCGATCAGGGTCACGGTATTCATGGCAGTGAACTGCATCGAGTTCACCGCGCCGAGCAGGGCCAGTTGTACCAGCAGCAAGGCATACGGAGTCTGTTCGTCCACCAGCCCCAGGCTGGCCAGCAGCGCACCGAGCAACAGGGTGTTGCCGGTCAGGATGATGCGGTAGCCGAAGCGTTCGATCAGCGGTCTGGCGATGGACTTGGCCAGCATCGCCGCCGCTGCCAGCGGGATCATGCTCATGCCGGCTTCGGCCGGTGAGTAACCCAGCGCCACCTGCAACAGCAGCGGCACGAGGAAGGGCAGGGCGCCGCTGCCCAGGCGCGCGAACAGGTTGCCGAGGATGCCGATGGCGAAGGTGCGCACGCGGAACAGGCTGGGCGGGAACAGCGGCTCCGGGTCGCGCCCGGCGCGCAGCCAGTACGCGGCCAGGCACGCCATGCCGGCGAACAGCAGGAGCATCACCCGCAGGTGTGGCAGGTGCAGCTCGCCCAGGCCTTCCATGGCGATGGTGATCAGCACCATCGCCGCGCCGAACAGGATGAAACCGGGGCCGTCGAAGGTCGTGCGCTCGACGCCGCGCAGGTCGGGAATGAACTTCCACACGGCATAGCAGCCCAGCGCGCCGACGGGCAGGTTGATCAGGAAGATCCAGTGCCAGCTGAGGATCTCCACCAGCCAACCGCCGAGGGTCGGCCCGAGCAGTGGGCCGAGCAGCCCGGGAATGGTGACGAAGCTCATGATCCGCACCAGTTCCGAGCGTGGATAGGCGCGCAGCACCACCAGCCGACCGACCGGCAGCATCAGGGCGCCGCCCAGGCCCTGGATGACCCGGGCGAGGATCAGGAACGTCAGGCTGTTGGCCATGGCGCACAGCAGCGAGCCAAGGCTGAAAAGGACGATGGCGCTGAAGAAGATGCGCTTGGTGCCGAAGCGGTCGGCGATCCAGCCCGAGGCGGGGATCAACAACGCGACGGTGAGCATGTAGGCGATGATCACGCCCTGCATGCGCAACGGGTCTTCGGCCAGGGAACGGGCCATGGCGGGCAGGGCAGTATTGAGGATGGTGCCGTCCAGGGACTGCATGAAGAAGGCGATGGCCACCACCCATGGGATCCAGCGGGCGGTGACGGGGTCCAGCGGGGCGCGTTCGGGCATGTGAACCTCATTCTTCCAGAGCTGCATGATGCTTCCATGGCGAGGGCGTCGCCCTCGATCGCGGCACAAGGCCGCCCCTTCAGGGCGCAGTGGCGCCCTTGTAGGAGCGGCCTTGTGCCGCGAAAGGGCTGCGCAGCAGCCCCTGTTCTGCAATCACAATGTCAATGTCAGGGCTTTGACCAACGCTCCCGGCAAATGACTCGACCCAGTGCTGCGCTGGCCATAGGTGCTGGTCGACAGGATCAGCTCCCGCTCGCGGGTCAGGTCTTCCAGCTGGCTGCCCAGCAAGCTGTACAGGCTGTCATCGAAGCGCATGGTGCTCACCGGCCCCTGGATTTGGCCATCCTCGACCCAGAAGGTGGCGAAGCGGGTCAGCCCGGTCATGCGCGCGGCCGGCAGGTCGGAGTAGTTCAGGTACCAGAGGTTGCTGATGTACAGGCCTGTGCCCAGGCGCTCGAGAACCTGCGCCGATGCCAGGTGCCCTGGCGCCAGGCTCAGCGCGCAAGGCGACTCGTAGCCGTCGGCGCCGTTGGCCTGCAGTTCGAACTCGGCAGCGCTGCGTGCGCTGACCAAGCGCTCCAGGGCGCGGCCTTCATTGATCAGGCGCAGGTCCTGGCGAGGCGAGCCTTCATCGGAAAACGGTGGGCTCAGCGAACCGCTGACGTGTTCGTCGAAGCTGAGCAGCGGGCTGAGGCAGGCATCGCCGTTGTACAGGCGCTGCAACGCGCTGTTGCCGGTAGCCAGCGCCTGGGCAGAAAAGCCCCCCCAGCAGAGCATGCCGGCGATCTCGTCCATGGCCGCTGGTGCCAGGTAGGCCCGATAGCTGCCGGGCTTGAGGGTAATCGCCGGGCGTCCCAGGAATGCCAGTTGCTCACGGGCCTGGCGCAGGCGCGCGACGAACTGTTCGGCACTCCAGGCCTGGCCTGCATAGTTGGCCTTCACTGCCTGGCCGTTGGCATGGAACAGGCTCCAGTCGAAGTTGAAGCTGTTGGCCTGGTGCCAGCCGAAGGCCCCGAAAGAGCTGGCAAAGCCGTGGCAGATCGGGCCTGCGGCATAGATCCCGACCAGGTCCAGGTCGCCGGCCTCGCGTTCGACCCGTGCCAGCACTTCACCCAACTCCGGCAGCGGCTGTTCCAGCAGGCTATGGCTGTGCCAGGCGCGTTCATCGAGGCTCAGGTAGGGGTCGGCGGGAAGCAGCGGCAAGGTCTGGCGCAATTGTGCCAGGGCGTCGCGCAGGCGTTGGCTATCGAGCGCGGTATCGTCGCCCAGGGTGACTTGCTGCTGTGCCTGGCGGCCGTCGCGCACCAGGCGCAGGTGGACACTGGCCTGGCTGACCAGGCCTGCCTGGCGCACCTTGGCATGGTTCAAACGCACGAACTGCGATTGCTCGGCACTGTAGCCAAGGGTGAAGTGTTCCCCTGGCTCGATGGCACTGCGCAGGGCGTCGAGCAGGTCTTGGAAACGTTGCTGGTAGCGGGTGGTCATCAGGCGTCCCCTCCGAAAACATCGATCTGGCGGAACACACAGGCCGGCGAGGCGTGACCGACCCGTACCACCTGGTTGGGTTCGCCCTTGCCGCAGTTGGGCGTGCCGAGCACCTGGAAGGTGCTGCGGTCACCGACTGCGCACAGGTTGCGCCAGAAGTCGGCGGAAATGCCGCGGTAATTGGGATTCTTCACCACCCCCTTGAGCTCGCCGTCTTCGATCAGTTGGCCCCACTCGCAGCCGAACTGGAATTTGTTGCGCGCATCGTCGATGGACCAGGAGCGGTTGGTGCGCATCAGGATGCCGCGCTCGATGCCGGCAACCAGTTGCGCGAGCGTCCGGTCGCCGGGCTCGATATTGAGGTTGGCCATGCGATCTATCGGTGCACGGTTCCAGCCGCAGGCCCGACTGTTGGCCACGCCCTCCAGGCCCGAGCGGTATTGCGACAGGGCTCCGCCCAGGGGGCGCAGCAACAGGCCGTCGCGAATCAGGTACTGCTTGCTCGCCTGGGTGCCGTCGTCATCGAAGGCGTAGCTGGCCAGCTCTTCGCCGATGCTCGGGTCGAAGGTCACGTTGAGCAGGTTCGAGCCGTACTGCAGGTGACCGAAGTCGCTCGCCTTGATGAAGCTGGTGCCGGCGTAGTTGCGCTCGTCGCCGAGGATGCGGTCCATTTCCAGCGGGTGGCCGATGGACTCGTGGATCTGCAGCATCATCTGGTCGGGCATCAGCAGCAGGTCGCGGGGGCCGCTGGGGGTATTGGGCGCCAGCAGCAGTTGCAGGGCTTCGTCCGCGATGCGGCGGGCGGCGCCGACCAGGCCACAGCGCTCGATGACCTCGAAGCCGCCCTGCTGGCCGAAATTCTCCCGGCCCAGGCTGCGGCACTGGCTGTCCTGGCCATCGCTGGCGGTCACGCTCAGGCCGGGGAACAGGAAGCGTTGGGCATGGCGCAGTTCGGCACCGGCCGAGTTCAGGTAGGTCTGCTCGACCAGGCTGGTGCCCAGGCTCGCCTGCCAGTCCACCAGGCGGTTGTCCCTGGGCACGCTGGCCGACTCGCTGGCGAGCAGCTCGAGGCACTCGGCCAGGCTTGGCAGGGGCTGATCGAAGTTGGGCGAGACATGGTCGTGACGCTGGCTTGGCACCGGTTGGTCACGCAGGTCGAGCAAGCTGTGGGCGGCGATGGTGCGGGCCAGGGCTTCGGCCTGCTCCAGGGCGCGCTGCAGCCCGGCCTGGGACAGGTCGGCGGTGGCGGCGTAGGCCTCGACGCCATTGACGCGTACGGTGAGCATCGCGCCTTCGTCCTGGCTGAAAGAAGGCGGCTCGGCCACATTGCGGCGCACCGACAGGCTCTGGTGCGACTGCTTCACATGGCGTAGGGAAAACAGTTCGGCCGAGCTGCGCAGCGCTTTGAAGCGCTGTTGCAGCAGGGCGCTGGAATCGAACATGCGGGAACCTCCGGTGCGCGGTGGCTCCCCCTAGAGCCACCCTTTTGCATGCCTTGGCGGGTGGGGCGCGACCTCGGACGATGCCTGGTCATTATGGCAGCCCGGTACCTGCAGGTCAGGGATTACCATGCAGCGAGCCATTCACCAAGGCGAGTCGGCGGTATCACTGGGCCGCGCCTTCCTTCTGAATGGCGGCTTTCAACATCGCGTTCAGGTGTAGCGCGACATGGTGGGAGGTGTCCGTGAGCAGGTAAACATGGTGCTCGGCGAAGTCGGGCAGGCCCATCCCCTCTACGAACGCAAGCGAGGTGTCCCCGCTGTCCAGCCCTTCGACGATGCCGACAGCCAGGCCACTTCTCATGCAGGCCAGCACCGCATGCCAATTGGCGCTTTCCAGCAGGATGCGGTAGGCAATGCCGTGGGCCTTCAAGGCCTGCAGGGCGGCTTCCCGGTACGGGCAGCCCTTCAACTGCAGTGCCAACGGCAAAGGGCGGCCTGGATCATGGATGAAGCCGGGGGCTGAAGCCCAACGCGGCTGGGTCGAGCGCAGCCATTCACCTTGCTCCCAGGTTTCATGGCTGACCGCCACTGCCAGGTCCAGCCGCTGTCGCGCAAACAGGTCGATAAGCTCCGCGCTGGAGCGCGCCACGGCTTCGAGCTCCAGTTTCGGATTGCTGGCCACGAACACCGGCAGGAAGTCGCTCATGAGGTCGGCGGCATAGCCGTCGGGCACCCCCAGGCGCACCTTGCCGGTCATCTGCTGTGGCGACAATTTTGCCAGCAGCTTGTCATGGGCCATCAGGAAATGTGTGGCCTCGCCCAGCAACTGCCGACCTGCCGGGGTCAGTTCCACCGACTGGTTGCTGCGCGCGAACAGTTGTTGCCCGAGCTTTTCTTCCAGCTTCTGGATCTGCGTCGTCACCGCCGAGGGGCTGCGGTGGACATAGTCGGCCGCATCCTTGAAGCGGCCTAGCCGGGCGACTGCCTGAAAGGTTCGCAGTACATCGATGTCGAGGCCTTTGCCCATGTCGCCACCTGATTTGCTCGGATCGAATCAGCGCTTCGATTTATTCAACTGTACAGGCTTTATACCCCCTCTTACTGTGGGGTCAAGGCATGCCTCCCCCCGAATTGCAATGGAATGATACGGATGAGCCTGAACGACTTCGTTGTAGATGCACTCGTACGCAACCCCTCCTACCAGAACGTGCGTTTATGGACCGTCGAGAACCACGAGAAGTACTCGACCCTGGCCCAGCCAGAGCCTGGCCCTCTGGCAGATCATCGTTTCAACCACGAGATCTTCCTGCTCATGCGTGCCTTGAACGAGCAGGGCGTGGGCCAGAGTGGGCTATGCGCCGATGCGCAGGGGCAGGGGGCGCTCAAGAACGTTATCGGCAACGTTGCCGAGCGGTTGGCTGCTCTGGGCAGTGGGCGCCGCGTTCACTATGTCGAGCTGGGGCCCGAGCCGATCAAGAGCGCATGCCTGCTCAAGCGCATGGCCCAAACGTCCAGCTCCATCCGCTATACCGCCATCGACATCAACCAGGCCTCGGAAATCGCCATGAGCGATGCCGTGCGTCCCATCGTGCAAGGGGCGGGCAGCTTCAACTACATGGCCGCCGACTACCGCACCGTCACCCATGACGCATTGCGTCACGACCAGGAACTCACCCTGATCACCCTGTTGGGGTTCCAGGAAGGAAACGAGCTGCCCGTGAGCACCGGGCGGCTGATCCGTAATCTTGCAGGTGATGCGACCTACATCCTTTCGGAAATGCAGGTGTACGACCAAGGCCTGGAAAACGCCATCCTCGCGTTCTATGCCAACCCCTGCATGGTCGAGTTCTCGCGAATGGTGGCGCTTCAACAAGGCTTTACCCCGTCGGGCGAGCACGAAGCCATCCTCCTGCCGTTACGGCTCCTGGACGAGTCGATCCATGTGGCCGTGACCCTTCAGCCTGTCCAGCACCTGCGGCAGCAGGGCTACCTGCTGACCAATATCTGCCTCAAATACACGCCCGAACAGTTCCGCCGTATCAGGGCCCGGCACTGCAACTGCAGCGTGGTGGACGAGTTCGCCAGTGGTGACGGTTCGGTGCGTTATCAGATCGCGAAATACCTTCAGTAGCGACTCCTCTGGGACGGACACATCATGAACCAAACAGACACCTTACCCTTGTTCGAGCGCGGTATAGGGCGCGTGAAGCTGGCGCTCAAGTCGACGTTGAAGCGTACGCCGCAACCGTCGTCGAGCTGCCTGGACGAACAGGTAGTCTGGCGGGACGATCTGCTTTGCCAGCAGGGGCACACCGTCAGCGACACCCGGACGCTCGAGGCGCTTGGCTATGCCCATAGCCCGCATCCGACCATCGCAGCGGATGCGATCACCGGGGTGGCGGTCGTCCATCGTTTGTTCACTGCCGAGGGCGTCGCCGCCTTGCAAGGTATTTGCGCCCGCCTGGAGGATGGGGCGGGCGACAGTGACTGGATCATTTCCCGGCGCACCCGAGGGGTGACGGCATTGTCTTCGTTCATCAACGACATGATGCGCAGCCGTGCGTTCCTGTTGGCTGTCTCACGCATCGCGGGCGTGCCGCTGGTACCGTACCCGATGCTCAACGCCCGCTCGCAGGTCAACTATTACTACCCCAAACCTGCCGAGCAACAGCAGCAACGGGGCATGTGGCACACAGACGGCACCAACTATGTGCTGAACATCGTGTTGTCGGGGCCTGCCGATTACAGCGGGGGCGAGTTCCTGTTCCACAACGGTACGGTCGAGACCTTCGATGCGCTGGATCATCGCACCTTCGAAACCGCGCGGCTGAATGAGCCTGGCGATGCCCTGTTCATCTACGGCAGCCGATTGTTCCATGGCGTTCGCCCAGTGCTCAGCGGGCGGCGCATGTCATTGGTGTTGTCGTTCCATTGCCCCTACTTTCGCGAGGACGCCAACCGTTTCTGGCACTTGGCCTCCGACGATGGCATCCCGGCGACCATCCCCAACTGGTTGGGCTTGCACTGGGCCTTGCACCGATCGCCCGCCCGACAGTTCGCGCGTATCGGCATCGAGCCGATTACGTTCGAGCAATTGCATCGCACAGGGGCGTGACCATGCCAAGCAGTGCGCTATACCTGATCCTGCTGCAAGCCATCTTCGTGCTGTCCTGGAGTTCGGGCTTCATTGGTGCCCGGCTGGGCACCGAAGACGCCGGCGCCATCAACCTGCTGTTCTGGCGTTTTTTGCTGGTCAGCGTCTGCCTGCTGCCGTTCGTCGCGCACCGGCTGCGTACGCTGTCGTGGGCTCAGGTGCGCTACAATGCCGTGATCGGCTTCCTGGCCCAGTTCGCCTACCTAGTCAGCGTCTACATTGCCATCCGCGGTGGGCTGCCAGCGGGGATCGCCGCCATCATCTGTGCGCTGCAGCCGTTGATCACGGCATCGATGAGCCGCAACGATCAGCATGAGCGCAGTGGTCGGCAAGAGTGGCTGGGGCTTGGGGTCGGGTTCGCGGGTGTCAGCGTGGTCATACTCGGCGAATACAGCCTGTCCACGACCCGGCTCGCCCCTTGGCTGTACGCCCTGCCGCTGATTGCCGCGGTGACATTGTCCATCGCCACCCTGTACCAGCGGCGGCAGGCGGTGTTGGAAACCGACCACAGCAAGGATGGCTTGCTGATGCCGTTGTTCCTGCAATCGTGCGCGACGCTGGCACTGCTTGCTGCTACAGGGGCGCCGTTGGGCTTGATCGAGGTACCGGGCAGCACGCAGGTCTGGGTGGCCGTTGCATGGCTGACCCTGTTCTCCACATTCATTGCCTACCTGAGCCTATGGGTATTGCTGAAGAAGCTGTCGGCGACCCGTGTCTCGGCCCTGGTCTATCTGGAGCCGCCCGTGACATTGCTATGGGCAGCGTTGATGTTCGGTGATGCCATCCATTGGACAGCTTATGTGGGCATCGCGGTAGTCGCGGCGGGGATCGCCATCACTCGCCATCCGCGCAGGTCGGCCTCGCCCCGCGATAGGGCCGGTGCAGGGGCTGCATAGCAGCCCCAATGAAATGCCGCAAATAGCTTAACTGACCTGCAGTAAGCCGAAGCTCTCCTTTTTCTTCGACAACCCCAGCGTCAGCCGATGGTCATCAGGCTGGCGTTGCCGCCTGCCGCAGCAGTATTCACGCTCACCGCCCGTTCGATCACCAGGCGCTCCAGGGCGATCTGGTGATCGCCGCTGGACAGCCCATGCACACCGACGATGGCACCGGCGCGCTTGGCCACCTGCTCGCAGACGCTGCGCAGCTGGTCGGAGTCGCCGTGGTGGATGACCGCGTCGAAGGCCACTTCGTCCTTCTGCCAGTCGGCCACCAGCTTGACCTTCGCTTGCAGCTCCTTGGGCAGGCGGGTGCGCAGGCTCTTGGCCGGCTCGCCGTCAGCCCATACTGCCGAGCTGCCCACGGCCAGCACGGCGGCGAACTGGGCCAGCAGGTCAGCTTCATTGTCGGCCAGGCACAGCACATGCTCACGCGGCAATACGGTGTAGGTGTTGCGCTCGCCGGTCGGGCCTGGCAGTACGCGGGTGATGCCGCTCTGCGACTGTTCGGCGAACTGCTCGCACAGCGCGGCCAGCTCAGGCTGGTTGCTGCCAGCCCAGGCCTTGAGGGTGTGCAGCGGCTTGATCAGTTGGTCGCGCAGGGCGCTGTCGGCCTTGCTTTCACCATCGGCACGCTGGAAGTGGCGGGCGATGGCATCGGCCGGGCGGGTCGACAGCAGGCGGTACAGGTACAGCGGGCCACCGGCTTTCGGGCCGGTGCCGGACAGGCCTTCACCACCGAACGGCTGCACACCGACCACTGCACCGACGATGTTGCGGTTGACGTACATGTTGCCGGCATTGACGTTGTCCACCACCTTGGCGATGGTCTCGTCGATGCGGGTATGCACGCCCAGGGTCAGGCCGTAGCCGGAGGCATTGATCTGCTCGATCAACTGGTCGAGGTCCTTGCGGTTGTAGCGCACCACGTGCAGTACCGGGCCGAAGATCTCGCGCTTGAGCTCGTCGAAGCTCTCCAGTTCGATCAGGGTCGGCATGACGAAGGTGCCGCGCTTGCATTCCTCGGCATTGGCGATGGCCACCTGGTACACGGTACGACCTTTCTCGCGCATGCCCTGGATGTGCTTCTCGATACCGGCCTTGGCTTCGGCGTCGATCACCGGGCCGATGTCCACGGACAGGCGCTCTGGGTTGCCCAGGCGGCTTTCGGCCATGGCGCCCTTGAGCATCTCGATCACGCGGTCGGCGGAGTCCTCCTGCAGGCACAGCACGCGCAGGGCCGAGCAACGCTGGCCGGCGCTGTCGAACGCCGAGGACACCACGTCGATCACCACTTGCTCGGTCAGCGCCGAGGAGTCGACGATCATGGCGTTCTGGCCGCCGGTCTCGGCGATCAGCGGGATCGGGCGGCCCTGGGCATCCAGGCGACCGGCGATATTGCGCTGCAGCAGGCGCGCCACTTCGGTGGAACCGGTGAACATCACGCCCTTGACGCGTTCATCGCCCACCAGGCCGGCGCCGACGGTCTCGCCGCGGCCCGGCAGCAGTTGCAGCACGCCTTCAGGGATGCCGGCTTCGAGCAGCAGGCGCACGGCCTGGGCGGCGACCAGCGGGGTCTGTTCGGCCGGCTTGGCCAGTACCGGGTTGCCGGCGGCCAGGGCGGCGGCAACCTGGCCGGTGAAGATCGCCAGCGGGAAGTTCCACGGGCTGATGCACACCACCGGGCCCAGCGGTCGGTGGGCGTCGTTGCTGAAGTCATTGCGTGCCTGGACGGCGTAGTAGCGCAGGAAGTCCACGGCTTCGCGCACTTCGGCGATGGCGTTGGCGAAGGTCTTGCCGGCTTCGCGCACCAGCAGGCCCATCAGTGGCTGGATCTCGGCTTCCATCAGGTCGGCAGTGCGCTCGAGGATCGCGGCGCGTTCGGCTGGCGGGGTGGCCTGCCAGATCGGTGCGGCGTTCAGGGCGCACTGGATGGCGTTGTCGACATCGGCGACGGTCGCTTCCTGCACATGGCCCACCACATCGCGGTGGTCCGACGGGTTGAGTACCGGTGCGGCCGGCTGCTCGCTGGCGGCGCAGGCCAGCAACGGTGCGGCCTTCCAGTCATTGTGGGCAGTGGCAAGCAGGGCGCAGGACAGCGATGCCAGGCGATGCTCGTTGGCCATGTCGATGCCGGCCGAGTTTGCCCGCTCGTTGCCGTAAAGGTCGCGTGGCAGCGGGATGCGCGGGTGCGGCAGGCCGATCTGGCCTTCCTGGGTGGCCATGCGCTCGATGCTGGCGACCGGGTCGGCGACCAATTCCTGGATGGAGATCGAGTGGTCGGCGATGCGGTTGACGAACGAGGTGTTGGCGCCGTTTTCCAGCAGGCGGCGCACCAGGTAGGCCAGCAGGGTTTCATGGGTGCCGACCGGTGCATAGACGCGGCATGGGCGGTTCAGCTTGCCTTCGGAAACCTTGCCCACCACCTGCTCGTACAGCGGCTCGCCCATGCCATGCAGGCACTGGAACTCGTACTGGCCCGGGTAGTAGTTCTGGCCGGCGATGTGGTAGATGGCCGACAGGGTGTGGGCGTTGTGGGTGGCGAACTGTGGATAGATGGCTTCGGGTACCGACAGCAACTTGCGTGCGCAGGCGATGTAGGAAACGTCGGTGTACACCTTGCGGGTGTAGACCGGGTAGCCTTCCAGGCCTTCGACCTGGGCGCGCTTGATCTCGCTGTCCCAGTAGGCGCCTTTCACCAGGCGAATCATCAGGCGGTGGCGGCTGCGCTTGGCCAGGTCGATGACATAGTCGATCACGTACGGGCAGCGCTTCTGGTAGGCCTGGATGACGAAGCCGATGCCGTTCCAGCCGGCCAGCGATGGCTCGAAGCACAGGCGCTCGAGCAGGTCCAGGGACAGCTCCAGGCGGTCGGCTTCCTCGGCGTCGATGTTCAGGCCGATGTCGTACTGCTTGGCCAGCAGCGTCAGCGACAGCAGGCGCGGGTACAGCTCTTCCATCACGCGTTCGTACTGGGCGCGGCTGTAGCGCGGGTGCAGGGCCGACAGCTTGATGGAGATGCCTGGGCCTTCATAGATGCCACGGCCGTGGGAAGCCTTGCCGATCGAGTGGATCGCCTGCTCGTAGGACGCCAGGTACTTCTGGGCGTCATGCTCGGTCAGGGCAGCCTCGCCGAGCATGTCGTAGGAATAGCGGAAGCCCTTGGACTCGAAGCGGCTGGCGTTGGCCAGGGCTTCGGCGATGGTCTCGCCGGTGACGAATTGCTCGCCCATCAGGCGCATGGCCATGTCGACGCCCTTGCGGATCATCGGCTCGCCGCTCTTGCCGATGATGCGGGTGAGCGAGGAGGTCAGGCCGGATTCGTTGTGGGTGGAGACCAGCTTGCCGGTCAGCAGCAGGCCCCAGGTGGCGGCATTGACGAACAGCGACGGGCTATTGCCCAGGTGCGGCTGCCAGTTACCGGTGCTGATCTTGTCGCGGATCAGCGCGTCACGGGTGCCCTTGTCGGGGATGCGCAGCAGGGCTTCGGCCAGGCACATCAGGGCCACGCCTTCCTGGGACGACAGGGAGAATTCCTGCAGCAGACCCTGGACGATACCGGCACGGCCGCCGGTGCTCTTCTGGTTGCGCAGTTTTTCGGCGATGCCGGCAGCCAGCTTATTAGTCGCGTCTGCTTGCTCGACCGACAGGCGAGCCTGTTCGAGCAGCATCGGCACCACTTCCGGCTCTGGGCGGCGGTAGGCGGCTGTGATCGCAGCGCGCAGCACCGATTGCGGCAGGATGCTCTCGGCGAACTCCAGGAAGCACTGGTGGCTGTGGTCGGGCTGGATCTCGCCGGCGTCATCGGCAGGGTTGCCGGCCTGGCCGCTGAGTTCGTGCAGGGTGGCGCCACCCTCGAGCTTCTCCAGGTAATTGAAGATCGCTTGCTTGATCAACCAGTGCGGCGTGCGGTCTATGGACTGCGCAGCTGCTTTGAGTCGCTCACGGGTCGGGTCGTCGAGTTTGACCCCAAGGGTGGTCGTCGCCATTTTTTATCCTCGTTATTGCCACGGGCGTGGCCTAAGCTGGACGCAAGATTAGCTGTAGGACAATTCGGGTGCAACCGGGTGCAACCCGTTTTTTCCGTGGAAAAGGTGCAACTCGTCAGGCGGATTTTCTTACACCGCGAAAAAGCCTGTTCTTGGTGCGTTTTCTTATGAAAAAGGCTGTCTATGCTCCAAAAAGGCGCAAAAAGCAGGATTTTTCCGAAATTGCACGAATGGGTGCAACTTGCCATCGAAAAATGGTTGCACCCTGTTCGCGTTGTTGCATAGGATTCGCCGCCTAGGTGCAACCGTCGTGCGGGCGGTCGCTTGAACATAAAAACAAACGCCAGGGCACAACCATGGGCAATCCATTGACGATCACGTTCGTGATCTATATCGCAGTAATGGTGCTGATCGGCTTCGCCGCCTATCGCTCCACCAAGAACCTCTCCGACTACATTCTCGGCGGCCGTAGCCTCGGCAGCGTGGTCACCGCGCTTTCCGCCGGTGCCTCCGACATGAGCGGCTGGTTGTTGATGGGCCTGCCTGGGGCCATCTATTTCGCGGGCCTGTCCGAAGCCTGGATCGCCATCGGCCTGACCGTCGGTGCCTACCTCAACTGGCTGTTCGTCGCCGGTCGCCTGCGCGTGCAGACCGAGCACAACGGTGATGCGCTGACCCTGCCGGACTACTTCTCCAGCCGTTTCGAAGACCAGTCGGGCCTGCTGCGGATCATCTCGGCCATCGTCATCCTGGTGTTCTTCACCATCTATTGCGCCTCCGGCATCGTCGCCGGCGCCCGCCTGTTCGAAAGCACCTTCGGCATGTCGTACGAGACCGCCCTGTGGGCCGGCGCCGCAGCGACCATCGCCTACACCTTCATCGGTGGCTTCCTGGCGGTGAGCTGGACCGATACCGTGCAGGCTTCGCTGATGATCTTCGCGCTGATCCTGACCCCGGTCATCGTGCTGATCTCCACCGGCGGCTTCGATGCGACGTTCCAAGCCATCGAGCTGCAAGACCCGACGAACTTCGACATGTTCAAGGGCGCGACCTTCATCGGCATCATCTCGCTGATGGGTTGGGGCCTGGGCTACTTCGGCCAGCCTCACATCCTGGCGCGCTTCATGGCCGCCGACTCGGTGAAATCCATCGCCAAGGCCCGCCGCATCTCCATGACCTGGATGATCCTGTGCCTGGCTGGTACCTGTGCTGTGGGCTTCTTCGGCATCGCCTACTTCTCGGCGCACCCCGAGGTAGCGGGTCCTGTCACCGAGAACCACGAGCGTGTGTTCATCGAGCTGGCCAAGATCCTGTTCAACCCCTGGATCGCCGGTGTGCTGCTGTCGGCCATCCTGGCCGCGGTGATGAGCACCCTGAGCTGCCAGTTGCTGGTGTGCTCCAGCGCCCTGACCGAAGACTTCTACAAGGCCTTCCTGCGCAAGGGTGCTTCCCAGCGTGAGCTGGTCTGGGTCGGCCGCCTGATGGTCCTGGCCGTGGCCCTGATCGCCATCGCCATGGCCGCCAACCCGGAAAACCGCGTGCTGGGCCTGGTGGCCTACGCTTGGGCCGGCTTCGGCGCCGCCTTCGGTCCGGTGGTGCTGATCTCGGTACTGTGGAAGGGCATGACCCGCAACGGCGCTCTGGCTGGCATCGTGGTCGGTGCCCTGACCGTGATCCTGTGGAAGAACTATGTTGGCCTGGGCCTGTACGAGATCATCCCGGGCTTCCTGTTCGCCAGCATCGCCATCGTCGTGGTGAGCAAGCTGGGTCGTCCATCGACCAGCATGGTCTCGCGCTTCGAGAAGGCCGACGCGGCGTATCACGCTGACAAGTAAGCCTGTGATGGGAGTCGGCTTCATCGCCGGCAAGCCGGCTCCCACAGTGAACCCGGTCCGAAAGGTTCCAGGGTTCCTGTGGGAGCCGGCTTGCCGACGATGAGGTCAACTCCGACAGCCAGGCCTGACGCCACCTGCATTGCAAGGTAAACTTGCCACCCCCGCAGGAGTCGCCATGAACTATCGTCACGCCTTCCACGCCGGCAACCACGCCGACGTTCTCAAGCACATCGTGCTGACCCGCCTCATCGCCCTGATGTCGCGCAAAGAACAGCCGTTCGCCTATATCGACACCCACGCCGGCCTTGGCCTGTATGACCTGCAGGGTGATCAGGCGACCCGTACCGGTGAATACCTCGAAGGTGTTGCCCGCCTGTGGAATCGCGATGACCTGCCGGCCGTCACCGCCGATTACCTGCGCATCATCAAGCGCATGAACCCCGATGGCGAGCTGCGCTACTACCCAGGTTCCCCGGAGCTGGCGCGGCGTCTGATGCGCCAGCAGGACCGCGCGCTGCTCAACGAGAAGCATCCCGAGGACGGCCCGCTGCTCAAGGACAACATGAAGAAGGACCCGCGGGTGGTCGTGCACCTGGGCGAGGGCTGGCATGTGCCCCGAGCCTTGCTGCCGGTGCAGGAAAAGCGCGCCGTGATGTTGATCGACCCGCCCTTCGAGCAGGCCGATGAGCTCAAGCGCTGCACCGTGGCGATGAAGGAAGCGATCGGCCGCATGCGCCAAACCGTCGCGGCGATCTGGTACCCGATCAAGGACCAGCGTTCCCTGACCCGTTTCTACCAGGACCTGACCAGCACCGGCGCGCCCAAGCTGCTGCGGGTCGAGCTGTACGTGCATCACCAAGACAGCCCGCAGGGGCTGAACGGCTCGGGCCTGGCCATCGCCAACCCGCCGTGGGGCCTGGAGGACGAGCTCAAGGAGCTGCTGCCCTGGCTGGCCAAGGAGCTGGCGCAGACCGCCGGCAGCTTCCGCATGGATTGGCTGATCGCCGAATAATCTTGATTGCCTGTGCTGGCCTCATCGCCGGCAAGCCGGCTCCCGCAGATACACCATCGCCCTTGAGGCCTGCGCTGTACCTGTGGGAGCCGGCTTGCCGGCGATGAGGCCGGTACAGGTTGCCGCGTTGCGCATATGTTTGCGTTATAATCCCGCCCTTTAGCCGCCGTCCGCCCATGAGGCCGTCGGCGCATCTCTACCGAATGAAGAGGCTAGACCCTTGGCATTGACGATTCTTGGCCTGTCCGGCGCCCTTAGCCATGACCCTTCCGCGGCCCTGTACATCGACGGCAAGCTGATTGCCGCCGCCGAAGAAGAGCGCTTCGTGCGTGACAAGCATGCGAAGAACCGCATGCCCTACGAGTCGGCGAAGTTCTGCCTGGAGCAGGCCGGCATCAAGCCGTCCGACGTCGACGTCGTGGCCATCCCGTTCGCCCCCATCAGCCTGTTCGGCAAGGCACGCTGGCATTATGCCAAGCGCTACTGGTACGCCCCGGACCGCGCCCTCGACGCGATCCTGATGGGCAACCGTCGCTACAAGCGCTACCGCAAGAAGATCGTCTGGTGCCTGGAGCAGCTGGGCTTCGACCCGAAGAAGATCAAGATCGAACCGGTCGAACACCACCTGGCCCACGCCTCGAGCGCCTACCACTGCTCGGGCTTCAAGGAAAAGACCGCGATCCTCGGCATCGACGGCAAGGGTGAGTACGCCACCACCTTCTTCGGCTACGGCGAGAACGGCAAGATCCACAAGATCAAGGAGTTCTACGACCCGGACTCCCTGGGCGGCCTGTATGGCGCGATCACCGAATTCCTCGGTTTCGAAATGCTCGACGGCGAGTTCAAGGTCATGGGCATGGCCCCGTACGGCGATGCCAGCAAGTACGACTTCTCCCGTCTGGCCAGCTTCGAGAACGGCGAACTGGTGATCAACACCGAATACGCCAACGTCATTGGCCTGCGTCGCTATAAAGAGAAGGGCAAGGGCTTCTACTTCTCGCCCAAGCTGATCGAATGGCTGGGCCCCAAGCGCGAAGGCGACATCGCCGACGAGCCGTACATCCACTACGCGGCGAGCATGCAGGCGCTGTTCGAGAAGCTCGCCCTGCAGATGATCGACCACTACCTGGGCGACACCCTCAAACAGACCGGCAAGCTGGCCTTCGCTGGCGGCTGCGCGCTGAACGTCAAGCTCAACCAGAAGATCATCGCCCGCCCGGACGTCAAGGAGCTGTTCGTGCAGCCGGCGTCCGGCGACGCCGGTACCGCGGTCGGCGCCGCAGCCTATGTGTCCCACGCCCGTGGCGTGCCGGTCGAGAAGATGGAACATGTCTATCTCGGCCCTGCGTACTCCAACGAAGACGTGATCGCCGCCTGCGCCCGCCACCCGAACGCGCCCAAGTGGCGCAAGCTCGACGACATGCCGCAGCGCATCGCCAAGATCATGGTCGATGGCAACCCGGTGGCCTGGTTCCAGGGCCGCATGGAGTTCGGCCCGCGCGCCTTGGGCGGTCGCTCCATCATTGGCTGCCCGAGCGTGCCGGGTGTGGCCGACCGGATCAACGAGCAGATCAAGTTCCGCGAGCGCTGGAGACCCTTCTGCCCGTCGATGCTCGACACCGTCGCGCCGCAGATGATCAAGGTCGACCACCCGGCGCCGTTCATGACCTTCACCTTCGAGGTGGCCGAGGAGTGGAAGACTCGCGTGCCTGAAGTGGTCCATGAGGACGGTACCTCGCGTGCCCAGGTCCTCAAGCGCGAGTACAACCCACGCTACTACGACATGATGAAGGCCCTCGAGGACCTGACGGGCAACGGCGTATCGCTGAACACCTCGCTCAACCGTCGTGGCGAACCCATGATCTGCTCGCCGACCGATGCCCTGAACATGTTCTTCGGCTCGGACCTGCAGTACCTGATCATGGAAGACATCCTGGTGGTCAAGGATGGCGCAGCGCCTTATGACCAACCGCTCTGAACGGCGCGTCCTGCAGTTCTGCCATGGCTATGACGGGCCGTTCCTGGACTGCGCCCGTCAATACGCCAGCCTGTTCCAGGGGCGTGGCTACCAGGTCACCACGGTCTTCTTGACCGGCAAGGCCGACCCCCAGGTCGCGGCCGGCTGCGCCTCGGACGAGGTGTTGTTCCTGGAGTTCAGCTCCAAGGCCGTGCGCGGCCTGAAGCTCGGGGCCATTGCGGCCCTGCGCAAGATCGCCGCCGCGCGCAACTTCAGTTTTTGTATCGCCCACCGCTTCAAGCCGATCTACGTGGCGCTGTTGGGCACCGGCTTGCCGGTGATCGGCGTGCACCATGCGTTCGGCGACTACCAGCGCAGGGGCCGGCGCCTGTTCGCCAACCTGTATCGCAAGCGCCTGAGCTTGCTGGGCGTCTCGGATGCGGTGCGCGACGACATGCGCCGCTGCCTGGCCAACTGGCCGGCCGAACGTATCCAGACCTTGTACAACCGGATCGACGTACAGGCCCTGCAGGCGAGCCTTGTGCCCCGTGCAGAAGCGCGCCGGGCCCTGGGGCTCGACCCGCAGGCCTGGATCGTCGGCAACGTCGGGCGCCTGCACCCGGACAAGGACCAAGCCACCTTGCTGCGCGGTTTCGCCCAGGCGCTGCCGAGCCTGCCCGCCGGTGCGCGCCTGGCGATCCTGGGCAAGGGCCGTCTGGAAGAAGCGCTCAAGGCCCAGGCCATGGCGCTGGGCATTGCCGGGCAGGTCGATTTTCTCGGCCAGGTACCCAATGCCCGTCGGTATTTCCAGGCGTTCGATGTGTTCGCCCTGAGTTCGGATCACGAGCCGTTCGGCATGGTCCTGCTGGAGGCCATGGTCGCGGGCGTACCCTTGCTGGCCACGGCCTGCGGCGGTGCCCAGGAAGTGGTCGAGGGCGTGGGCGTGTTGTTCCCGTTGGGTGATGCCGGCCAGCTGGCTCAGGGGCTCAAGCACATGGCAGGGCTCGATGCGTCGCAGCGCCAGGCATGCGCCGAACATATGCTGCAACGGCTGCACCAGCGCTTTTCCGACCAAGCCGTGCGCGACGCCTTCTGGGCGCTGCCGCAGGTGCGTGCACTGATGGCGGAGGCGTGATGCTCAATCGTATCCGGGCCTTTCGCGAACGCGGTTGGGCGCCTGTCGACGCGGCCACCTACGCCGCTGCCTGGCAGCGTTTCGGCGGCAGCGTCGTGACCCATCCGCTGGTGATCGAGCAACTGGCCGATCTTGCCCAGATCCCGGTGCGCTACCTGGGCTGGCACCACGATGGCGAGCTCAAGGCTGCGATTCCCACCTGGGGCCGGCACCTGGCGCTGTCCAAGGACGTGCTCAAGCGTCACGGCAAGAAAGGCCTGTTCGACCTCGGCAACGCCGAGATCATCCTGCCGGCTGCCGGTGATGCCGGGGCGCCGCTACGCCATGCCGCGCGTTACCTGTCGGAGCTGAACCAAGGCAGGTTCACGGGCCTCAAGGCGCAGCCCGAGCAACTGGCCATGGCGCGCGCCCACGAAGACCTGTCCAAGAAGTTTCGCTACAACCAGCGCCGCGAGTTGCGCCTGCTGGAAGAGGCGGGCGGCGTGGTGCGGCCGATCAGTGATTTCTCCGCCGCTGAAATCGCCGCGATGTACTGCGACCTGTTCCAGCGTCGCTGGGGGTTCCCGGCCACCGGCGCAGCGCGCATGGCCGAGGTGCTGGAGCGCCTGCGCGAGCTGTTGATCGGCTCGGTGCTGCTGCTCGACGGCGCCCCTATCGCCATCCAGCTGGTGTACCGGGTCGAGGCGCCGGAGTGGGTCAGTGTCGAGTACGTCAACGGCGGCGTGGACCCCGAGACCAAGGCCTTCAGCCCTGGCAGCGTGTTGAGTTTCCTCAACACCCAGGCCGCCTGGGAAGACGCTCGAGCGCGCAACAAGCCGTTGCGGTTCTCCTTCGGTCGCGCCGATCGCGAATACAAGGACCGTTGGTGCAACCCTGTGCCGGTGTTCCAGTCATGAGCCGCAAGCAGCAGCTGCTCAAGCGCCATCGACGCAACAAGCGCCTGGGCCTGTTGGCAGGCCTGGTCGCGCTGGTCGCCCTAGGGGTATTCGGCTGGTGGTGGCTGCCGCTGCTGCTGTTGCCGCTGCTGTGGGTGGCGCATGAGGCCTGGTTCGCCGACCACCTGTTCTATTCGCCCGCCGAAGACTACGCCTACCGTTTCGGCGACCAGGCTCGCCAGGTTGCCGCCAGCCTTCGCGATGGTGTGCTGCAGGCCGAGGTGGCCTTGGCCGGGGATGAAACGCTGATTCTCGAAGTGCGGGTGAAAAGCAGCTGGCTAGGCCGCTGGCTCGACCCGCGCGTAGAACTGCTCGGCGAAGCGCAGCAGGACAGCCAGGCCTTCGAGCGTGGGGTGGATGGCGTGCGCTTTCTCAACCTCACCGGCTTCGCTGCGCCGCTGATGGCCGGGGCGTTGCGCCTGCGTGGCCGGCATTGCCGATTGATCGGTGCGCCGCGCCTGTGGATAACTCCGTCGGTCGAGCTGAGCCAGCGCCGGATCATGGTCATCGCCCCCCATGCCGACGACGCCGAGCTGGCTGCCTATGGCCTCTACAGCCAGGCTGACGAAGCCTGGGTGGTCACCTTGACCGCAGGCGAGATCGAAGCCGAGCACTATCAACAGATGGGCCTGCCCAAGGCCGAGGCGGCGCGGCTCAAGGGCCGACTGCGCGCCTGGGACAGCATTGCCGTGCCGCGTTGGGCTGGAGTGCCCGAGGCACGCTGCGTCCAGCTGGGCTATTTCTGCCTGCAATTGCCTGCGATGCAGGCGGCGCCGGAGCAGCCGGTGGGGTCGCGCGAGGCGGACTTGGCCGATACCCGCCCGTTCCGCCGTTTCAATGCCTTTACGTTGCCGGGCGACGCCGACGGCGCACCCACCTGGCACAACCTGCTGGCTGACCTGCGCGCCCTGCTGGAGCAGGCCCGGCCGCACGTGCTGGTGATGCCGCACCCGCAACTCGACCCGCACCCGGACCACATCTGTGCCCAGGCCGCGGTGCACGAAGCCTTGCAGGGCCTGGACTGGCAGCCCGAAACACAGCTGTACTACGCCAACCACCTGCACGACAACGACCGCTGGCCCATGGGCGACAGCGGCGATGGCGTGGCCTTGCCGCCGCAGTTGAGCGCCGAGCAGGCCTGGGCGCCCTACAGCCGGGTCCTGGACCTTGCCACCCAGCGCGACAAGGCCATGGCGTTGGGCATGATGCATGACCTGCAGCCGCCCGCGCCGTTCAAACGCCGCCTGCGGCGGGTGCTGCAACGCTGGCTGGCCGGGCGCAAACCCTCGGCCTACGGCGAAAACGAATTCTTCCGCAAGGCGGTTCGCCGCCACGAACTGTTCTGGCATTGCCCGCGCGAGCGTGACGAATGATTGATGGCGCACAGAACCCAAGGAAAGCAATGAAAGTCCTATTTCTGGTGCAGAAGGAGCAGCGGGCGATCCTGGACCGCCTGTACGACGGCGTCGCCGCCCACTGCGACTGCGACCTGCGCTGGCTGACCAGCGAGGACCAGCGCAACCTGCGTCGCTACTTCAAGCGTGAAGTCGATGTCACCCGCTACGACCGGATCGTGTTCTTCCTGCGCTTCAAGCAGGAAATCCGCCAGGTCGGTTTCATCCGCACCGTGCCCAACCTGGTGATCCTCGAGCACGATGCCTACCAGAACTACATTCCGTGCAAATACACCGGCAAGTTCAGTGCGCACTACCGTCACCTGCCGTGGGCGCGGGTGATCAGTTCCGGCTACATGGTCAGCGAGCGCCTGCGCCAGGAGGGTTTCGACGCGGTGTTCGTGCCCAAGGGCTATGACGAACAGCTCCTCACCGACCAGGCGCGCGAACGCGATATCGAGCTGGCCTTCGTCGGCAGCACCGGCAGCGTGGCCTACAGCGGCCGCAAGGCGTTGCTCGATGAGCTCGGCCAGGTGGAAAACCTGGTGGTCACCCGCACCAAGTCGGGCGAGGACTACTGCAATACGCTCAACCGCATCCGTTTCTTCGTCAGTGCCGACGTTGGCATGGGCGAGTACATGATCAAGAACTTCGAGGCCATGGCCTGTGGCTGCGTGCTGCTGGCCTATGATCAGGGCGAGGCGGAAAACCGTGCCCTGGGCCTTGAAGACATGCACAACGTGGTGCTATACGACAGCGTCCCGACGCTACAGGAAAAACTGCGCACGCTACGGCAGGACGCGGCGTTGGCCGCGCGCATCGCTGCCAACGGTCGGGAGCTGGCGGTTTCGCGCTTCAGCTTCGCCCAGGTGGGCCGTAGCATCGTCGAACACATGGAACCTCCGCTGCGACCGCAGCCACCTCTGAGCGCCTGGCAGCGGCTGCGCCTGAGGCTGGGGTTCTGAGCAATGGCGCGCCTGTCGCAGGGAATGCGTGAGTCGTTGATAGCCCAAAGGTGGAGGGAGCCCCGTGCGCTTCTCTGAGAACAGTGATATCACCGTGGTCGTGACCAGTTGCGGGCGTTTCGACCTGCTCAAGGAAACGCTCGAGAGTTTCGACCGATACAACACCGCGCCGATCCGCGAAGTCTTCATCACCGAAGACTCCGGGAACGATGCAGTCCACGATGCTGTACCGATGCACTGGAAGCCCCACTGCACGGTCTTCGTCAATCGGCCCAAGCTGGGCCAGCTGCCCTCCATCGACCTGGCCTACGGCCAGGTGAAGACGCCGTACATCTTCCATTGCGAAGACGACTGGCGCTTCTACCGGCAGGGGTTCGTCGAGGACTCTCGCGCGATCCTCGAGGTTAGCCCGGACCTGTTGCAGGTCTGGCTGCGCAGCCATGCCCATGACCTGGCGATCCATAGCCCGTATATCCACCTGGGCGACCGCCAGGTGATCGCCGGCGTGCCGTGCTACCCGCTGCTGTCCGACAAGGCCGAATGGCAAGCATTTTCGCTCAACCCAGGGCTGCGCCGCCTAAGCGATTACCAGCGCTGCGCGCCGTTTGCCGCCTATTCTGGTGAGAAGGCGCTGTCGCGACGCTACGCCGAGTTGAACCTGGGGGCGGTCACCCTGGAAGGCGACGCGGTGCTGCACACTGGCTTCGGCAACCACGTGACCCTGCCCGAGGAAGTCCAGCGCAAGGCCAAGCGGCGCAAGCGGGACCGCCAGAAACTGATACTCACGCTGTTGGTGGGTTTGGTGGTCGGCACCGGGATCGGTTTTCTTGTCGGTTGAAGCGGCGTGCCTGATGGCCCATTCATTTTCCAGAGGGGCGTAACCCGATGAACATCGTCAATGTGATGTGGTCGGGCGGTCCGCAATATACGTCCATACACACGGTTCACCGGCAGGTGCTGGGGCATGCCCCGGCCGATGTGCGCGTGAGCAATTGGCTGTTGCTCGGTGAGCAGGGGTGCGGTGGATTGGGTGAAACACGCACCTGGAACCTGCCGCAACGGGCGCTCAAGGGGCGCATGCCGGAGCGCCTCATGGTGCCCTGGTTGCGCCTGCGCCTGCGCGCGGCCTTGCGCCAGGCGCAGCCTGACGTGTTGCTGCTCGATGGCCTGGGTGTCGCGCGCTTGATGCTGCCGCTGCTGCGTCAGTTGCCCGGTGTTCGCGCGGCGGTCCTGTTCCATGGCTCCACCCGGCTACGCGGCAGTGACATAAGCCTGTTGCGCAGTATGCCTCGTGAGCGTCTGTCCATCGCCGCGGTGTCCGGCACTCTGGCCCGCTCGCTCGAGCAGGAGCTCGGCCTGCCAGTGCGTACCTTGCGCATTGCCATGGACCCGGCCGTGTTCTGCGGCCAGTTGCTTGCGCGCAATGCCGCCAGGCAGACGCTTGGCCTCCCTGCCCAGGATGAAGGCCGCGTGCTGTGCGCCGTGGGCCGGTTGGTGGAAAGCAAAGGCTTCGAAATGCTGATCGAGGCCTTCGCCAGGGCGCGCGAGCACCAGCCCAACCTGCATTTGATGATCTTCGGCGATGGCGAGCTGCGCGATCGCCTCGCGGCGCGGATCCAGGCACTGGGGCTCGACGCCAGTGTGCGGCTGTGCGGTTACAGGCCGGACATTTCCCAGCTGTACCGAGCCTTCGATGGCTTGCTGCTGCCTTCGCGCTCCGAGGGGCTGGGGCTGGTGTTGCAAGAGGCGGTGTTGGCGGATATTCCAGTTATCTGCAGCGATCTTGCAGTATTTCGCGAACAACTGGGCGAAGTCGATTGCTACTTGCCGGTCGCTGACGTCGAGGCCTGGAGCCAGGCCATTGCACGCTGCGCCAGCTTTGATCCCCAAGCCACAGCGGCGGTCCAGCGGCGCTCCCTGGCGCCGGAGCAGGGCTGGCAAGCGTTCTTGGCCGGGGTCGCCAGCCTGTTGGGGCGCTAGCCCTGAAGCAGGGCGGCCTCCAAGGCCGCCAGCGGGAACTGCTCGGCGAGCTTCTCGCGCTCGATATAGCGCGCCATGTGCTGCACATTGCGGCGCACCATCCGCGCCGGCAGCGGCGCGCGCAGGAAACGCATGTCCGCGACGTCGATCAGGCCCAGGCGCTGGTCAGGCGTCATCACCACGTTGCCCAGGTGCAGCGAGCGAAAATAGATGCCTGAACGGTGCAGTTGGCGGATCAATTCGACCAGTTGCGGCAGCAGGCCATCCCAGCTGAACCCCGGCTCGCGGGACAGTTGCAGCAGCGTCTGGCCCGGCAACGGCCGATAGAGCACGGCGGTACGCCCTGGCAGGTCGAGCTTGTGATGGCTGATCACTTCCAGCGTGGGAATTCCCATTTGTGCCAGGCGCGCGGCGTTATCGATGAAGCGCCGCGAGTAGGGGCGCAGCAGCGCAGATGAAATCAGACGCTTGCGACGAAAAACCTTGAGGATATTTCCATCCCCAAGCAGGTAGACTTTGGCGCCGTGGCTATCTGCCTCTAGAACCTTGGCGCCGAGTGTCAGCTGATCGAAGTCGACCTGGGAGAGCCGGGAGCATTGCATGGGTAGGGCCTTGTCGTCTGGCAAGCAAAAATGACCGGCAATAATGCCGAAAATAAAGCCTCAGTACCATGATGACGGGTTTGGATTCTTTTGGGGGAGTGATGTTGTACAAGAAAAACTGGGCCCAGGCGTGGCTTGGGTTCGGCTTCGTATGGTTCCTTGCCGGTATCGCCTTGGCACCGAGCAACAAATTGTACTAACAGGGCATGATTCTTTTTCTCCACGCTCGCCATGCAGTTCGATGCCGCCAGCCTCACCGATACCCCGCGTGCCGAATGGTTCATCAGCTGGCTGCCGGTGGGCCTGGCCATGCTGTTGCCCTGGGTGCGTGCCGAAAACGACGCCTGTGGTAAAATTCCCGGTTCAACCTGAACAGCGAGCTCGATGATGGCCGAAACACCGCTACCGGCGGAGCATACCTCCAGCCTGAAGATCTATTTCCGGCTGCTGAGCTACGTCAAACCCTACATCGGCATTTTCCTGCTGAGTATCGTGGGTTTCGTGATCTTTGCCTCGACCCAGCCGATGCTGGCCGGGATCCTGAAATACTTCGTCGATGGGCTGAGCAACCCGCAAGCGGTGCTGTTCCCCAATGTCCCCTACCTGCGCGACCTGCAACTGCTGCAGGCCGTGCCGCTGCTGATCATCCTGATCGCGGCCTGGCAGGGCCTGGGGTCGTTCCTGGGCAACTACTACCTGGCCAAGGTCTCCCTGGGGTTGGTGCATGACCTGCGGGTGCAGCTGTTCAACAAGCTGCTGGTGCTGCCCAACCGCTATTTCGACAACCATAACTCCGGCCACCTGATCTCGCGCATCACCTTCAACGTGACCATGGTCACCGGTGCGGCGACCGATGCGATCAAGGTGGTGATCCGAGAAGGCCTGACCGTGGTCTTCCTGTTCGCCTACCTGTTGTGGATGAACTGGAAGCTGACCCTGGTGATGGTCGCCATCCTGCCGGTGATCGCGGTGATGGTGAGCACCGCCAGCAAGAAATTCCGCAAGCAGAGCAAGAAGATCCAGGTCGCGATGGGTGATGTCACCCACGTGGCCTCCGAGACCATCCAGGGCTACCGCGTGGTGCGCAGCTTCGGTGGCGAGGCCTACGAGGAGCGACGCTTCCACAACGCCAGCCAGGGCAACACCGAGAAGCAGCTGCGCATGACCAAGACCGGCGCGCTGTACACGCCGTTGCTGCAGTTGGTGATCTACAGCGCCATGGCATCGCTGATGTTCCTGGTGCTGTTCCTGCGCGGCGATGCCTCGGCGGGTGACCTGGTGGCCTATATCACGGCTGCGGGCCTGCTGCCCAAGCCGATCCGCCAGCTTTCGGAGGTCAGCTCGACCATCCAGAAGGGCCTGGCGGGTGCCGAGAGCATCTTCGAGCAACTGGACGAGAAGCCCGAGGTCGACACCGGTACCGTGGAAAAAGACCGCGTGGAAGGCCGCTTGGAGGTGCGCAACCTCAGCTTCACCTACCCAGGTACCGAGCGCCAGGTGCTCAGTGATATCAGCTTCACCGCCGAGCCTGGGCAGATGATCGCCCTGGTGGGGCGCTCCGGCAGCGGCAAGTCCACCCTGGCCGCGCTGATCCCGCGCTTCTACCACCACACCAACGGGCAGATCCTGCTCGATGGTGTGGACATCGAGCAGTATCGCCTGCGCAACCTGCGCCGCCATGTGTCCCAGGTGACCCAGCATGTCACCCTGTTCAACGACACGGTGGCCAACAACATCGCCTACGGCGACCTGGCCGGCGCGCCGCGCGAGGACATCGAGGCCGCCGCCGCCGATGCCTATGCCAAGGAGTTCATCGATCAGTTGCCCAAGGGCTTCGACACCGAGGTCGGCGAGAACGGCGTACTGCTTTCCGGTGGCCAGCGCCAGCGCCTGGCGATCGCCCGCGCTCTGCTGAAGAACGCACCGCTGCTGATCCTCGACGAGGCGACCTCGGCCCTGGACACCGAGTCCGAGCGTCATATCCAGGCTGCCCTCGACCATGTGATGCAGGGGCGTACCACCCTGGTGATCGCCCACCGCCTGTCGACCATCGAGAAGGCCGACCTGATCCTGGTCATGGACCAGGGGCGCCTGGTCGAGCGCGGTACCCATGCCGAGTTGCTTCAGGCAAATGGCCATTATGCCCGCCTGCATGCCATGGGCCTGGACGCGCCGGAAAAGGCTGACATCACCTGATCTCCCCTGGCTCGGGGCCGTACCGGCCCCGATCATCATTGGTAACGTACAGATCGACGCTGGCCGTAAAGCCGTCACCGACCCTGTGCTAATATCCTGCCCCTGTTCATTATTTTCATATGGGTTGCCCATGAAGTTGTCCATGCCGCGTTTCGATCAAGCCCCGGTTCTGGTGGTCGGCGATGTCATGCTCGACCGCTACTGGCATGGCGGTACCTCGCGGATTTCTCCCGAAGCCCCGGTGCCGGTGGTCAAGGTCGAGCAGATCGAGGATCGCCCCGGTGGCGCGGCCAACGTCGCATTGAACATCGCGGCCCTGGGCGCGCCGGCCTCGCTGGTTGGCGTGACCGGCCAGGACGAGGCCGCCGACAGCCTCGCCAACAGCCTGCACGCAGCGGGTGTGCGCTCGGTGTTCCAGCGCATCGCCCACCAGCCGACCATCGTCAAGCTGCGGGTCATGAGCCGTCACCAACAGTTGCTGCGCATCGATTTCGAAGAGCCGTTCGCCACCGACCCGCTGTCGCTGGGCGAGGAGGTCGATGACCTGCTCGAAGGCACCAAGGTGCTGGTGCTGTCGGACTACGGCAAGGGTGCGCTCAAGAATCACCAGAGCCTGATCGAGGCCGCGCGAGCCAAGGGCATCCCGGTTCTGGCCGACCCCAAGGGCAAGGATTTCTCCATCTACCGCGGCGCCAGCCTGATCACCCCGAACCTCAGCGAGTTCGAGACCATCGTCGGTCGCTGCGCCGATGAGGGCGAACTGGTCGCCAAGGGCCTGCAATTGCTCCAGGAGCTCGACCTGGGCGCACTGCTGGTGACCCGTGGCGAGCATGGCATGACCCTGCTGCGCACCGGCCACCCAGCGCTGCACCTGCCGGCGCGGGCCCGTGAAGTGTTCGACGTCACCGGTGCCGGCGATACCGTCATATCCACCCTGGCTGCGGCCATCGCAGCCGGCGAGGATCTGCCCCACGCGGTGGCCCTGGCCAACCTCGCGGCCGGCATCGTGGTCGGCAAGCTGGGTACGGCGGCCATCAGTGCCCCTGAACTGCGCCGTGCGATCCAGCGCGAAGAAGGCTCCGAACGCGGTGTGCTGACCCTCGATCAACTGCTGCTGGCGATCGATGATGCCCGCGCGCACAACGAGAAGATCGTTTTCACCAATGGTTGCTTCGACATCCTCCACGCAGGCCACGTGACCTACCTGGAGCAGGCGCGGGCCCAGGGCGACCGCCTGATCGTGGCGGTCAACGACGATGCCTCGGTCAGCCGCCTCAAGGGCCCTGGCCGGCCGATCAACAGCGTCGATCGGCGCATGGCCGTGCTGGCAGGCCTGGGCGCGGTGGACTGGGTCATCAGCTTCCCCGAAGGCACGCCAGAGAACCTGCTCAGCCAGGTCAAGCCAGATGTGCTTGTCAAAGGTGGGGACTACGGTATCGACCAGGTGGTTGGCGCCGATATCGTCAAGGCCTATGGCGGCACCGTGAAGGTGCTGGGGCTGGTGGAGAACAGCTCGACCACGGCGATCGTCGAGAAGATCCGCAAGAACTGAGGCCGAGCCTATCGCCGGCAAGCCGGCTCCCACCTGCCCTGCGCTGCTTTCAGAGGCGCCGCGGTACCTGTGGGAGCCGGCTTGCCGGCGATGGTCTGCGCAGCAGCCCGACCCTACTTGTGCAACGCTCGTTGCAGCAGCGCCCGCGCCTTGTCGCCGAAGCGCTGCAGGTGAGAGGCCGGCTCCATTCGGTGTTCCTCCAGGCCCTGCTGCCTGATCCAGTCCTTCCAGCGAATTCGCTCATCCCCGACCACCCAGCCGTCTTGTCGAGCAAAGCTCTCGGCCAGGTATAGGCCACGGGTGCTGGCCCGCACCAGTTCGTCCTTCTTCAAGGTATAGAGCTCGGCGGTTGGCTGGCCATCGACCAGTGGCATCAGGTACAGGTCCGGCCGCTTGCGATTGAGCCGTGCTACCAGCTGGTCGCCTTCGAGCCGCTCGTCCACATGGAACAGGCTGAGCGACTTGGCTTCCCGGGGCACCTGCAGGCGCAGGTCGTAGATCAGCTGCAACGATGCGGTGGGCAAGTGCACATAGGCACGGGGCCGTTCCAGCAGCATCAGGTTGCCGCAATGCACCGGGCGCGCCGCGCCGGACTCGGGCGTTAGCACGAACGGCAGGGCTTCGCGGTAATGCAGCGCGTCGGCATAAGGCGCGGGCAGCCAAGTGTCGTTGAAGCGCCCGCCGAGCCAGCCCTCCGGGGTTTCCAGCAGGCATTCCTCGGCCACTTCCTGAATGGCGGTATGCAGCGGCAGGTTGATCTCCTGGGCGGGCACGTAGCCTGAGATCAGCTTGAGCACCACGTCGCCGCGGTCCTGCCGGCGCTGACGCACCAGCACCCAATAGTCGCGGTTTTGCCAGTGCAGCGTCAGACGCACCGAAACTCCCAGGTTGGCCAGCTCGACCACGAAACGCTCGTGGTCTGCCAGCTCGATGGCCTTGCGCCGCTGCTGTACCTGACCGAAGTTCAATGGCATCCCGATGCTCTGGTAGGTCAGGCCGTCGGGTGTGGCTTCGACGTGCAGCGGCAGGGTCTTGAAGTTGCTCGGGTTCTTGCGGATCAGCGTTCGCGGCACGAGGCTCCTCCTTGCGTTGGGCGCCCGCCAGGGCGACTCAAGGCTGGCCCAGGATTCGGGCGACGGTGGCCACGTTATGGGCCAGGTGCAACGGGTTGATGGTGCCGACGATAGCACTGCTCACCCCAGGGTGGGCGAACAGCAGCTCGAAGCTGGCCTGCACCGGATCGACCCCTGGTGCCAGGCAGATATGCCCGCTGGCCAGGGCCTTCTTCACCAGGATGGCCTTGCCGTGTTCGGCAGCGTAGTCCAGTACCGGGCGCTCCGCCTGCTCGTTGAGGTTGTAGGTGACCATGGCGCAATCGCCTTGTTCCAGGGCCTTCAGCCCACCCTCCACGGTCTTGCCGGACAGCCCGTAGCCGAGGATCTTGCCCTCCTGCTTGAGTTCGGCAAGGGTCTGGTAGACGCCTTGTTGCTCCAGGATCTGCACGTCATTGCCGTCGGAATGCACCAGCACCAGTTCGAGGTGGTCGGTTTCCAGACGGCGCAAGCTGCGCTCCACCGATAGGCGAGTATGGGCGGCACTGAAGTCGAAGTGCGACTGGCCATTGTCGAATTCCTCGCCCACCTTGCTGACGATCACCCAGTGGTCGCGCTGGCCGCGCAGCAAGGGGCCCAGGCGTTCCTCGCTGCGACCGTAGGCCGGCGCGGTGTCGATCAGGTTGATGCCCAGCTCGCGGGCCTGCGCCAGCAGCAGGCGCGCTTCGTCATCGCCTGGGATGGTGAAGCCATTGGGGTATTTGACGCCCTGGTCGCGGCCGAGCTTGACCGTGCCCAGGCCCAGCGGGGAGACCTTCAGGCCGGTGCTGCCCAGCGGCCGCAGGAAATCGTGCAGGGTCGGCAGGCTCATGGCAGCAGTCGCTCCCAGGCAGGTACGCCGAGGGCGGGGCGAGGCAGGTCGGCAAGGTCAGGTTGCGCGGCGGGGCGGATACCGT
Source organism: Pseudomonas sp. NY15372 (assembly GCF_048068215.1). Lineage (NCBI taxonomy): Bacteria > Pseudomonadati > Pseudomonadota > Gammaproteobacteria > Pseudomonadales > Pseudomonadaceae > Pseudomonas > Pseudomonas sp. NY15372. The sequence continues at coordinate 236,905 of NZ_JBLUPY010000002.1, forward strand.
CGCGCTCCAGGCTCGCCAGCACGCGGTCGGCGAAGTCGGGCGCCAGGGCCAGCTTGGTCGGCCAGCCCACCAGCAGGCGCTGCTGCTCTGCGAGGAAGGCGTTGTCCGGGCGGACCAACCCGGATTGCGCGGGTTCGGCGCGATCGACCCGCAAGGTGGCCCAGCGCACCTGGCCCTGGTCGACCCAAGGCAACAGGCTGGCGATCTCCTTCTGCGCCGCGGCGATCTGCTCGGCAGGTTCGCGTGCCACGCCTTCCGCCTCGGCCAGGTCGCCACCGAGGTACCAGACCCATTGGCCATCGTGGGCCGGGTGGGTGGTGACGGTGACACGCGGCTTGGGCCCGCCGCCCAGGCAGTGGGCATACAGCGGCTTGAGGTTCGGCCCCTTGGCCATGACCATGTGCAGCGGTCGGCGCTGCATGGCCGGCTGCTCCAGCCCCAGCGCCTGGAGCAGGGCTTCGGTGCCGGCACCGGCACTGAGCACGATACGCTGGGCGCGTATCTCACGGCCATCCACGCGCAGGCCGAGCAGTTCGTCGCCCTCGCGCAGTGGCTCGATGCGTTCGCCGGCCAGCAGGCTGTCACCGGCCAGTTCGGCCAGGTTGGCGAGCAGGCTCGGCACGTCGACGACCAGCTCGGCCAGGCGATAGACCTTGCCCTTGAAGGCGCGATCCTGCAGGGCAGGGGGCAGTTGCTCGCCCTTGACCTGGTCGACCCGGCCACGCACGGCCTTGCTGGCGAAGAAGCTGGTGAGGTTGCCCGCCAGGGTACCGGGGGACCACAGGTAGTGGGCCTCGGACAGCAGGCGCGTCTTGCCCAGGTCGAGTTCGCCATTGCCGGCCAACGCCTCGCGCCAGCGGCGCGGCATGTCGGCGATGGCCTCGGAGGCACCGGTCAAGGCCCCATGCAGGGCATACTTGGTACCACCATGGATGATGCCCTGGGACTTGATGGTCTGCTCGCCACCGAGGCTTGCGCGTTCCACCAGCACCGTCGAATACCCCAGGCGCCGCAACCTTGCGTTGAGCCAGAGGCCAGCGACCCCGGCGCCGACGATCAGCACGTCAGTGGAAATGGCAGATGGCATGCGAGCACCTCTAGAACTGGGACAGTTGCCCAGTATACAGGCTGTGGACGCGTGCGGGCCTCATCGCCGGCAAGCCGGCTCCCACAAGCAACGGCTCCGTTCCTGTGGGAGATCACCCAGCCCTTCCGGGCTGCGCTGATCCCGTGTAGGCGCGGGCTTGTCCGGCGATAGGGCTGCAGCGACGATAAAGCCGATGCCAGTCAGTGGCCGGCCGTCTTGGAGAACAGCTGGATCACCACCACGCCACCGACGATCATGGCCATTCCCAGCATGGCCGGCACATCCAGTTTCTGCCCATAGATCACCAGAGCGGCGACGCTGATCAGCACGATACCCAGGCCCGACCAGATAGCGTAGGCGATGCCCACCGGAATGCTGCGCACCACCAGGGTCAGCATCCAGAACGCCACGGCATAGCCACAGACCATCAGCAGCAGCGGCAATGGCGTGCTCAAGCCCTTGACCGCCTTCATGGAAGCGGTGGCGATGACTTCGGCGCAGATGGCGATGGCCAGGTAGGTGTAGGCATTCATGATCGGGGTCCTCCGTTGCTGGGTGGGCATTCTAGACTTTCGTCGGATGGGGTAAAGTCATTACCTATCTGCTATGGAGATAGGTTGCATGGCCCAACAGTGGGATCTCGACCAATTGCGCACCTTCTTGCGGGTCACCGAGCTGCGCTCGTTTTCCGCTGTCGCCCGGGAGCAGCACAAGGCACAGTCGGCGGTCAGCAATGCCATCGCGCTGCTGGAGGCGGACCTGGGCGTGACCTTGTTCGAGCGCAGCAGCGGCCGCCAGCCGCGGCTGACCGAAAGCGGGGCGGCCCTGCTCGAGGATGCGCGGGAATTGCTGCGCCAGTGCGAGCGCCTGGATGGCCGGGCCCTGGCCCTGATGCGTGGCCAGGAAGCCTTGTTGCGCGTGGCCCAGGATGAGGCCATGCCCTACCAGCCGGTGATCGACAGCCTCGACGAGCTGGCCAGCCGTTTCCCCTTCCTGGAAGTACAGGTGGCCAGCGGCGCCCAGGGCGACGTGGCGCGCAAGCTGGTGGAGCGTCGCGCCGACCTGGGGTTGTTCTTTCATCACGAGCGCATTCCCGCGTCGTTGGAGCGCCGCGCCCTGGGCAGCGTGGAGATGGTCACCGTATGTGCCGTGGACCATCCGCTGGCGGGCGAGCGGAAGGTGACTCGCCAGCAGTTGGCTCGTCACCGGCAGTTATTGATCACACCGCAGCAAAGCGGCTACCCCGGGGGCGAGGCGATCAGCCCGCAGGTGTGGCGCGCCGACAGCTTTTATGCCATGGCTGAGCTGCTGATGCGCGGGCTGGGCTGGGCCTGGCTGCCACGGCATGTGGTGCAGTACCCGACCTACCAGGCGCAGATGGTCGAACTCGACAGCGAGTGGCGCCCGCCTGCGCTGGTCGTCGAACTGGCCTGGCGCCGCGACCAGCCCCTGGGGCCGGCGGCGCAGTGGCTGGCCGAACGCTTTGCCGTGCACCTGCGGGCCATCGGCTGAGAGGCGGTGCCCGACAGGTCTTTTCGTGCAGTTCCTAGTACACTGCGTCGCCATGAACAGAACCCTCTATACCCTGCTTTTCCACCTGGGCCTGCCGCTGGTTGCGCTGCGCCTGTACCTGCGTGCGCGCAAGGCGCCGGCCTACGGCCAGCGCATCGCCGAGCGCTTCGCTTGCAAGCTTGCGCCGATGCGCCGGGACGGCATCTGGGTGCACGCGGTGTCGGTGGGCGAAAGCATCGCTGCCGCGCCGATGATCCGCGCCTTGCTCAAGGCTTACCCGGACCTGCCGGTCACCCTGACCTGCATGACGCCCACCGGTTCGGAGCGGATCCGCGCGATGTTCGCCGACGAGCCGCGAATCCAGCATTGCTACCTGCCTTATGACCTGCCTTGGGCGGCGGGGCGCTTCCTCGATCATGTCCGGCCGCGGTTGGGCATCATCATGGAGACCGAGCTGTGGCCCAATCACATCCACCAGTGCGCCAAGCGCGGCATTCCGGTGGCCCTGGCCAATGCGCGGCTGTCCGAGCGTTCGGCCCGTGGCTATGCGCGTTTCGCCGGTCTGACCCGGCCGATGCTGGCCGAGATGAGCCTGATCGCAGTGCAGACCGAGACCGAGGCGCAGCGTTTCCGCAGCCTGGGCGCACGGCCTGAGTGCGTGCAGGTGACCGGCTCGATCAAGTTCGACCTGAAGATCGACGCGCAGCTTCAGCCGCGTGCCCGTGATCTGCGTGAGCGCTGGGGGGCCGGCGAGCGCCCGGTATGGATCGCGGCCAGTACCCACGAGGGTGAGGATGCATTGATCCTCGAGGCCCACCGGCAACTGCTACAGGCCCATGGCGATGCGCTGTTGGTGTTGGTGCCGCGCCATCCCGAGCGGTTCGATGCGGTGCATGGCCTGTGCCAAGCGCAGTTCACCACCGTGCGACGTTCTTCCGGCGTGCCGGTAGAAGCCCAGACCCAGGTCTTGCTCGGCGATACCATGGGTGAGCTGTTGTTCCTCTATGCCCTGGCCGACATTGCCTTTGTCGGCGGCAGCCTGGTGCCCACCGGTGGGCATAACCCGCTGGAGCCGGCGGCACTGGCGTTGCCGGTACTCACGGGCCCGCACGTGTTCAACTTCCTGGAAATCAGCGCGATGCTGCGCGAGGCGGGGGCGTTGCAGGAAGTGGACGATGCCAGCGGCTTGGCCGGGGCGGTACGTCGGCTGGTCGAGTTGCCCCAGGATGCCCGGCGCATGGGCGAGGCGGGCAGGGCGGTGATGCTGGCCAACCAGGGGGCTTTGCAGCGGTTGCTGGATGGGCTGGGGAGGCTGTTGACGTAAGTGGATGCTGGGGGCTGCTGTGCAGCCCAATCGCGGGACAAGCCCGCTCCCACAGGTCCGCTGTGACGCCATCCCATCCGGTCCCGCGATAGGGGCGCAAAGCGCCGCCAATCTCAAGGCCTGCGTTCGAAGTTCTTGGCCGCTGCCGCAGCCAGGTCCGGCGGCAGGAAGTCTTTGTCGGGGTTGTAGTCGGCCTTCAGGTAGCGCCCCAGGTCCTGCAGATCCTGCGGGCTGAGGGTGCCGGCGGCCTGTTTCAGGCGCAGGTTGTCGAGGATGTAGTCGTAGCGGCTGTTGTTGTAGTCGCGCACCGAGGTGTACAGCTGGCGCTGGGCGTCGAGCACGTCGACGATGTTGCGGGTACCGACCTGGTAGCCGATCTCGGTGGCCTCCAGGGCGCTCTGGTTGGAAATGATCGACTGCTTGCGTGCCTGCACCTGCTCCACGTCGGTGTTCACCGCCCGGTGCAGGTTGCGGGTGTTTTCCACCACTTGGCGGCGCAGGCTCTCGCGTTGCTGCTCGCTCTGGCTCAGGCGCTGGTAGGCCTCGCGTACCTGGGAGCTGGTCAGGCCGCCGCTGTAGATCGGAATGTTCAGCTGCAGGCCGATGCTGGTCTGCTCGACGTCGCCACTGTAGCGCACGCCGGGCTGCGGGTTGGAGAAGCCCAGGCTGTCGTTGTCGCCCTTCTGGTAGCGGGCCACCGCATCCAGGGTCGGCGCGTGGCCGGCCTTGCGTTGGCGCAGGGTTTCCTCGGCGGCGGTGACGGCATGGTTGGTGGCCAGCAGGTTGAGGTTCTGCCGCGCTGCGGTCTCGACCCAAGCCTTGGCGTCGTTGGGCGTCGGCACCTGCACCGGTAGGGTGTGGACCACCCCCTGGAGCGAACCGTATTCGCGGTTGGTCAAGGTCACCAGGGCCTCGAAAGCGTCCTGGACCTGGCGCTCGGCAATGATCCGGTTGGCCCGGGCGGTATCGTAGCTGGCCTGGGACTGCAGTACGTCGGTCTTGTCCGAGAGACCAACGTCGAAGCGTTCGTTGGACTGGTCCAGCTGGCGCTTGAACGCCGCTTCCTCGGCCTTGGTCGAGGCCAGGTTGTCCTGGGCACGCAGTACTGAGAAATAGTTCTCCGCGGTTTGCAGGATCAGGTTCTGCTCGGTCGCGGACAGCTCGAGGGCCGCTTGTTCATTGACCGCCTCGGCAGCCTGCAACTGGAACCAGCGGTCGGCGCGGAAGATCGGCTGCGCCAGGGTCGCGTTCCATGAATTGCCGCTGCGGTTGGAGGTGACCGAAGGCTCGTCGAACTTGGTGCGGGTGTTCATCATCTCGGCGCCGGCCGACAGGTTCGGCAGCAGCCCGGCGCGGGCCTGGGGGACTACTTCGCGGCGTGCGCCGTAGTCGGCGCGGGCGGCGGCCAGGTCGGCGTTGTTGTCGACCGCTTCCTGGTAGACGCTGATCAGATCGGTCTTCACCGTCGTGGGCACATCCGCTGCCCAGACCACTCCGTTGGACGCACAAGACACGGCAATCGCCAGTGAGAGTTTGCGCAGCATAGGGCAATCCTTGTACGAAATTAATTACTGAACTGGTGAGTATTGAATGAGGGGCCAGTCTAGTACCACGCGCACCCGGCCACAATCTCCGCGACGCCTTTCATCATCCCGGCATCTACCCGCTTGGCTTTGCCGGCCACTTGAGTCTAGACTGCGCATGTTCTTGTCGGGGTGCCTTGAATCGAAGGCTGAGATCGGATAGTTCCGGATCCCGTTGAACCTGATCAGGTTAGCGCCTGCGTAGGGAACAAGATTGCTCGCTTTCCCGGCGAGATCTTGTGCCAGGTCCGGGATTGTCGTAGCTCACGCTCAAGGCACCTCCGTGTATCCGGCACCAGCACCGTTCCAGGTGCATTCCGCGCCTCCTTCAGGTTCTCCCCGACATTCCACGCTGTCTGGAGAGCCTGTGATGAGCAAACAAGAAAAATCGATCCACCTCAGCGAGTCGGCGCAAGTCGACCAGCAGTCCGTGCAACCGTTCCCCCGTTCGCGCAAGGTCTATGTCGAAGGTTCGCGCCCCGACATCCGCGTGCCCATGCGTGAAATCAGCCTGCACGACACCCCTACCGATTTTGGCGGCGAGCAGAACGCCCCGGTGCTGGTCTATGACACTTCCGGGCCATACACCGACCCGAACGTCGTCATCGACGTGCGCAAGGGCCTGGGCGACGTCCGTTCGGCGTGGATCGAGGCCCGTGGCGATACCGTGCGCCTGGACGGCCTGAGCTCGAACTTCGGCCAGCAGCGCCTGAACGATGCCGACCTGGCCAAGCTGCGCTTCGCCCACGTGCGCAACCCGCGCCGCGCCAAGCCCGGTGCCAACGTTACCCAGATGCACTACGCGCGCCAGGGCATCATCACCGCCGAGATGGAATACGTCGCCATCCGCGAAAACATGAAGCTGCAGGAAGCCCGCGCCGCCGGCCTGCTCGACCAGCAGCACGCCGGCCACAGCTTCGGTGCCAGCATCCCGAAGGAAATCACGCCCGAGTTCGTCCGTGAAGAGATCGCCCGTGGTCGTGCGATCATTCCGGCCAACATCAACCACCCGGAACTGGAGCCGATGATCATCGGCCGCAACTTCCTGGTGAAGATCAACGGCAACATCGGCAACAGCGCCCTGGGCTCCTCCATCGAGGAAGAAGTGGCCAAGCTGACCTGGGGCATTCGCTGGGGTTCGGACACGGTCATGGACCTGTCCACCGGCAAGCACATTCACGAGACCCGCGAGTGGATCATCCGCAACTCGCCGGTGCCGATCGGTACCGTGCCGATCTACCAGGCCCTGGAGAAGGTCGGCGGCATCGCTGAGGACCTGACTTGGGAGTTGTTCCGCGACACCCTGATCGAACAGGCCGAGCAGGGCGTGGACTACTTCACCATCCACGCAGGTGTGCTGCTGCGCTACGTACCGCTGACCGCCAAGCGCGTGACCGGCATCGTCAGCCGCGGCGGCTCGATCATGGCCAAGTGGTGCCTTGCGCATCACAAGGAAAACTTCCTGTACACGCATTTCGACGAGATCTGCGAAATCATGAAGGCCTACGACGTCAGCTTCTCGCTGGGCGACGGCCTGCGCCCGGGCTCGATCGCCGACGCCAACGACGCGGCCCAGTTCGGTGAGCTGGAGACCTTGGGCGAGCTGACCAAGATCGCCTGGAAGCATGACGTGCAGTGCATGATCGAGGGCCCCGGCCACGTGCCGATGCAGCTGATCAAGGAGAACATGGACAAGCAGCTCGAGTGCTGCGACGAGGCGCCGTTCTACACCCTCGGCCCACTGACCACCGACATCGCGCCGGGCTACGACCACATCACCTCCGGCATCGGTGCGGCGATGATCGGCTGGTTCGGCTGCGCCATGCTTTGCTACGTGACGCCCAAGGAGCACCTGGGCCTGCCGAACAAGGACGACGTCAAGACCGGCATCATCACCTACAAGATCGCCGCGCATGCCGCCGACCTTGCCAAAGGCCACCCGGGCGCGCAGATCCGCGACAACGCGTTGTCCAAGGCGCGCTTCGAGTTCCGCTGGGAAGACCAGTTCAACCTTGGCCTGGACCCAGACACTGCCCGTGCCTTCCACGACGAGACCTTGCCCAAGGAGTCGGCCAAGGTGGCGCACTTCTGCTCGATGTGCGGGCCGAAGTTCTGCTCGATGAAGATCACCCAGGAAGTGCGCGAATACGCTGCCAACCAGCGTATCGAGGCGACCGATGTCTCGGTGGAGGAAGGCATGCGCGAGCAGGCCGAACGCTTCCGCCAGGAAGGTAGCCAGCTGTACAAGAAAGTCTAAGACGGTTGAGGGGCCGCTTCGCGGCCCTTTCGCGGCACAAGGCCGCTCCTACAGGGGCAGCGCAAGGTTCAGGTCCTGCGCGGTCTCTTGTAGGAGCGGCCTTGTGCCGCGAAACGAGGACGCAGTCCTCGCCAAGAACACCAATAACACCCCGGCGAGCGCCATCATGAGCACACCCAGCCACTTCTCCCCGGACCACCCGGTCCCCCACAGCCAGCGCCAGTTCGGCGCTCGCGACCTGTTTTCCCTCTGGTTCTCCCTCGGCATCGGCCTGATGGTCCTGCAGGTCGGCGCGCTGCTGGCGCCGGGCCTGGGCTTGGCGGGAGCGATCCTGGCGATCGCCCTGGGCACGGCGGTCGGCGTGCTGCTGTTGGCCGCCGCCGGGGTGATCGGCAGCGACACGGGCCTGTCGGCCATGGCCACGCTGCGGCTCAGCCTGGGCCGCCAGGGCGCGCGCCTGCCGGCGCTGCTCAACCTGCTGCAACTGGTCGGTTGGGGCTCGTTTGAGATCATCGTCATGCGTGACGCCGCCAGCCTGCTGGGCGCCCGCGCCTTCGGCGAAGGCAGCGCCTGGACCAGCCCGGTGCTCTGGACCTTGTGCTTCGGCGCCCTGGCCACCCTGCTCGCCGTCAGCGGGCCGCTGGCCTTCGTGCGCAAGGTGCTGCGCAAGTGGGGGATCTGGCTGCTGCTCGGCGCCTGCCTGTGGCTGACCTGGAATCTGTTCGCCAAGGCCGATCTGGCCGGGTTGTGGCAGCGCGCCGGCGATGGCTCGATGTCGCTGGCGGTGGGCTTCGACATCGTCATCGCCATGCCGCTGTCGTGGCTGCCGTTGATCGCCGATTATTCGCGGTTCGGCCAGCGCGCCGGCCGTGTATTCGGCGGCACGGCACTGGGCTTCTTCATCGGCAATGCCTGGCTGATGAGCCTGGGTGTGGCCTACACCCTGGCCTTCGCGCCCAGTGGTGAAGTCAATGCCCTGCTGCTGGCTCTGGCCGGTGCCGGGCTAGGTATCCCGCTGTTGCTCATCCTGCTGGACGAGTCGGAAAACGCCTTCGCCGACATCCACTCGGCGGCGGTGTCTACCGGCCTGCTGGTGCGCTTGAAGGTCGAGCACCTGGCCCTGGCCATCGGCGTGCTGTGCACCCTGGTCGCCCTGTTGGCGCCGCTGGCCCAGTATCAGAACTTCCTGCTGCTGATCGGCTCGGTGTTCGCGCCGCTGTTCGGCGTGGTGCTGATGGACCACTTCGTCGTTCGTCGGCGGCAGATGCCGACGCTGGTGGCCGGGCTACACTGGCAGGCACTGCTGGCCTGGGCAGTGGGCGTGGCGGCGTATCACCTGATGGCGAATGTCGCGCCGGAGTTGGGGGCGACCCTGCCGGCACTGCTGCTGGCAGGGGGGCTGCACGGCCTGCTGAGCCTCAGCCGCGGCCGGGAAACAGCTCAGGCCTGAGCACGCCGTTCAGGCGTGGGTAGGGGATCTTCAGCTCGATGTGGCCCATGGAATAGGGCGCGATGGCATAGACCTCGTACTTGACCACGACCGCGCCGTAGGTCAGGGCCACATGGGGGGACTTGCGGAACGGCCAGGTCTTGATGAACTCCGGGTCCTTGTCCATGCCGGTGCTGATCATCCAGGCACGGTGGGACTCTTCCACGGTCTTCCAGAAGGTGTCTTCCTGGCCGGGCAGGAGCATGTCCTGCAGGGTCAGGACCTTGTCCAGCTTGCGTGAATAGTTGATGAAACCGCGCCCGGGCATGCCGTGGGCGCCGCCGCTGTCCAGGTAGCTGGACAGCTCGATGATCACCAGCCCGTCATGCTGCTCGCGTACCTTGGCCTGCAGGTAGCTGCTGTTGCGCTTCTCGGCGCTGGCCAGGTACTGCTGCTCGTAGGCCTGCAGTGAGGTGGGCGCGCCGCTGTGCTGGTTGTCTTCGGTCAGCTGCAACAGGCGTTTTTCGACGATGGCGTCGAGCTTGGGCAGGGCCGGGAAGTGGATGGTGTCGATGTTCACCAGTGGGCAGTCGCTCTCGCTGCAACCGGGCTTGACGTGTTCCCAGGCGTCGCGCTTGACCTCGAGCGGGGCCCGGTAGTTGGGCTCGAACAAGCTCTGGCAGGCGCCCAGGGCCATTGCCAGCACGGCCACGGAAGTCAGTTTGACAAGCGTCATGATGATCCTTGCAGAACAAAGGGAGTCGGCCTTTGACCGTCGGCGAAGCCGTCGGTTCGCCACTAAGCTAACAGAGTAGAGAGGCTCTGTCCCGGTTGCCTCAACGGTCGCCGGAAAGGGGTGAAACACGGCGGCACGCAGAGTAGGATGGCGCGATGCGGTAAACGAGGTAACGAGGATTTCCATGTCAGACACGTTGAATTCGCAACCCAAGGCGGTCGAGATCGTCGAACGGGCCAACTGCTTCCAGGGCTTCTACCGGCTCGACAAAGTGCGCCTGCGTCACGAACTGTTCGTCGGCGGCCTGGGCCGTGAGATCAGCCGCGAACTGTTCGTGCGCCACGACGCGGTCTGCGTACTGCCGTACGACCCGCTGCGCGACGAGGTGGTGCTGATCGAGCAGTTCCGCGTCGGTGCCATGGGCAAGGTGGAAAACCCCTGGCTCATCGAGATGGTCGCCGGGTTGATCGACAAGGACGAGCAGCCCGAGGAAGTCGCCCACCGCGAAGCTGAAGAAGAAGCGGGCCTTGCGTTCAGCGCACTGTGGCCGATGACCCGCTATTTCCCCTCGCCGGGCGGCAGCGATGAATATGTTCACCTGTTCCTGGGGCGTTGCAGCAGCGAGGGCGCCGGCGGGCTTCACGGCCTGGAGGAGGAGGGCGAGGACATCCGCGTACGCGTCTGGGCCTTCGAGGATGCCTTGCAGGCCGTGCGCGACGGGCGCATCTGCAACGCCGCGACCATCATCGGCCTGCAATGGCTGGCGCTGAACCGCGACGAAGTGCGAGGTATGTGGAAGTGAACCTGTTGCGCGAGCGCTACCGGGTCGACCTGGCCGGGCTGCAGGCCGCCTGCGAGGCCAACTATGCCCGGCTGATGCGCCTGTTGCCTGACATGCGCACCACCCAAAGCTCGCGCCGCATCGGCATGACCCAGGGCGACCAGATGCTCGGCGTGCTGGTGCTCGATGTGCTGCTGGCCTGTCCCTACACCACTACCCTTCGGGTGCGCCAGGAGCACAGCCTGCCGTGGCTGCCGGTGCCGCACCTGGAGGTGCAGGTGTATCACGACGCGCGCATGGCCGAGGTGGTCAGCGCCGAGCACACCCGGCGCCTGCGCAGCATCTACCCGTACCCCAACGCGGCGATGCACCAGCCGGACGAGAAGGCCCAGCTCAACCTGTTCCTGGGTGAATGGCTGAGCCACTGCCTGGCTTGCGGCCACGAACTGGAAGCCGTTCGCTGAAAATGTGACGCCGATCGGGCAAGGCCCTTTGCCCGGCGCGCGCAGGCAGCCGATAATCGCGCTGAATCCGCTCGAGGAGACGGCCCGTGCCGCAGCCCAATCACGCCCAAGACCCGGCGCCGCTTCATGTGGTGCAACTGACCGATGCCCATCTGTTCGCTACCCCTGGCGGCACCTTGTTGGGCATGAATACCCGCGACAGCCTGCGTCATGTGGTCGAGCAGGTACGACGCGAGCAGCGGCGCATCGACCTGCTGCTGTGCACGGGCGACCTTTCCCAGGATGGCAGCGTCGCCTCCTACGAAGCCTTCCGCCAGTTGAGCGCCTCGCTTGGCGCACCGAGCCGATGGTTGCCGGGCAATCATGACGAGGCCCGGGTGATGGCCGAGGTCGCGCAGGGTAGCGACCTGGTGCAGGCGGTGACTGACCTGGGTGCCTGGCGCATCGTCATGCTCAACTCGAACGTGCCCGACGCCACCCATGGTTGGCTGGCCGACGACCAGCTGGCCATTCTGGACCAGGCGCTGGCCGGTGCCGGTGAGCGGCATTGCCTGGTGTGCCTGCACCATCAGCCGGTGGATATCGGTTGTGCCTGGATCGCGCCGATCGGGCTGCGCAATGCCGATGAACTGTGGGCGTGCCTGCGCGGTTATCCACAGGTCAAGGCTGTGCTCTGGGGGCATATCCACCAGCCGTGGGATCAGCGGCGTGATGGTGTTCGCCTGCTGGCCACGCCATCGACCTGCATCCAGTTCGCGGCCCGCAGCGAGGATTTCCAGGTCAGCGAAGAGCAGCCGGGTTATCGCTGGCTGCGCCTGCATGGCGACGGGCGGGTGGAGACGGGTGTCGAGCGGGCGCGGGATTTCGAGGTGAAGCTGGACTTCGACAGCCCGGGGTACTGAGGGTCCTGCAAGGGCCCATCGCGGGACAAGCCCGCTCCCACAGGCTGGGCGGTGATTCGTGTGGGAGCGGGCTTGTCCCGCGATGGGGCGCGAAGCAGCCCTTCGGCCGTGACGAATATGTTGCTAAAACCCTTGTGCGGCGCCAAAACCCGGTGAACGCGCTACACTGCGCGTCCCTGCGCCCGCCTCAGCGGGCGCGAAGCCGCAGATTCCGGGAGCAGCATGTCGGGTTCCATCCTTTATATCCATGGCTTCAACAGCTCGCCGCTGTCGAAGAAAGCGCGTCAGCTCGAGGCAGTGATGCAGGCTCTGGGCCTGGCCGAACGCCTGCGCGTGCCGGCCTTGCATCATCACCCGCGCCAGGCCATCGCTCAGCTGGAAGCGGCCATCGCCGAGCTCGATGCCCCTTTGCTGGTGGGAAGCTCGCTCGGTGGCTACTATGCCACCTACCTGGCCGAGCGCCATGGCCTGAAGGCCCTGCTGATCAACCCGGCAGTCGGGCCGCACCGGCTGTTCGACGGCTACCTGGGCTCCCAGCGCAACCTGTACACCGACGAGACCTGGGAACTGACCCTGGACCATGTTCAGGCCCTGGCCGAACTCGAAGTACCGCCGCCTCAGGACGCCAGCCGCTACCAGGTATGGTTGCAGACCGCCGATGAAACCCTGGACTATCGTCACGCCGAACGCTATTACCAAGCCTGTGCCTTGCGTATCCAGGCCGGCGGCGACCACAGCTTCCAAGGCTTCGCCGAACGCCTGCCGTCCCTGCTGGCCTTCGCCGGCATCGCCCGCGGGCAGTATGCGACGCTCGATTTTTCTGTATTTTGATCTTTTTGCATTCACCAGACTGACGACGAGACCCCATGGCCAATCCCAGCGCTAGCGCCTATAACGCAGACGCCATCGAAGTCCTCTCGGGCCTTGACCCGGTCCGCAAGCGGCCGGGCATGTACACCGATACCAGCCGGCCGAACCACCTGGCCCAGGAAGTCATCGACAACAGTGTCGACGAAGCCCTGGCTGGCCATGCCCGCTCGGTGCAGGTGATCCTTCATGCCGACCATTCCCTGGAAGTGTGCGACGACGGTCGCGGCATGCCGGTGGACATCCACCCCGAAGAGGGCGTGTCCGGGGTCGAGCTGATCCTCACCAAGCTGCATGCCGGCGGCAAGTTCTCCAACAAGAACTACCAGTTCTCCGGCGGCCTGCATGGCGTCGGTATCTCGGTGGTCAACGCCCTGTCGACCCAGGTCCGTGTGCGGGTCAAGCGCGATGGCAACGAATACCAGATGACCTTCGCCGATGGCTTCAAGGCCAGCGAGCTGGAGGTGGTCGGTACGGTTGGTAAGCGCAACACCGGTACCAGCGTGTACTTCAGCCCCGACCCCAAGTACTTCGACTCGGCCAAGTTCTCCATCAGCCGACTCAAGCATGTGCTCAAGGCCAAGGCCGTGCTCTGCCCAGGCCTGCTGGTCAGCTTCGAGGACAAGGCCAGCGGCGAGAAGGTCGAGTGGCATTACGAAGACGGCCTGCGCTCCTACCTGGTCGACTCGGTCAGCGAGTTCCTGCGCCTGCCCGACGAGCCGTTCTGCGGCAGCCTGGCCGGCAACAAGGAAGCCGTGGACTGGGCCCTGCTGTGGCTGCCGGAAGGCGGCGACAGTGTCCAGGAGAGCTACGTCAACCTGATCCCTACCGCCCAGGGCGGTACCCACGTCAATGGCCTGCGCCAGGGCCTGCTGGATGCGATGCGCGAGTTCTGCGAGTTCCGCAACCTGCTGCCGCGAGGCGTCAAGCTGGCGCCGGAGGATGTGTGGGAACGCATCACCTTCGTGCTGTCGATGAAAATGCAGGAACCGCAATTCTCTGGCCAGACCAAGGAGCGTCTGTCGTCCCGCGAGGCGGCGGCGTTCGTCTCCGGTGTGGTCAAGGATGCCTTCAGCCTGTGGCTCAACGCTCACCCGGAGCTGGGCATGCAACTGGCGGAGCTGGCCATCAGCAACGCAGGCCGGCGCCTGAAGGCGAGCAAGAAGGTCGAGCGCAAGCGCATCACCCAAGGCCCGGCGCTGCCGGGCAAGCTGGCCGATTGCGCGGGGCAGGACCCGATGCGCGCCGAGCTGTTCCTGGTCGAGGGTGACTCGGCCGGCGGCTCGGCCAAGCAGGCACGGGACAAGGAGTACCAGGCCATCCTGCCGCTGCGCGGGAAGATCCTCAACACCTGGGAGGTCGATGGCGGTGAGGTGTTGGCCAGCCAGGAAGTGCACAACATCGCCGTGGCCATCGGTGTCGACCCGGGTGCTGCCGACCTCTCGCAACTGCGTTACGGCAAGATCTGCATCCTGGCCGACGCCGACTCCGACGGGCTGCACATCGCCACCCTGCTGTGCGCATTGTTCGTCCAGCACTTCCGCCCGCTGGTGGAGGCCGGCCACGTTTACGTGGCCATGCCGCCGCTGTACCGCATCGACCTGGGCAAGGAGATCTACTACGCCCTGGACGAAGCCGAGCGCGATGGCATCCTCGACCGCCTGGTCGCCGAGAAGAAGCGTGGCAAGCCGCAAGTCACCCGATTCAAGGGCCTGGGCGAGATGAACCCGCCGCAGCTGCGCGAAACCACCATGGACCCGAACACCCGGCGTCTGGTGCAGCTGACCCTGGACGATGTGCAAGGCACCACCGAGATCATGGACATGCTGCTGGCCAAGAAGCGCGCCGGCGACCGCAAGAGTTGGCTGGAAACCAAGGGTAACCTCGCCGAGGTTCTGGTTTGATCCGCCTGCTGGCTACCGTTTGCCTGGCCTTGTTGGCCCTGCCGAGCCAGGCGGGCAGTTGGCCGGAGCTCAAGCTCGGTGCAGAGTTCCCGGTCGAAGGCATGCGCGGCGGCAACCTCTCGGGCCTGGCCTGGTGCCGTGGCGCGTTGTGGACGGTGTCCGACCGCGACGATGACCGCATCTACCGCCTCGACCAGCAGGGCGAAGTATGGCGTGCCCAGCCGCTGACCTTCACCCCGCCGCCGGTGCCGCAGAGCGGCCTGCCGTGGGGGTTGCGCTCGCGTAACTGGGCGGTGTCCTACATTCGCGGCGGTGAGCTGGACTTCGAAGGCATAACGTGCGATCAGGCCGGCAATTTCTACCTGGTCAGCGAAGCCCATGCGGCGGTGCTGCAAGTGCCTGTCGAGGGCGAGCCTGAATGGCTACACATCGACCCGTCCATGGTCCGACAGGCCCGCGCCAGTGGCATGCTGTTGCATTTCAACGCCTTGTTCGAGGGCCTGGCGATCAACCCGGCGGGCGACCGCCTGTGGCTGGCTGCCGAGCGTGAACGGCGCGGCCTGGTCGCCATCGAGCGCCAGCAGTCGGTGTGGAAGTGCGGGCGCCGCTGCGTGCTGCTCAGCGAAGCCGGGGTCGAAATGCAGCCGCCGCAGATGCCCGAGCCCCAGGCCATGTCGCGCGATTTCTCCGACCTGGCCTGGTACGAAGGCAAGCTGTTCACCCTCGAGCGCAATGCCTACCGCATCTGCCGTCGCGACACCGACAGCGGCAAGGTCGAGCGCTGCTGGTCGTTCGCCGCCGATGCGCTGGTCGACGAGCGTCGCTACGACCAGCCGTACGGCCTGGCCGAGGCTCTGGTCATCGATGCCTCCGGCGCCTGGATCGGCCTGGACAACAACAGCGGTGACCGTGCCGACGGCGAGAGGCGCCCGATCGTATGGCGGTTCGCAGCCCCTGAGGGCGGCTGGAGCGCCAAGCCGTGAGCCAACCGCCAGGCAAGCGTGCGGGGCGTGTCCTGCTGGTGGTGGCCTGGGCGGGGGCGATGTTCCTCGCCACGCGCTTCTTCGGCCAATGGGAAGAGCGTCAGCAGAACCCCAATACCCAGGTGCAGTCCGAGCACGGCGAAGGCTTCATCGAGGTGCGCCTGCTGAGCAATGGCCAGGGTCATTTCGTCGCCGACGGCGCGATCGACGGCCGCAGCGTCCGTTTCATGCTGGACACCGGGGCCACCGATGTGGCAATCCCCGAGTCGTTGGCCCGCGACCTCGACCTGCAGCCCGGCGCGCCGGTGATTCTCAGCACCGCCAACGGCCGCACCCAAGGCTACCGCACGCGTCTGAGCGACCTGCAGCTGGGCGATATCCACCTGCGCGACGTGCGCGCACTGGTGGTTCCCGGCCTCGATGGCGAGCAGGTGCTGCTGGGCATGAGCGCCCTGAAACAACTTGAATTTACCCAGCGTGGCGGTACCTTGCTGCTGCGCCAGAACTTGAAATGACGAGGCCCGCATGAGCGACTCACTGGAACTCAGTCTCGAAGGCGTCGAACGCCGTTCCCTGGCTGACTTCACCGAACAGGCCTACCTCAACTATTCCATGTACGTGATCATGGACCGTGCCTTGCCGCATATCGGCGACGGCCTGAAGCCGGTGCAGCGACGCATCGTCTATGCCATGAGCGAGTTGGGGCTCGATGCCGACGCCAAGCACAAGAAGTCGGCGCGTACCGTCGGCGACGTGCTCGGCAAGTTCCACCCCCACGGCGACTCGGCCTGCTACGAGGCCATGGTGCTGATGGCCCAGCCGTTCAGCTACCGCTATACCCTGGTCGACGGCCAGGGCAACTGGGGGGCGCCGGACGATCCCAAGTCGTTCGCCGCCATGCGTTACACCGAGGCGCGCCTGTCGCGCTATTCCGAGGTGCTGCTCAGCGAGCTGGGCCAGGGCACCGTCGACTGGGTGCCGAACTTCGACGGCACTTTGCAGGAGCCGGCCGTACTGCCGGCGCGCCTGCCGAATATCCTGCTCAATGGCACCACCGGTATCGCTGTGGGCATGGCCACCGACGTGCCGCCGCACAACCTGCGGGAAGTCGCCAGTGCTTGCGTGCGCCTGCTGGATGAGCCCAAGGCCACCATCGAGCAACTGTGCGAGCACATCCAGGGGCCGGACTACCCGACCGAGGCCGAGATCGTCACGCCGCGAGCCGAAATCCTCAAGCTCTACGAGAGCGGTCGCGGCTCGATTCGCATGCGTGCCGTGTACCGGGTCGAGGATGGCGACATCGTTGTCACCGCGCTGCCGCACCAGGTCTCCGGGGCCAAGGTGTTGGAGCAGATCGCTGCGCAAATGCAGGCCAAGAAGCTGCCGATGGTCGCCGACCTGCGCGATGAGTCCGACCACGAGAACCCGTGCCGCATCGTCATCATTCCGCGCTCGAACCGTGTGGACGCCGACGAGCTGATGCAGCACCTGTTCGCCACCACCGACCTTGAAAGCAGCTACCGGGTCAACGTCAATATCATCGGCCTCGATGGGCGCCCACAGCTCAAGAACCTGCGTGCGCTGCTGCAAGAGTGGCTGCAGTTCCGCATCGGCACCGTGCGCCGCCGCCTGCAGCACCGTCTGGACAAGGTCGAGAAGCGCCTGCACCTGTTGGAAGGCTTGCTCACCGCCTTCCTCAACCTGGATGAAGTGATCCACATCATCCGCACCGAAGACCACCCCAAGCAGGCGCTGATCGCCCGCTTCGAGCTGACCGAGATCCAGGCCGACTACATCCTCGAGACCCGCCTGCGCCAGCTGGCGCGCCTGGAGGAAATGAAAATCCGCGGCGAGCAGGACGAACTGCTCAAGGAACAGGCCAAGCTGCTGGCCCTGTTGGGCAGCGACGCCAAGCTGCGCAAGCTGGTACGCAGCGAGCTGATCAAGGATGCCGAGACCTACGGCGACGACCGCCGTTCGCCGATCGTCGAGCGTGCCGAGGCCAAGGCCTTGTCGGAAAACGAGCTGATGCCGACCGAGCCGGTCACCGTCGTCTTGTCGGAAAAGGGCTGGGTACGCTGTGCCAAGGGTCACGATATCGATGCCACCGGGCTTTCCTACAAGGCCGGAGATGGTTTCAAGGGCGCTGCCGCCGGTCGCTCCAACCAGTTTGCCGTGTTCATCGACTCCACCGGGCGCAGCTACTCGCTGGCCGCCCACAGCCTGCCATCGGCGCGGGGGCAGGGCGAACCATTGACCGGCCGACTGGCGCCGCCGCCAGGGGCGACCTTCGACTGCGTGCTGCTGCCCGAAGATGACGCGCTCTATGTGGTGGCGTCGGATGCCGGCTATGGCTTCGTGGTCAAGGGCGAGGACCTGCAGGCCAAGAACAAGGCCGGCAAGGGCCTGCTCAGCTTGCCCAACGGCGCCAAGGTAATGACGCCACGGCCGGTCGCCGACCGTGAGCAAGACTGGTTGGCAGCCGTGACCACCGAGGGTCGCTTGTTGATCTTCAAGGTCAGCGACCTGCCGCAGCTGGGCAAGGGCAAGGGCAACAAGATCATCGGCGTACCCGGGGACCGGGTCGCCAACCGGGAAGAATACGTCACCGATCTTGCCGTCGTGGGTGAGGGCGAGACGCTTGTATTGCAGGCTGGCAAGCGTACTCTGTCTCTCAAGCCCGATGACCTTGAGCACTATAAAGGTGAGCGGGGCCGGCGCGGCAGCAAGCTGCCACGCGGCTTCCAGCGGGTCGATGGCATGGCGGTGGAACGCCCCGAGTGAACCGGCTGTCTGTCTGGAGCGGCAATTTCAGCGTCATTCCAGGCAGAAATGCTGGAGTCGGACGGTTATTTCGCGGATGATAGTGCCCTTGCGGCGCCAGCGTGGCTGCGTGCCTGCAAGAATCTACATGAGTATCACTGCGGTTTGCCTCGGGGCGACCGCTTGGATGGGATGAATGAAATTTCTGCGCCTTCCATTTGCGCTGTTGATGACGGGTCTGCTGGGACTGAGCGGATGCAGCATGCATCAGCCGGTGGCCTTGTATCAGCTGGACAGTGGTGACCCAGGCCAGCCCTCGCAGAGTGCCGGCATGGCCGTCGTACTCGGCCCGGTATCGGTAGCCGATTACCTTCAGCGTGAAACCTTCCTGCAGCGTCAGCCTGACGGCAGCCTGACATCGGCGACCGACGGTCGTTGGGCGGGCAGCCTTTCGGCGGACATCGACCAACTGCTGGTGCGCCAGCTCGCCTGGCGCCTGGACAGCCAGCGCGTCGTCCTGGCACCGGCCACCGCCGGCTTCTCGCCGGACGTGCAGGTGTTGCTGTCGATCACCCGCCTGGACTCCGGCCGCAACCAGCCGGCGATCCTGGACGCCCAATGGCGCCTGCTCGATCGCCGCGGCAAGGTGCGGGACAACCGCATCGTGCACCTGGAGCAACCGCACGAGGGCTCCGAGTCGTCACAGGTGCAGGCCCAGGGGCAATTGCTGCAGAAACTGGCCGAACAGCTCAGCACCGCAGTCAAGCCGTTGGCCAACCAGCCGGCCATCGCCGAGGAAGCGCCACCAAAGAAGTCCGCACCGACCCAGGTCAAGAAAGGGCCAGAGAAGCCGAAGATCCCCATGGCTTCGCCCATTCGGACCGACATGGAGGTCTACCGGTTCTGACCGGACACAAAAAAGCCCGCAGCGATGCGGGCTTTTTTTGGCTTATACATGACCCCTGTAGGAGCGGCCTTGTGCCGCGATCGGGCGCGAAGCGGCCGTAAACCAGGCGTCTCGTTGGCATAGGTACATTGGATTCACAGGGTTTGGGGCCGCTTTGCGGCCCATCGCGGCGCAAGGCCGCTCCTACAGGAGGGCCGCGCTGGAGGATGTTCCTGTCAGGCCCGGCGTTCGTGCATCCGTGCCAGCTGGCGTTCGAGCATGGAGGGATAGGGCTCCATCAGGCGCTCGACGCAGCAGGCGCCTTCGGGGCTGGCGATCGGGCGGATGCGGGCACGCTGGCGGATCAGGGTGTCGTCGCTGATCTTGCGTTCCACCAGCAGCAGGTTGCGGCTGTGTTGGGAGAGCGCCAGGGCGTCCTGGGCCTTTTCCGCCATCAGCAGGTCGACCTGCTCTAGGCCTTGCAGGTCATCACCCAGGGTCAGGCCCAGTTGCAGCTGCAGGGTGATGCCGCTGTCGGCCACCTCGATCTGCAGGGCATGGCCCAGGGCGCGCAGCAGCTCGCCGCAGCAGATGGCGTTGGTCAGGTAGTCTTCGCCACAGTTGCGGCTATGGAACAGCAACAGCGTGCTGCCATCCTTGAGCGTGTGGGTTTCGCCTTCGTACAGCGAAGCCGCCTGCTCCAGGCAGTCGCGGTAGCGTTCCAGCAGTTCGGTCAGGCGGGTGCGTGGCAGGCGGCGCAGTTGCTCCTGGGAGCCCAGTTGCACAGCCAGCACTGCGCTGTACTGCGGTTCGTCCGACTCGACCGCCGCCGCTTTGGCCGGGCTCTGCTCGGTGTCGATCAGGTCGGCGAAGGCATCGTCGTCTTCGTCATCGGTGGTCGTGGCCTTGGCTTTCGCCAGCGGCTTGGGCGCGGCGGCGTGTTCATCCACCTCGTCCACATCGAAATCGTCCTCTTCCACTTCCTCAGGCTCCGGCGGTGGCGGGGCGAGGCGGTTGTGCAACTGGCGGGCCAGATCGCCGATCTCGTCCTGGCGGTCGGTGCCAGGGGTGTAGTGGTGCGGGTCGCGCAGCCACACACGCAGCTGCAGCAGCGGCGTGGAAATGTGGCGCCCCAGGCGCAGGCTCAGGGCCAACGCCAAGGCCAGCAGGATTGCACCCAGGATGCCCATGCTCTGCAGGCTGATGGTCATCGGCTGGCGGAACTGGGTCATGTCCAGGCTGATGCGCAACTGCCCGGCGGTCACGTCCTGGAAAGTGATC
This sequence comes from Pseudomonas sp. NY15372, assembly GCF_048068215.1. NCBI lineage: Bacteria > Pseudomonadati > Pseudomonadota > Gammaproteobacteria > Pseudomonadales > Pseudomonadaceae > Pseudomonas > Pseudomonas sp. NY15372. The sequence continues at coordinate 257,664 of NZ_JBLUPY010000002.1, forward strand.
TTGGTCTGGTAGAGCCCTTCGGCTTCGCCCAGCAGGCTGTTCTTCGGCCGCTGGCCGGCTTCGGCGAGGATGCGGTTGTCCACGCTGTAGATCGCCGCATGGGCCACCAGCGGGTTCTTCACCAGGTTGCCCAACAGCACATTGAGGCTGAGGATGTCGTTGGACACCAGCAGCTCGGTCGCCGAAGTGGCGGTCTGGATGGTCAGGCTCTGGCCGAGGGCGTCTGCCTGTTCGTGCATGGCCTGCCGGAACTGCAGGCCCATGACGCAGGCATAGATCACCAGCGCCAGGGCCACCAGGAATATATTGGTGCTGGCGATGCGCAGGGCCAGGGGAACGCGACGCTGGCTGAGGGCTCGGAAGATCATCACGAAGAAATTATCAGGTTTGACGGGCGTGGGCCGGTTCACAGAGCGCGGCTCTTTATGGCGAAAAAGGTGTTGCGCAGTATAGCGAGCCGTGTTTTGTCGGCAAAGTATCGATGGTGCCCGATCATCACGGAAAATCGGTAGAATGCGCATTTTTCATCGAAGTCGGAGCCCGGTCTTGCGCGAAATCGTCCTGATCAACATCACTGGTGAAGACCGTCCAGGTCTTACCGCGGCCCTTACCGGCGTCCTGGTCCAGGGCGGTGTGAGCATTCTCGACATCGGCCTGGCAGTGATGCACGGTACCTTGTCCTTCGGCATCCTGGTCGACATTCCGGACAACGAAGTGGCCACCAACCTGCTGCAGAGCGTACAGGCCAAGGCCCACGAGCTGAACCTGCAGGCCCGCTACACGCCGATTTCCGAGGCCGACTACCAACATTGGGCCGACAGCCAGGGCGAGGCGCGCCATATCGTCACCCTGCTCAGCCGCAAGGTGACGCCCGAGCAGCTGCAGCGGGTGAGCGCGGTGATCAGCCAGTACGGCCTGACCATCGAGCGCATCGAGCGCCTGTCCTCGCGCGTGGCGCTGGATGCTCCGGTCGAGAAGAGCAAGGCCAGCCTCGAGATTTCCGTGCGTGGCGAACCGAGCGACGCCCAGGCCCTGCGCGCCGACTTCTTCGCCTTGGCCGAGGCGCTGGACATCGACATCGCCTTCCAGAAAGACGACCTGTTCCGCCGCAATCGCCGCCTGGCGGTATTCGACATGGATTCGACGCTGATCGAGGCCGAGGTGATCGATGAGCTGGCAAAGGCTGCCGGGGTGGGCGAGCAGGTGGCAGCGATCACCGAGCGCGCCATGCGTGGCGAGCTGGATTTCCGTGCCAGCTTCAAGGAGCGCATGGCCCTGCTCAAGGGGTTGGACGTTGGTGTGCTGGATGAGATCGGCACTTCCCTGCGCCTGACCGAGGGGGCCGAGCACCTGTTCGCCGAACTCAAGCGCCTGGGCTACAAGACGGCCATCCTCTCCGGTGGTTTCTCTTATTTCGCCAAGCAGGTGCAGGCGCGCCTGGGCATCGACTATGTATTCGCCAACGAGCTGGAAGTGGTCGACGGCAAGGTGACCGGCGTTGCGGTCGAGCCGATCGTCGATGCCCAACGCAAGGCCGAGCTGCTGCAGCAGTTGGCTGGCGAAGAGGGCTTGCAGCTGGAGCAGACCATCGCCGTGGGCGATGGCGCCAACGACCTGCCGATGCTGTCCCTGGCCGGCCTGGGCGTGGCGTTCCGTGCCAAGCCGCTGGTGCGCCAGTCGGCCAAGCAGGCGATTTCGACCCTGGGGCTGGACGGTGTGCTGTATCTGCTGGGCATGCGCGATCGCGACGCCCGTAGCTGAAGGTTCGGCGGGAGGGCTTCGGCGATTTGAAATCGAGCGCGCGGCGCTCGATTTCACGGGCGCCGAAACCCTCGCGCCAAGCACTTAGCCCTGGGCAGGTTGCGCCAGCAACTCACCCATGCGCACCGCCGAACCTGCGCCCAGGCTCTCGGCCCACTTCACCTGCTCGGGCCCGAACAGGACGATGGCAGTCGATCCCAGCTTGAAGCGGCCCAGTTCCGCGCCTTTTTCCAGGTGGATCGGTGCACGGCTGCCTTCGTCGTAGCGGAAGGTCTTCACTTCACGCTTGGGTGGTGTGACCAGGCCGGCCCACACCGTTTCGATCGACGCGACGATCATCGCCCCGACCAGCACCACAGCCATCGGCCCGCGTTCGGTATCGAACAGGCACACCACCCGCTCGTTACGAGCGAACAGCTCGGGCACGTTCTCGGCGGTGGTCTGGTTGACCGAGAACAACCGCCCCGGCACATAGACCATTTCGCGCAGGGTACCGGCCAGCGGCATGTGCACGCGGTGGTAGTCCTTGGGCGACAGGTAGATGGTAGCGAACTCCCCGCCCATGAACGGCGCAGCCATCAGCGGGTCGCCGCCCAGCAGCTCCAGGGCGCTGAAGCTGTGGCCCTTGGCCTGGAAGATGCGGCCATGCTCGATCGGGCCGAGCTGGCTGACTGCACCGTCGGCCGGGCAGAGGATGGCCCCCGGGGTTTCGTCCAGCGGGCGTGCGCCTGGCTTGAGGGCGCGAGTGAAGAAGGCGTTGAAGTGCTCGTAGGCGGTCAGGTCCTCGACCAGCGCCTCGGACATGTTCACCTGGTAGCGCTTGGCGAACCAGGCGGTGAAGGCATTCTTGAACCAGCGCGCGCGGCATTCGGCGACGCAGCCGGCCAGCCGCGACAGCAGGTGGTGCGGCAGCAGGTACTGGCTGATGATGAACAAGCGGGATTTCATTGGGTTTCCTTGGGAATTCAAACTTCTACAGGCGTGTCCGGGTGGTTGCCCCATTCGCCCCAGGAGCCGGCGTAGGCCTTGACCCGCGGGTAGCCCAGGGCCTTGGCCACCAGGTAGGTGAAGCCGGAACGGTGGTGGGTCTGGCAGTGGGTGATCACTTCCTTGTCCGGGGTGATGCCCAATTGTTGGAGGATCTCTGGCATGTCCTGGCGGATGCGTAGGTGGTCGTTCAGATCCATGCCGGCGGTCCACTCGAAGTTGACCGCGCCAGGGATATGCCCACCCTTGGCCGCCAGCACCTTCTCGCCGCGGTACTCGCCTGGGCTGCGGGCGTCCCAGATGGCCAGGTCGGCAGCGCCCAGGCGGCTTTGCACATACTCGCGGGTGGCGGTGGGCTCCGGGTGCACTTGCAGGCTGACCGGGCCGCCGACGTTGGCGGGTACATCGGTGGAGAGCTTGTCTGCCGGCCAGGCCTGGATGCCACCGTTGAGGTAGTGGTAGCCCTTGTGCCCGATGACATCGAGCAGCCAGATGAAGCGCCCGGCCCAGCCGCCGCCCTCATCGTCGTACACCACGTAGACCGCATCGTCGCGGTGGCCGAGCTCGCCGAAGAGCTTTTCCAGATCGGCGCGGGCCGGCAGCAGGCCTGGCGCGGGGGGCTGGCCCAGCTGGGTGCGCTTGGGGTCGACGAAACGCGCTCCGGGGACGTGCCCGCTGCCATAGCGGTTGGCGCTGGTCAGGTCGACCAGGATCAGCTGTGGCGAACCCAGGCGCGGCAGCAGGTCGGCCGGTTCGATCACCAGGGGCAAGCCGGAAAAGTCAGTCATCCACGGTCTCCAGGGTGGAATTGAGGGAGCGATTGTAGCGCAAGGCTCAGGCGTTGCGGTTGGCAAAGGCGGCCAGGGCGCGCTCGGTGCATTGCGCGGTCTTGCCGAAGGCTTGCACGCTGACGTCGGCAAGGGGTTTGCCGCCCTGGTCGGCGATCACCAGCATCACCACTTGGCCATTGACCGCCAGCGAACGCAACAGCACATGCTCGCTGCCGATAGCCGCCCACAGCTGGGCTGGCAGCAAGGCCGAGAACCGGGCATGGTTGTCTGGAGTCAGGCGCAGTTGTGCCGTCTGGGTCATCAGGCGCTGCAGCAACTTGCTGCCCGCCAGTGGCAGCACCAGGGCTGCGGCTTCCTTCGGCAGGCCGGCGGTCTGTTGCACGCGCAGGGATTCGGTGCCTTTGTCCAGGGTCAGCAGGATCACCCGTTGCATGCCGCAGGCCAGCAGGGCGTCGCGGGCCAGAGTGCACAGGTGCAGGCTTGTGCCGAACGGGCTGGGCTGGGCCAGCAGTTCGCCACAGAGCGTGCGCCAATGCGCCAAGTCCTGGCTGGTGGGCGGTGGCGGCTCGAGCATGTCCGGGTGCGGCCGGCGTTGCTGCCAGGGCCAGATCAGCGCCTCGGCAGGGTGGAACAGGGCATGACGGGCATGGTGGCGGGCGCTGGCGGCGGCTTGCTGGTGGACCTGTTGTTGCACATCGTCGAGTGATGTCTGCAGGTACAGGGCGGTCAGCAGTTGCCAGCGCAGCAGGTGCGGGTTGTCCCAGCCCACCTGGGCGGCCAGCGCCAGGCCGTTGGCCAGCAGCACGGTATTGGCCGGCTGGTTGAACCAGCGGCGCAATCCGGGTTCGTCGTCCAGGCGTTGCTGCTGGGTGAGGCTGTCCTGCTCACGGGCGATAGCCAGCACCTGGGCCAGTTGCTCGCGTTCGTCGAGCAGCAGGCGATAGCCCTGGGTCACCCATTCCGGCAGGCGCCAGTGTTCGGCAACGGCCTGGCACAGCTGCATGATGCGCACGCCGAACAGTGCGTGCTCGACTTCGGCGGCGTCCTCACCTTTGTGGATGACCCGCAGCTCCCAGGTATCGAGCAGCTTGGGAAAGGCCTGGGCCATGGGCCACAGCGGCGACAGGAACAGCAGGCTGCCCCAGTGGATCTCCTGCCACAGCCGCGCCAGGCGGCTGGCGAACAGGCCGCTGGCCTGTTGCGTGGCGTGCTGGCTGATCAGCAGGAACTGGCGCAGTACCGGGGGGATGTCCTGGCCCGGCACCGCGGGCAGGCGTGCCAGCAGGCTGGCGCTGCGCGCCAGGCCCAGACGGTTGAGGGCGATTTCCAGGCTTTCGGCGGGCTCGGCCTGGCTGGCGTTGGCCGGGTGGTTGGCTTCGCGCATCACCGACAGCACCAAGGCGGGGCTGTCTTGCATCAGTTCGGCGATGTCTCGCAACGAGCGGCGGCTGTCGTTGATGGCCGACAACACCCGGTCATGGCTCTCCTTGGGCACCGGTAGGCGGATGCCGTCGAGCAGCTTAACCCAGGCATCGAGCGTACGCGGAATCTGGCTTTGCACCTTAGCGTCCATTGGCATTTTGACATCAGTCCAAACTGGCTTTTCGTTATTTGTGGCTATAGTCTGGCGCAGTTCTGCCGATAAGTAGAAGAAGAGTTTCAAAGCTCCCGTCCTTCATCCCGACCACGACAGCAAGTGCCCTGAACCTATGGCTAAAATTATCGGCATCATCGTCGTATTCGCGAGCGTGCTCGGCGGATACGTACTTTCCCACGGCAAGATCGCGGCATTGATCCAGCCGTTCGAAGTGCTGATCATCGGCGGTGCGGCCTTCGGTGCGTTCCTTCAGGCCAACCCCGGTCACATGACCATGCATGTGATCAAGAAGTCGCTGAAGATGTTCGGCACCCGTTTCACCCACACCTTCTACCTGGAGGTGCTGGGCCTGGTCTACGAGATCCTCAACAAGAGCCGTCGCGAAGGCATGATGGCCATCGAGGGCGACATCGAAGAGCCTGCAGCCAGCCCGATCTTCGCCAAGTACCCGGCCGTGCTGGGCGACGAGCGCATGACGGCGTTCATCTGCGACTACCTGCGCATCATGTCCACCGGCAACATGGCGCCCCATGAGCTCGAAGGGCTGTTCGACATGGAGCTGCTGAACATGAAGGAAGAGCTCGAGCACCCTTCCCATGCGGTGACCGGCATTGCCGACGGTATGCCAGGGTTCGGTATCGTTGCGGCGGTACTGGGGATCGTGGTCACGATGGCTTCGCTGGGCGACGGTGACCAGAAATCCATCGGCCTGCACGTAGGTGCGGCACTGGTGGGGACCTTCTTCGGTATTCTCGCTGCCTATGGTTTCTTCGGCCCGCTGGCCAATGCCCTGCGTCATGATGCCAAGGAAGAGCTCAATGTGTACGAAGCCATCAAGGCTTCGTTGGTGGCCTCAGCTTCCGGTATGCCGCCATCGCTGGCGGTGGAATTTGGACGCAAGGTGTTGTACCCCAAGCACCGCCCCAGCTTCGCCGAGCTGGAACAAGCGGTCCGCGGTCGCTAAGCCATGGAAAACAACCAGCCCATCATCGTCAAACGCGTCAAACGCTTTGGCGACGGCCACCATGGCGGTGCCTGGAAGATCGCCTTCGCCGACTTCGCCACGGCGATGATGGCGTTCTTCCTGGTGCTCTGGCTGCTGTCCACGGCAACGCCCGAGCAGAAGATCGCCATCGCCGGCTACTTCAAGGACCCGATCGGCTTCTCAGAGAGCGGCACACCCTACGTCATCGACCTGGGCGGCTCGCCGCAGCTGGCGCCGGAGAAGACCATCAACCCCGAGGAAAAGTCCGAGCCGACGCCGAACACCAGCATCCAGCTGGACAAGGACCAAGTCGAGACTTTGGCCGACCAGGTCGAGCGGGAGCGCCTGGAGCTGTTGCTGCAGGAACTGCAGAACAAGGTCGAGGAAAACCCCCAGCTGCAGAAGTTCAAGGACCAGATCCTGTTCGAGATCACCCAGGACGGCCTGCGTATCCAGATCATGGATGCCGAGAACCGGCCGATGTTCGACCTGGGCAGCGCGCGCCTGCAGCCTTATTTCGAAGACATCCTGTTGGCCATGGCCGACACCATCAAGGCAGTACCGAACAAGATCAGCATCAGTGGCCATACCGATGCCAAGCCTTACGCCGGTACCGGCGAGTTCGGCAACTGGGAGCTGTCCGCCAGCCGCGCTAACGCAGCGCGCCGGGCGTTGGTGGCCGGCGGGTACCCGGACGACCAGGTGGCGCGGGTGGTCGGTTATGCCTCGTCGTCGCTGTTCGACCGCAAGGACCCGTTCAACCCGGTCAACCGCCGCATCGATATCATCGTCCTGACCAAGAAGGCACAGCGTGACATCGAGGGCGAGCAGAGCGCGCCCCCGGCGCCGACACCCGCCGAGCCGGCCCCGCCGGGCGCCGCGGCACCGGCAGCGCCTGCCGAGGGCGACAGTGCCCAGGCGCCGATGCAGCCGCGGGAGCTGCGCCAGAAGCTGAACATCTTCGAGGATGGCGTGCTGAAGATGGACGACGCCCAGGAGTGATGTCCGTGGCGGCCCATCGCGGGACAAGCCCGCTCCCACAGAGACAGCACTGGCCGCTTGTTCTCTGTGCGACAGCGCAGCCCAAAGGGCTGGGTTATCTCCCACAAGGCCCCGGATGGCCGCGCAACACCTTGAGCGGCCTTGCGCCGCGATGGGCCGCAAAGCGGCCCCATTCACTGGATCAATAGCTGTCCTGCGGCAAGCTGGCGATGATCGAGCGGTAGCTGTTCATCCGCTGCGGCGTGACGCGCCCATCTTCCAAGGCCTGGAGCAAGGCACACCCAGGCTCCCGGGCATGCTTGCAATCGCGGAAGCGGCAGTGGCCGATCAGGTCGCGAAACTCGATGAACCCGGCTTCGACGTCATCACGGCTGACATGGCCCAGGCCGAATTCCCGGATGCCCGGCGAGTCGATCAGGTCGCCGCCATTGGGGAAGTGATAGAGGCGCGCGGTGGTGGTGGTGTGCGTGCCCTGGCCGGACCACTCGGACAGGTCGCCTACACGGGTCTGTACCTCGGGCAGCAGGCTGTTGACCAGCGACGACTTGCCCACGCCCGACTGGCCGACGAACACGCTGATATGCGTATCGAGCATCTGCTGAAGGCGTTGCATGCCATCGCCTTGGTGGGCCGAAACCTCCAGCAGTGGGTAGCCGAGGTCGCGGTACACCGCCAGCAGGGCCTCGATGGTCGGGCCGTTGTGCTCGTTGATCAGGTCGGCCTTGTTCAACAGCAGCAACGGGCGGATGCCCGCGTGCTCGGCGGCCACCAGGTAGCGGTCGATCAGGTTGGCCTGGGGCTCGGGCGCCGGGGCGAAGACGATGACGATCAAATCGACATTGGCCGCCACTGGCTTGAGCTGGCCATGGTTGTTCGGGCGGCACAGCTCGGCGGTGCGTGGCATCTGCGCGACGATCACGCCGTTGCCTTGGTTGCCAGCACGCCACACCACGCGGTCACCGGTGACCAGCGCCGGCAGGTTGGCCCGCAAATGGCACCGGAACACCTGGCCCGCCGCTTCGCCATCCTGGGCCTCGACCTCCACCTGCACGCCGAAATGGGCGATCACCAACCCCAGCTGTTCAGGGCCAAGGTCGCCACCCTCCAGTTCCTGCAGGGCATGTTGTTCGCGTTTGGCGGCGCGAGCGGCGCGCTCGCCCTGGATTTTTTCGATGCGCCAGTTCTGGCGGCGGTTGAGCTGGCGTTTGGCCATGAATGTTCCGTATCGGCGGGGCAGGAAGAAAACGGCTGGCAGTTTAGCACGGCCCGGCGCGGACACTTCCGCTGGCGTTTGCGGCACGAAGGCCCGCGCCTAGTGTCCTGTCTCGGAAATAAGCTGTTCACTTTGGGCGGCGTCTTGGGCGCTCGGCCGGCGTTGCCACTCCTCGCCATAGCCCTGCTATGACTCGTCGCGGCGCCTTGGCCGAACACCCAAGCCACTCGCCAAAAGAGAACGTATTTCCGAGACAGGACACTAGGCTAATATGACGGCCTATTCGAGGAGTCCCTTCATGCAGAACCCACAGAACCTGATCTGGATCGATCTGGAAATGACCGGCCTGGATCCGGACAACGACGTCATCATCGAGATGGCGACCATCGTCACCGACAGTGAGCTGAACACCCTGGCCGAGGGCCCGGTGATCGCCATCCACCACAGCGACGAAGTGCTGGCGCGCATGGACGAGTGGAACACCCGCACCCACGGCGCCTCGGGCCTGACCCAGCGCGTGCGCGAGAGCCGCATCGACATGGCCGAAGCCGAGGCGCAGACCCTGGCCTTCCTCGAGCAGTGGGTACCCAAGGGCAAGTCGCCGATCTGCGGCAACAGCATCTGCCAGGACCGCCGTTTCCTCTATCGGCACATGCCCCGCCTCGAAGGCTTCTTCCACTACCGCAACCTGGACGTTTCCACCCTCAAGGAACTGGCCGCGCGTTGGGCGCCGCACGTGCGCGACAGCTTCAAGAAGGGTGGTACCCACCTGGCCCTGGACGATATCCGTGAGTCGATCGCTGAGCTGCGCCACTACCGCGAGCACTTCATCAAGGCGTAGGCCCAGGTTGGCGCTCGAGGTACATGGCTAGAAGCCTTGGGAGTGGGTAGACTGCGCGCCTTTTTCCGCACGGACACGCACCATGTTGTTGATGCTCTACCTTGTCGCCATCACTGCTGAAGCCATGACCGGTGCGCTCTCTGCGGGGCGTCGCGGCATGGACTGGTTCGGCGTTGTGCTGATCGCCTGCGTCACCGCCCTGGGCGGCGGGTCGGTGCGTGACGTGCTGCTGGGGCATTACCCGCTGACCTGGGTGAAGCACCCCGAGTACCTGGTGCTGACCAGCTTCGCGGCGCTGCTGACCATCTTCATCGCGCCGCTGATGCGCCATCTACGTTCGTTGTTCCTGGTGCTCGACGCCCTGGGGCTGGTGGCCTTCACCCTGATCGGCTGCATGACGGCCCTGGAGATGGGGCAGGGTATGCTGGTGGCGTCGATCAGTGGGGTGATCACCGGAGTATTCGGCGGCATTCTGCGGGATATCTTCTGCAACGATATTCCCCTGGTGTTCCGCCGCGAGCTGTATGCCAGCGTGTCGTTCGCCGCAGCCTGGTTCTACCTGGGGTGCGTGTACTTCAAGGTACCGGCCGAGCAGGCCACGCTGTTGACCTTGTTCGGCGGGTTTCTGGTGCGCCTGCTGGCGATCCGCTTCCATTGGGAAATGCCCAAGTTCCACTACAACGACCAGCAATGACTACGGCCTTCGGGCTCTATCGCCGGCAAGCCGGCTCCCACAGGGGGGGCGGCGGTCCCACAAGACCTGCAAAATCAAATAGTTGTGCGGTGTTCTATGGGAGCCGGCTTGCCGGCGATTGGGGCGGCTCAGCTACGCGGGTGTTTTTCATGCTGCGCCAACGCCCACTCCACATGTTCGCGTACCAGCTCCGACGGGTGCTCGCGCCGCGCGCGCAAGGCTTCCACCACGGGGATGCTGGTCGGCGCATTCCCAAGCCCTACCGCCAGGTTGCGCAGCCAGCGCTCATAGCCGGCGCGGCGTAGGGGCGAGCCTTCCGTGCGGTTCAGGAAGGTGGCTTCATCCCACAGAAACAGCTCGGCCAGCTCGGCGTTGTCCAGGCCATGGCGCGGCTTGAAGTCGTTTTCCTGGGTGGGCCGGGCGAAGCGGTTCCAGGGGCAGACGATCTGGCAATCGTCGCAACCGAACACCCGGTTGCCGATCATCGGGCGCAACTCCACCGGGATCGCTTGCTTGAGCTCGATGGTGAGGTAGGAAATGCAGCGCCGGGCGTCGAGTACATAAGGCCCAACGAAGGCCTGGGTCGGGCAGATATCCAGGCATGCCTGGCAGCGCCCGCAATGCTCGGTCACCTGGGCCTCGTCGACCGGCAGCGGCAGGTCGACGAACAGCTCGGCGAGGAAGAAATAGCTGCCCGCCTTGCGGTTGAGCAGCAGGGTGTTCTTGCCGATCCAGCCCAGGCCGGCCTGCTCGGCGATGGCTTTTTCCAGCACCGGGGCGCTGTCGACGAAGGCACGAAAGCCAAAGGGGCCGATCGCCTGCTGGATGCGTTCGGCCAGGTGCTGCACGCGCTTGCGCACCAGCTTGTGGTAGTCGCGGCCCAAGGCGTAGCGGGAGATATAGGCTTTTTCAGGCTGCGCCAGCCGTTGGGCCATGAGGGTGTCGCCGGGCAGGTAGTCCATGCGCAGCGATATCACCCGCAAGGTGCCGGGTATCAGCTCGTCGGGGTGGGCGCGCTTGCTGCCATGGGCGGCCATGTAGTCCATCTCGCCCTGGTAGCCGGCCGCAAGCCAGCGTTGCAGGTGCTGCTCGTGCTCGCCAAGCGCCACGCCGGCGATGCCGACGTGGGCGAATCCGAGTTCGCGGCCCCAATCCTTGATCGATCGGGCCAGCGTGGGAAGGTCAGGAAGGCAAGCGGACATGGATGGACAAGGCAATACAGGCAGAGGTGCGTATAATTCTGCCAGACATCGGAGCCTTTGACCCCATGCCCCAGACCAAACACCCTGGTAATGCCCCACAACTGCTCAGCAGTGTGAACACTGCCCACCTGCCGCCACGTCGCGCCGACGCCCACAAGGGCGACTTCGGCCATGTGCTGGTGGTCGGCGGTGACCTGGGCACCGGCGGGGCGGTGATGCTCAGCGCCGAGGCCGCCTTGCGTTGCGGCGCCGGCCTGGTAAGTGTGGCTACGCGTCCCGAGCACGTAGCCGCCGGCCTGACTCGCCTGCCGGAAACCATGTGGCGAGGCGTGGAGTCGGCCAACCAACTGATGGGCGTGCTCGAGCGTGCCTCGGTGCTGGTGGTCGGCCCCGGGCTGGGCCAGGCTGCCTGGGGGCGTAGCCTGTTGTCGGCGGCGGCCAATGCGCACCTGCCGCAGGTCTGGGATGCCGACGCCTTGAACCTGCTGGCGCACCGGCCCCTGGCCCTGCCCAGTGGCAGCATCCTCACTCCGCACCCGGGCGAGGCGGCGCGCCTGCTGGGTATTTCCACCGAGGCGGTGCAGGCCGACCGGCCGGGCGCTGCCCGCAAGCTTGCGCGCAAGCATGCCAGCATCTGCGTGCTCAAGGGCGCCGGAACCCTAATTGCCGCCCCCAGCGGTGAGCTCGCCTTATGCGGGCGTGGCCACCCGGCAATGGCCGGCGCGGGGCTGGGCGATGTGCTGACCGGCGTGCTGGCGGCCCTGCTGGCCCAGGGGATGGATGCCTGGGCGGCCGCGTGCCTGGGGGTTTGGCTGCATGCCTGCGCCGGCGAGCGCCTGGGGGGCAAGGGCAGGGGCATGGCGGCCAGCGATCTGGTTCCGGTCATTCGTGAGTTGTTGGAGGAGCATTCAGCGTGTCAGGCATAACTTTGTTTCTGGCCGACGAACCGGCCACCGTGGCGTTCGGCGCACGTCTGGCCCAGGTGACCGGCGGTCATGGCGTGATCTTTCTCGAAGGCGACCTGGGCGCCGGCAAGACCACGCTCTCGCGTGGGCTGATCCGTGGCCTGGGCCACGCCGGGGCGGTCAAGAGCCCGACCTTCACCGTGGTCGAACCCTACGAAATCGGCGAGGTGCGGGCCTATCATTTCGACCTGTATCGCCTGGTCGATCCAGAAGAACTGGAGTTCATGGGCATCCGCGATTACTTCGAAGGGGACCCGTTGTGCCTGTTCGAATGGCCAGAGAAGGGCGCGGGCGTTTTGCCAAAGCCCGACCTGACCATTACCATAAGCCCGCAAGCGAGCGGACGTTCGCTGACCCTTTCGCCGCAGGGGGAGCGCGGTGAGGCCTGGTGCGCCGCCCTGGCCACAGAATTCAAACAGTAAATGGGGTTAGGTATGCGCATACGCGCACTGGTCGCCGTCGTGGGGCTGCTGCTGACAGCGGTGACCGTTGACGCTCTGGCCGTCACACAAGTCAAGAGCATGCGTCTGTGGCGCGCACCGGACAACACGCGGCTGGTCTTCGACCTGTCTGGCCCCGTGCAGCACAGTGTCTTCACCCTGACCGCGCCAGATCGGCTGGTCATCGATATCAATGGCGCCACCCTGGGCGGTGCCCTCAATGTGGCCACTTCCAATACGCCGATCAGCAGCGTGCGCTCGGCCCAGCGCACCCCCACCGACCTGCGTGTGGTGGTCGACCTGAAGAAGGCTGTCACACCCAAGAGCTTCACCCTGGCGCCCAACGCCCAGTACGGCAACCGGTTGGTGGTCGACCTGTACGACCAGGAAGCCGACGCCATCGCCGCCAGCGCACCGCCTCCAGCGCCGACGACGCGCACTCCTGCCAGCACCCCGGCCGTGCCGGTGACCCCGGCGCAACCAGCGATCAAGCTGCCGCCGGCACCGAGCGGCAAGCGTGACATCGTCGTCGCCATCGACGCAGGCCACGGCGGGGAAGACCCCGGCGCCTCCGGTTCGCGCGGCCAGCACGAAAAAGACATCGTGCTGCAGATCGCCCGCGAGCTGCAGCGCCAGATCAACACCGAGAAAGGCTACCGCGCCGAGCTGACCCGTACCGGCGACTATTTCATCCCGCTGCGCAAGCGCACCGAGATCGCGCGCAAGAAGGGTGCCGACCTGTTCATCTCGATCCACGCCGACGCCGCGCCGTCGCGGGCCGCCTTCGGCGCTTCGGTGTTCGCCCTGTCCGACCGTGGCGCGACCTCCGAGACTGCACGCTGGCTGGCCGACACGGAAAACCGCTCCGACCTGATCGGTGGCGCCGGCAACGTCAGCCTGGACGACAAGGACCGCATGCTCGCCGGTGTGCTGCTGGACCTGTCGATGACCGCCACCTTGAGTTCCAGCCTCGATGTGGGGCAGAAGGTGCTGGGCAACATGGGTCGCATCACTCCGCTGCACAAGCGGCGCGTTGAGCAGGCTGGGTTCATGGTGTTGAAGTCGCCGGACATCCCGTCGATCCTCGTTGAAACCGGGTTCATCTCCAACGCCAACGAAGCGGCCAAGCTGGCCACCCGAAGCCACCAGCAGGCCCTGGCCCGCTCGATCCATACCGGTGTGCGCCAGTACTTCCAGCAGAGCCCGCCACCGGGCACCTACATCGCCTGGCTGCGTGACAGCGGCAAGATCGCCCAGGGGCCGCGCGAGCATACCGTGCGCCCGGGCGAAACCCTGGCCATGATCGCCGTGCGCTACCAGGTCAGCGTGGCCAGCCTGCGCAGCACCAACAGCCTCAAGAGCGATGAGCTGAAGGTTGGCCAGCACCTCGACATTCCTGGCACTACCCTGGCGTCCCAGCAATGAGTGGTGGTTCGCGCATCCAGCTGCTCAGCCCGCGGCTGGCCAACCAGATCGCCGCCGGCGAGGTGGTCGAGCGCCCCGCCTCGGTGGCCAAGGAGCTGCTGGAGAACAGCCTCGACTCCGGTGCCCGGCGTATCGATGTGGAGGTCGAGCAGGGCGGGGTGAAGCTGCTGCGCGTGCGTGACGACGGTGGTGGTATCGCCGCCGACGACCTGCCGTTGGCCCTGGCCCGCCACGCCACCAGCAAGATCCGTGAGCTTGAAGACCTCGAAGGGGTGCTCAGCCTGGGCTTTCGTGGCGAGGCCCTGGCTTCGATCAGCTCGGTGGCGCGCCTGACCCTGACCTCGCGCACGGCCAGTGCCGGCGAGGCCTGGCAGGTGGAGACCGAAGGCCGGGACATGACCCCGCGGGTGCAACCGGCGGCACACCCCGTCGGTACCTCGGTGGAAGTGCGCGACCTGTTCTTCAACACCCCGGCGCGGCGCAAGTTCCTGAAGTCTGAGAAGACCGAGTTCGATCACCTGCAGGAAGTCATCCGTCGCCTGGCCCTGGCGCGTTTCGATGTGGGCTTTCACCTGCGCCACAACGGCAAGAGCATCCTCAGCTTGCACGAGGCGCCCGACGAAATCACCCGGGCGCGCCGGGTGGGCGCCATCTGCGGTCCGGGCTTCCTCGAACAGGCGCTGCCGATCGATGTCGAACGCAATGGCTTGCGCCTGTGGGGCTGGGTTGGCCTGCCGACTTTCTCGCGCAGCCAGGCGGACCTGCAGTATTTCTTCGTCAACGGCCGTGCCGTGCGCGACAAGCTCGTGGCCCACGCGGTACGCCAGGCGTATCGCGACGTGCTGTTCAATGGCCGGCACCCGACCTTCGTGCTGTTCCTGGAGCTCGAACCCAACGGCGTAGACGTCAACGTGCACCCGACCAAGCACGAAGTGCGTTTCCGTGAAGGGCGCATGGTCCATGACTTCCTCTATGGCACGCTGCACCGTGCCCTGGCGGACGTGCGCCCAGAAGACCAGTTGGCCGCGCCGGCCGCGGCCAGCGAAATCGTACGCCCCAGTGGCCTGCAAGTTGGCGAGTTCGGCCCCCAGGGCGAAATGCGCCTGGCCTCGCCGGTGCTCGAGCAGCCCCAGGCCGAGCCGCGTCAGGCATTCGCGGGCGGTAGCGGCTCGGGCTACCAATACCAGTACACACCCCGGCCGTCGCAGCCGGTGCCTGTCGCCGAGGCCCAGGCGGTCTACCGCGAGTTCTTCGCCCCGCTGGAAAACGGCGCCGCCGCCCCGGTGGCGTTGCCGCAAAGCCAGGGCGATGTGCCGCCCCTTGGCTATGCCCTGGCCCAGCTCAAGGGCATCTATATCCTTGCCGAGAACGCCGTTGGCCTGGTGCTGGTCGACATGCACGCCGCCCACGAGCGGATCATGTACGAACGGCTCAAGGTGGCCATGGCCAGCGAAGGCCTGAGCGGCCAGCCGCTGCTGGTGCCCGAGTCGCTCGCGCTGAGCCAGCGCGAAGCCGATTGTGCCGAGGAGCACGCCCAGTGGTTCCAGCGCCTGGGCTTCGAGCTGCAGCGTCTAGGGCCGGAAACCCTGGCGATCCGGCAGATCCCTGCCTTGCTCAAGCAGGCCGAGGCCAATCGCCTGGTGCAGGATGTGCTGGCCGACCTCATGGAATACGGCACCAGCGACCGCATCCAGGCGCACCTGAACGAACTGCTCGGCACCATGGCTTGCCATGGCGCCGTGCGTGCCAACCGGCGCCTGGCCATTCCCGAGATGAACGCGCTGCTTCGGGACATGGAAAACACCGAGCGCAGCGGTCAATGCAACCACGGCCGCCCGACCTGGACCCAGCTTGGGCTGGACGACCTGGACAAACTATTCCTGCGCGGTCGATGACATGAGCGGCAAGCCCCCTGCGATATTCCTCATGGGCCCAACGGCGGCCGGCAAGACGGACCTGGCCATCGAGCTGACCAAGGTGCTGCCCTGCGAGCTGATCAGTGTCGACTCGGCGCTGGTCTATCGCGGCATGGACATCGGCACGGCCAAGCCCTCGAAAGAGGTGCTGGCTGCCCATCCGCATCGTCTGATCGACATCCTCGACCCAGCCGAGAGCTACTCGGCGGCGCAGTTCTGCACCGACGCCCTGGAGGCGATGGCCGAGATCACTGCCCGCGGCAAGATCCCGCTGCTGGTGGGCGGGACCATGCTCTACTACAAAGCGCTGGTCGATGGCCTGGCGGACATGCCCGCGGCGGATGCCGCAGTGCGCGCCGAGCTCGAGGCCCAGGCGCGCGAGCTGGGCTTGGCCGAACTGCACCGGCAGTTGGCCGAGGTCGACCCCGAATCGGCGGCGCGTATCCACCCCAACGACCCCCAGCGGCTGATCCGCGCCCTGGAGGTTTATCGGGTGAGCGGCCAGAGCATGACGGCCCATCGGCAACGTCAATTCGCGGAAAGTCGCGCGGCAGACGCAGGCGCGGGCGGGCATTTGCCCTATACTGTCGCCAGTTTGGCGATTGCTCCTACAGATCGTCACATTTTGCATCAACGAATTGCGCTACGATTCTCGCAAATGCTGGAACAGGGATTCGTCGACGAGGTCCGAGCGTTGCGTGCCAGAAGTGACTTGCACGCCGGGTTGCCGTCTATACGGGCAGTGGGGTATCGGCAGGTCTGGGATCACCTGGATGGCAAGCTCACCGCCGACGAGATGCGTGAGCGCGGTATCATTGCCACACGGCAGTTGGCCAAGCGGCAGTTCACCTGGTTGCGCGGCTGGTCCGGCGTGGAATGGCTCGACAGCCTGGCCTGCGACAATCTGTCCCGCACCTTGAAATACCTGGGGGCCGTCTCCATATTGAGCTGAGTCCCTGCAATTGCCGTCTATTCTTGCGAAAGGGCGGCATGAATTACCGATTTTTATTATTTTTTTACTATTGATCCTTACAGGAGTGCGGCATATGTCAAAAGGGCATTCGCTACAAGACCCTTACTTGAACACCTTGAGAAAAGAAAAGGTCCCGGTTTCCATCTACCTGGTAAACGGGATCAAGCTGCAGGGCTCGATCGAATCCTTCGACCAGTTCGTGGTATTGCTGAAGAACACCGTCAGCCAGATGGTCTACAAGCACGCCATTTCGACCGTGGTTCCTGCCCGTCCGGTTCGCCTGCCAAGCCCGTCCGATTCCGAACACGGCGACAGCGAGCCAGGCAACGCCTGATAGGAGCCTGCATTGTTCTTTGAGCGCCACGGTGGTGGTGAGCGGGCGCTGCTCGTTCACTTGGAAGGTCAGAACCCTGAGGCGCGCGAAGACCCGCAGGAGTTTCAGGAGCTGGCGCTGTCGGCCGGAGCGGACATCGTTTCGCTGGCCACGGTGGCCCGGCACCAGCCTACAGCCAAATACCTGATTGGCAGCGGCAAGGTCGAGGAACTGCGCGACCTGGTCCATGCCGAGCAGGTAGACCTGGTGATTTTCAATCACACCCTCACGCCCAGTCAGGAACGTAACCTCGAACGTGTCTTCGAGTGTCGCGTGCTCGACCGTACCGGGCTGATCCTCGACATTTTCGCCCAGCGGGCGCGTACCCATGAAGGCAAGCTGCAGGTCGAACTGGCCCAGCTCGAGCACATGAGCACGCGGCTGGTGCGCGGCTGGACCCACCTGGAGCGCCAGAAGGGGGGTATCGGCCTGCGCGGCCCTGGCGAAACCCAGCTGGAAACCGACCGCCGCCTGTTGCGGGTACGTCTGCGGCAGATCAAGGCGCGCCTGGAGAAGGTCCGCAGCCAGCGCGAGCAGGCCCGTCGCGGGCGCAAGCGCGCGGACATCCCATCGGTGTCGCTGGTGGGGTATACCAACGCCGGCAAGTCCACCTTGTTCAACGCACTGACCGCCTCCGAGGTGTACGCCGCGGACCAGCTGTTCGCCACCCTCGACCCGACTCTGCGCCGGCTGGAGCTGGACGACCTGGGGCCGATCGTGTTGGCCGACACCGTGGGCTTCATCCGCCACCTTCCACACAAGCTGGTCGAGGCATTTCGGGCTACGCTCGAGGAGTCGAGCAACTCCGACCTGCTGCTGCACGTGATCGACGCCCATGAGCCCGAGCGCATGGAGCAGATCGAGCAGGTGTTGGCGGTGTTGGGCGAGATCGGGGCCGAAGGCTTGCCGATCCTCGAGGTCTATAACAAACTCGACCTGCTCGAAGATGTCGAGCCGCAGATCCAGCGAGATGCCGACGGCAAGCCGCAACGGGTCTGGGTATCGGCACGTGATGGGCGTGGCCTGGAACTGGTTGGCCAGGCGATTGCGGAGTTGCTGGGGGATGATCTGTATGTCGGAACCCTGTGCCTGGAACAGCGACTTGCCCGCCTGCGCGCGCAATTCTTCGCTCTGGGCGCGGTGCAAGGCGAAGAGCACGATGAAGAAGGTCGCAGCCTGCTGAGCGTGCGACTGCCCCGGGTAGAGCTCAATCGCCTGGTCAGTCGCGAAGGCATGGAGCCTGAACTGTTCATCGAGCAACACACTTTGCAATAAATGCCCGTCGAGGTCGTCGGGCGGCCGAGACAGGCATTCTGTAGCATTGGACGGCGCGCCGTGGGCGCGTCTTTGCTTTATCAGATGGAGAGCGCTATGGCTTGGAACGAGCCGGGTGGCAACTCGAACAATCAGGATCCCTGGGGCGGCCGCCGTGGCGGCGGCGGTGGTGGCGACAAGAAAGGTCCACCGGATCTGGACGAGGCCTTCCGCAAGCTGCAGGACAGCCTGAACGGCATGTTCGGCAGCGGCAAGAAACGCGGTGGCGGTGGCGACCGCAATATCGGCAAGGGTGGCGGCCTGGGCCTGCTGGGCATTGGCCTGGCCGTGCTGGCGGCTATCTGGCTTTATAACGCCGTTTACGTGGTTGACGAGCAGGAGCAGGCCGTGGTGCTGCGCTTCGGCAAGTACTACGAGACGGTTGGGCCGGGCCTGAACATCTACTTCCCGCCGATCGATCGCAAATACCTCGAGAACGTGACCCGTGAGCGGGCCTACAGCAAGCAGGGCCAGATGCTCACCGAGGACGAGAACATCGTCGAGGTGCCGCTGACCGTGCAGTACAAGATCACCAACCTGCAGGACTTCGTGCTCAACGTCGACCAGCCGGAGGTCAGCCTCCAGCATGCGACCGAAAGCGCCCTGCGCCACGTGGTGGGCTCCACCTCGATGGACCAGGTGCTGACCGAAGGCCGTGAGCAGATGGCCGTGGATATCCGCGAGCGCCTGCAACGCTTCCTCGACACCTACCGCACCGGTATCACCGTCACCCAGGTCAACGTACAGAGCGCGGCAGCCCCGCGTGAAGTGCAGGAAGCCTTCGACGACGTGATCCGTGCCCGGGAAGACGAGCAGCGTGCGCGCAACCAGGCTGAGTCCTACGCCAACGGCGTGGTGCCGGAAGCCCGTGGTCAGGCCCAGCGCATCATCGAGGACGCCAACGGTTACCGTGATGAAGTCATCGCCCGCGCCAAGGGTGAGGCCGACCGCTTCAGCAAGCTGGTTGCCGAGTACCGCAAGGCACCGGACGTGACCCGTCAGCGCCTGTACCTGGAGACCATGCAAGAGGTCTACAGCAACTCGAGCAAGGTCCTGGTGACAGCCAAGGACGGGCAGAACAACCTGCTCTACCTGCCCCTGGACAAGATGGTTGAAGGCAGCCGCAACACGGCCGCTCCGGTCAGCAGCGTACCGGCCTCGGTCAACGATGCGGCCGCCCGCGCGGCGCAGGAAATGCAACAGCAGCAACAGTCGCTGCGTTCTAGGGAGAGCCGTTGATGAGCAATAAATCGCTGATCGCCCTGATCGCCGCTGTCGTACTGGCCATCGTGGCCTGGAACAGCTTCTACATCGTGGCCCAGACCGAGCGTGCGGTATTGCTGCAATTCGGCCGTGTGGTCCAGGCGGATGTCCAGCCAGGCCTGCATGTGAAGGTTCCCTACGTCAACCAGGTGCGCAAGTTCGACGCCCGCCTGATGACCCTGGACGCCCCGACCCAGCGCTTCCTGACCCTGGAGAAGAAAGCGGTGATGGTCGATGCCTACGCCAAGTGGCGGGTCAAGGATGCCGAGCGCTTCTATACCGCGACCTCGGGTCTCAAGCAGATCGCCGACGAGCGTCTGTCCCGTCGTCTGGAAAGCGGCCTGCGTGACCAGTTCGGCAAGCGCACCCTGCACGAGGTGGTCTCCGGTGAACGTGACGCGTTGATGGCCGACATCACCGCTTCGCTGAACCGTATGGCCAGCAAGGAGCTGGGTATCGAAGTCATCGACGTGCGCGTCAAGGCCATCGACCTGCCGAAGGAAGTGAACCGCAGCGTATTCGACCGCATGAGCACCGAACGCGAGCGTGAAGCGCGCGAGCACCGTGCCAAGGGTAACGAGCTGGCCGAGGGTATCCGCGCCGATGCTGACCGCCAGCGTCGCGTACTGCTGGCCGAAGCCTATCGCGAAGCGGAGGAGACCCGCGGTGATGGCGATGCCCAGGCGGCTGCCATCTATGCCAAGGCCTACACCCAGGATGCAGAGTTCTATGCGTTCTACCGTAGCCTGCAGGCATATCGCCAGAGCTTCTCGAGCAAGAGCGACGTACTGGTCCTGGATCCGAAGAACGAGTTCTTCCGCTTCCTGGACAAGAGCAAGCCTTGATCGGGTTGGCTTGAATAGGAGGGGCCGCTGCACGGTCCTTTCGTGACACAAGGCCGCTCCTTGCATAATCCTGTAGGAGCGGCCTTGTGCCGCGAAAGGGCTGCAAAGCGGCCCCTTTTCTTTACCAAGCAGGCCTGAAGACACCCCGCCCGGCAGCTAAAATGCCAAGCGGGGTGCATCCTGAAGGAAAAGCGGTGTATGATCAGTCAGCCGGGAAATTCCCGGCTTTTTTGCGTCTGCAAGGTTGATTGGCAAGCCGCCAGTTGACGGCTTGGCCAGGTCGCAAGGCAATTCGAGGGTATTGGGTACGGTGGTGGCGCTGGGATCAGTGCTGCCTGCTGCTGTGCGCCAATGCCTGCTTCACTTACGGCTCGCCTGTGGGCAGGCCGCCCGGACCAGAGGGGAAATGGCGTAATGGCAACGGTAGACCGCTGGCTGCTGCCAGATGGCATCGAGGAAGTACTGCCGCCTGAGGCCGCGCGTATCGAGATCGCGCGGCGCCAGGTGTTGGACCTGTTCCAGAGTTGGGGTTACGAACTGGTCGTCACCCCGCATATCGAGTACCTGGAATCGCTGCTTACCGGTGCCGGCCAGGACCTGGACCAGCGTACCTTCAAGGTGGTCGACCCGCAGTCCGGTCGCCTGATGGGCTTTCGTGCCGACTTCACCCCGCAGGTGGCGCGCATCGACGCCCACACCTTGCGCCGTGAAGGCCCGAGCCGCCTGTGCTATGCCGGCAGCGTGCTGCATGCCCAGCCCCGCGCCCTGTCCACCTCGCGCAGCCCGATCCAGCTCGGTGCCGAGCTGTACGGCGATGCCAGCCCTACCAGCGATGTCGAGGTCATCAGCCTGATGCTCGCCACGCTGCAGCTGACCGATGTCGCCGATGTGCACATGGACCTCGGCCATGTCGGTATCTACCGCGGCCTGGCCCGTGCCGCGGGCCTGTCCGGCGCGGTCGAGCAGCAGTTGTTCGACGCCCTGCAGCGCAAATCCGTCGATGAAGTGCAGGCGCTGACCGCTGACCTGCCAAAGGACCTGGGCAACATGCTACGTGCCCTGACCGAGCTGTGCGGTGGCCGCGAAGTGCTCGCCGAGGCCCGCGTGCGCCTGGGCCGTGCCCCTGCCAGTGTGCTGGCGGCGCTGGACGACCTGCTGGCGATCGCCGACCGTCTGGCCGCGCGCTATCCGGATCTGCCGCTGTATTTCGACCTGGGCGAGCTGCGCGGCTACCACTATCACACCGGCGTGGTGTTCGCCGTGTTCGTGCCAGGTGTCGGTCAGTCGATCGCCCAGGGCGGGCGCTATGACGACATCGGCGCCGACTTCGGCCGGGCGCGCCCGGCCACCGGTTTCTCCACGGATTTGAAGACCCTGGTCACACTGGGGCGAGCGGAGGTCGTATTGCCTTCTGGCGGCATCTGGATGCCCGACAGTGGCGACGCGGCCCTCTGGCAGATGGTCTGCCAGTTGCGCAACGAGGGCCAGCGTGTGGTCCAGGCCCTGCCTGGCCAGCCGTTGAGTGCTGCTCTCGAGGCGGATTGTGATCGGCAATTGATTCAGCAAGACGGGCGCTGGCAGGTACTGCCGCTGACCCATTGAGTTTCTCCGCCGGCAAAAGGCCGGCAACCAAGTTTGCGTGAATGAGGACAAGTGTTATGGGTAAGAATGTCGTCGTCCTGGGCACCCAGTGGGGTGATGAGGGCAAAGGCAAGATCGTCGATCTGCTGACCGAACATGCTGCCGCCGTAGTGCGCTACCAGGGTGGCCACAACGCGGGTCACACCCTGGTGATCAATGGTGAGAAGACCGTTCTGCACCTGATTCCTTCCGGCATCCTGCGTGAAGGCGTCCAGTGCCTGATCGGCAACGGCGTGGTCGTTGCCCCGGACGCCCTGATGCGTGAAATCACCAAGCTGGAAGAGAAGGGCGTACCGGTACGCGAGCGCCTGCGCATCAGCCCGGCAGCGCCGCTGATCCTCTCCTACCACGTGGCCCTGGACCAGGCGCGTGAGAAGGCTCGTGGCGAAGCCAAGATCGGCACCACCGGCCGCGGTATCGGCCCAGCCTACGAAGACAAGGTGGCTCGTCGCGGCCTGCGCGTGGGCGATCTGTTCCACCGCGAGCGTTTCGCCGCCAAGCTCGGCGAGCTGCTGGACTACCACAACTTCCAGCTGGTGAACTACTACAAAGAGCCGGCCATCGACTTCCAGCAGACCCTGGACGAGTGCATGGCCTACGCCGAACAGCTCAAGCCGATGATGCTCGACGTCACCGCCGAGCTGCACAACCTGCGCCGCGCCGGCAAGGACATCATGTTCGAAGGCGCCCAGGGCTCGCTGCTGGATATCGACCACGGTACCTACCCGTACGTCACCAGCTCGAACACCACCGCCGGCGGTATCTCCACTGGTTCCGGCGTCGGCCCGATGTACCTGGACTACATCCTGGGTATCACCAAGGCCTACACCACCCGTGTCGGTTCCGGCCCGTTCCCGACCGAACTGTTCGACGAAACCGGCGCCACCCTGGCCAAGCGCGGCCATGAGTTCGGCTCCACCACCGGTCGCGCCCGCCGTTGCGGCTGGTTCGATGCCGTGATCCTGCGTCGCGCCATCGACGTCAACAGCATCTCGGGCATCTGCCTGACCAAGCTGGACGTGCTGGACGGCCTGGAGACCATCAACATCTGCGTGGGCTACAAGGACGAGAACGGCGCTGTCATCGAAGCACCGACCGACGCCGACAGCTACATCGGCCTGCAGCCGGTGTACGAAGAGCTGCCGGGCTGGAGCGAGTCGACCCTGGGTGCCAAGACCCTGGAAGCGCTGCCGGCCAACGCTCGCGCCTACATCAAGCGCATCGAGGAGCTGATCGGCGCACCGATCGACATCATCTCGACTGGCCCGGACCGCAACGAGACCATCGTCCTGCGTCATCCGTTTGCCTGATCTGCCCTTCGGCTGATCCGACGCCGCGGCCTCGAAAGGGGCTGCGGCGTTTTTATTTGCAGGTTCGCCGGCACCGGGCCCAATCGCTGGCAAGCCTGCTCCCACAGTACGACGTCAACCCATCCAGGTGGGAGCGGTGGCCCTACAGGGCTTGCCGGCGATTGGGCCAGTACAGAGCACTTCCTTGCTGAACCTTGGCACTATCCTCCGCCTCTCCCGGCACAACCCTTGCTGCATGAAACGCCCGTAGGTGCCATCAAAGTAATGGCGCCAAGAACACGGGAGTTACAACGTGTCTGCCATCCTTTCACTGTTACGAAGCCGCCTCTTGCGGCCTGTGTTTGTTGCCCTCGGTATCGCTCTTTTGGTGCAGGTCCTGGTCGCCGTCGCACTGACCCGAAGCACGGTCACTGCCCTGGAGGCGGAACTGGGCGAACGCCTGGGCGACGACAGCCGCAAGCTCGCCACGGAGCTCGAGCAAGCCGGCCAGGACGTCCGCACGGGCCTGGACAGCCTGTCTGCCAGCACCCGCCAACGCCTGAGCGCAGGTCTGTCGGCGCGCCTGGAAAGCGAACAGCAACAATTGCGCACCACCCTTGAAAAGAACCTCAAGGACTCGGCCAATGACATGGCCGAGCTGCTGGCCTCGGTGGCGCCGCGTGCCATCTGGGACAACGATGTTCCCACGCTTTCCGATTTCTCCCGCCGCGCCCAACGCAATCCCAACGTGCTGTTCGTCATCTACGACGACGCTCAGGGTCAGCACCTGACCCGCTACCTGAACCGGCAGAACCCCATCAACAAGGCTTTGCTCGAGAAAGGGCAGGGCGAGCGGGCGCTGGACAAGGTCCTCGATGCGGCGCGCAAAGACCCCTCGGTGTACTTCGTCGAGGCCCCCATCAACCCCAACGGTGCCGAGATCGGCAAAGTGGTGATGGGGGTGTCCACGGCAGGGGTGGAGCAGCAGCTCAGCGCCTTGGATGAGCGTTTCGCCGCCCTGATCGCCAGCGGCGAGCAACTGGTTGGCGAGAGCTTGGTGGCGGCGGCGGCCGACAGCGGCAAGGCCCTGCGTTCGCGCTTGGAAGCTGCCCAGGGCAGCGCTGCCGCCATGCAGGCCAACACCGCGCAGACCGTGCGCGACGCTGCTGCCGACCTGCGCTGGCGCATCGGCCTGGGCCTGGTGCTGGTAGGTTTGGGTGTGCTGCTGGTGGTAGCAGTGGTGCTGGGGCGGCGTGTGGTCAGCAAGCTGCGCCTGTTGATCAGGGCGTTGGACGATCTCGCCGCAGGCGAGGGCGACCTGACCAAGCGGGTAACGCTCGACAGCCGCGACGAGATCGGCGACATGGCCTCGGCGGTCAACCGCTTCGTCGACAAGTTGCAGCCCATCGTCCGCGAAGCGGGCGAGGTGGCTCAGCGCACGGGCCTGGAGATCGGCACCATGGCCCAGCGCAATGCCGGCGCCGATGCCGCTGCTGCGCTGCAGCGCGACGAGGTGGCCGCCAGCCTGCGCGACCTTTCCAGCATGGCCGATGAAGCCCAGGCCGAAAGCCAGGCCATGCAGGCTGCGTTGCAGCAGGTGGTGGACATTCGCCGCGCTGCCGATGAAAACAGCCGCGCCTCGACCCAGTTGGCACGGCTGATCGAGAATCTGGCCGGTGAAGTGGAAACCGGCTCCCAGGTGATCGAGCGTCTGGCCAAGCAAAGTGAGCAGATCGAGGTGGTGCTGACCGTGATCCACGGCATTGCGGAGCAGACCAACCTGTTGGCCCTCAATGCCGCCATCGAGGCGGCGCGGGCCGGTGAGACCGGACGTGGTTTCGCGGTAGTCGCCGATGAGGTGCGCGCTTTGGCCAGCAAGACGCAGAGTTCGACGGGCGACATTCAGGCGCACATCGCAGCGTTGCAAAAGGGCGCCAAGGAGGCGGTAGACACTATTGGCCAGGCCGGGCGCCAGGCCAGCGAGGGCCTGTTGGTGCTGCGCGACAACGAACGCCGCCAGCAGTCGGTGCAGGCGGCGGTGGAGCAGGTGCACGCGGCCATCGGCCTGGCCACCCGCGCTGCCGAGCAGCAGGCGTATGGAGCGCAGGCAGTGCGCGGGCGGGTCGAGAACATCCATGCTCAGGCCGAACGCTCAGCTGAGGTGGTGATGCAGACCACCGCCAGCAGCAAGGTACTGGACGACCTGGCGGCGCAGCTGCGGGCGAGCCTGGGGCAGTTCAAGGCCTGAGCTAGATAGCTGGGCGAGCTCGCTCCATAGCGCAACGCATAACTATTTGATTTTGCGGGGGCTTGTGGAAGTGGGCTTGCCCCGCAATCAAGGGCGAAGCCCTTGCGCCAGTATTCACAGATAAAGCCGTCTGCGCGACCCTCAAGTAGAGCGCGAAATATCCATTTACGCGGTCAAGCCACTTCTAGACGAAAAGTTGTAGGAAAGTTCCCAAGTTGGCTTTGTTCAGCTGACCACCATTGCAGCTCTATACATAGAGAGCTAGGCTCTGAACGTAATCTCTAGAGTCAGCGTCTTCTAACATTTGTTTTGTCAGCCTGTTATCAACGGAAAGGAACGCTGTGATGGTAAAACGTATGGACGTTCGGGCGAGGCTCGAAGTTTAGAGCTTTCTCATTCATCGCAACTCATAGCTGGGGACAGTTCCGCATGAGCGAACATCTGTTTGCGTACGGGGCCTGGAACTGCGCGCCTTCGATAATCTAGTACAACTCTCTGTTCTAGGGCTTCAGCCTTAGTGCGTCGCTATCGCATGTCTATCGCAGGAAGAGATCGAGGTTAATATGCACGATACGCTCATAAAACTGGCAAGCTCAGAGGTCGGTGAGAATGAAATATCTATATTGAATGGGGCTGTTGTAATTCCTAAACGTTACCTGCGTGAACGAGTACGTCTCGAAGAGGGGAGCATTCTCATTGTTTCTGGAACCCTTATCGAGGGAATTGGTACCGCGCACTCTGATATAGACTGCATTGTGTTATGTGAAGAAAGGCCTAAAGCCGAAGATGTTAAGTCCAGCGGGCATGCGCTCGTGACGGACATCAATTATCACTTTCTAACGAAAAATGAGGAAGTCCATAATACCACTGATTTTTATGGTGAGAGCGGACTTCATATCGATACTGACTATATTACGTTCTCCGAGGTCGCAGATATTATCTCGAAGGTTGAGGTGGCGTTCGAAGACGTTCAGTCCGACCAGCGGTTTTTGTATTCCCCCGTTTTACTTGAGCGAGAAAACAACGTTATCCACCGCTCTTTGACGGGCTTCGCATTAGCGGAAGAAAAAAAGTTCGAGGATCTTAAAGGTCGGATACCTCGCGATAAGCATATATACATTGCTCACCGTGAAAAGCTACCGGTCTTCTACGCATTTCAAGACGTTCAAGGATGCTGGCAATCGGGAAATTGGTGGATGGGATGCGAAATCACTCGTGACATGCTGCTGAAAACCACGATGAGCTTCACTTATTTAACAGGCATTACTAACAAACACCCGAAATGGGTCTATTCAAATGTATTCCGAGTTGAAGGCTATGATGAGATTAAAAGTGCTTTTTTTGAGCTCGCTCGACGTGGCGCCGCGACGGAAGACGCGTGCAGGCAATACATTGAGGATGCATTGGTTTATATGGATAAGGTGTTTGTTGCCATTGAGGGACTGCTGGCGCAAAACCCAGTGTACCCCTCTGCTGAAAAGTCACTGGTTGCGTTGAATCATGAATTTAATAGCAGACAACATACCGAGCACAAAATTTCCACGTGTGAATATTATTTTAGGAAGAAATTTTTTGCAGCGGAGGATACGCCCTCGCTAAGTAGCCTCTTGAAAGATTGGGATTAAAATAAATGGGCGCTGATAGGTTGGATGCTCGCTGCAAAATGGCAATTAACGTCGGAAGCTCTTCGGTCAAGACGTCAACGTTCTTCGATAGAGGGCGGGTCGATATAAATATAAACTTTATAGGCTTGGAGCGCCAAGTGGTAAAGGTCAAATATAATCGTCTAAACAGTTATCCTGATCGGCTCTATCAAGTATCAATCGGTGACAACCTTGGGATGGCTGCATCCGTGATTCTGAGCGAAGCCGTCAGGGTGCTGCGAGAGCTAAAATGGCCCATGCCAGAGCTCATTGGTCACCGAGTCAAGTTTGCCGGGTTTGGCAAGAGGGTCGAAAGATTTACCGAAAAAAATGAAGTAAGAATGATATTCAATGACTATTTAAGCTCTCGCCACAATAGGCTGTGCTTGGAGGTGCTTCGTGAAGCGAAGCAGGCATTTCCAGACGCAGAGCAACTAATGGTGCGCGATCAGATTAATGACGATCTGTCACTTCACAATGAAAGTAAAATCCCTTTCGATCATCCCACGATACGGCGCTATGGACTTTACGCGCATGGTTACCATGGCCTTGCAGTGAAAGCGTGCTTAGCGCAGATGCGCAAAGACTTCAATACGAGTGATTTTAATGGCGTTATATGCCACGTGGGTTCAGGGGTTAGCTTTACTGCTGTCTCAAGTGGAAAGGTGGTTTTTAATACAATGCAATATGCGGCGTGTGATGGGGCAGTTATGCATAACCGTTCAGGCACACAGCCCATAGGCATCGCATTACGTTTCTTGAAATATGGGTTGAAATCAGGTGATTTGTCAAATGTGTATAGTCGATTAAGCGGTATTTACGGCTTAGCTAATTTGTCGGCAGACAGTTCGATCACTGTTGAGGATATTCTAAGCCAGCCCCAATATACTCAGGCCAAAAACGCGTATCTAAAGGCTAACGGCGTCGAACTTTTTAGAGCGATCACAGCACTTGAAAGTGTCAACGGATTTATTTTTTCCGGGGGACTGGCTACGAAACACCGCTGGCTTGGGCCGGAATTGCTACTGAGTGCTAAAGCCATCACCCCAGAAATAAAAGATTCCTTTGTCGCTGATTTGAATACGCCGGGGGCTCGCTATGCTACGGCAGGAGATACTGCGCTCTATCTAATTGATGTTGATGAACAAGCCTGCATCCTGGACGCGTGCGAGGATTTCTCTTCAGCCGCCGATGACTTTGAAATTACAAGTGGTGCTTGCGAGGTGCCAGGGACATCCGTCGGAATTGTAGAAGAAGGTAGAAATGGCTGGAGGCGCGGTAGTATCTGCTTGTGCTTGAGTGATACCGAACTTCCATTTGATTGTTCGACATTGCCGGAAGGTTTTATTTTTTATGGTAAGTCACGCGGTGATTTTTTTCTGAGAGCTGCGCTTGCTAGAAATAGTGGGATTCCAGCAGTTTTCATAGAGCGTTCATCGCAAGGCCCTTGCTCCCTCTTGGGTAAAAATATTTACATGGATACGCCAACCCAAAAGGTGGTGATACTATGAATAGTAGTTTCTCCAACTATATTGCAGAGCTAAAGTTGATGTTGCCCTTTAAGGGTATATTGTCCAGCAATGAATGGGAAACCATAACAAAAAATAGAGAAATTGTTTCCGACGGTGAGCTAGGCGTACTTATATCAGAGATGGATCAGTCATTGAGGCAGGGGCTATTTACTGAGGCGAGAGCACGAGCCTTGTTGGGAGTTCTCTACATAACGGAGAGGATTATAGATGCCAGTGAGCAAACCAGGATAAGAGACACTACAAACCCGATGGAGATCGATCTGGCAATAGCGCTGAAACTGCCTGGTGAGTGCTCGAACGGGTTAGCTTTTATGAAACGTAACGACGCTGGCCATCGGCAGGATCTGAGCGAAGATGTCGCTGCGTTACTTTCCG
This sequence comes from Pseudomonas sp. NY15372, assembly GCF_048068215.1. Taxonomy (NCBI): domain Bacteria; kingdom Pseudomonadati; phylum Pseudomonadota; class Gammaproteobacteria; order Pseudomonadales; family Pseudomonadaceae; genus Pseudomonas; species Pseudomonas sp. NY15372. Next base: position 286,979 of record NZ_JBLUPY010000002.1, read on the forward strand.
CAATCAATAGCACTTTCGAAGCGTGTCCACGAAACCTACCCGGTAGGAGAGATCATGAGCGTGTTCTCCCACTGCGCATTCTCTCCAAAGCCTACGGTTGTCTTATTAATTTGGCGCTCAAAGATTTTTAAAATTTTATTATTGAGACAGGATGTCAAATGAGTAATGTAGAACGTATTTTACAGAGTGCGGCAGTTGATAATCGGTTGACATATCTAAGTGCACATAAAATGGCTGGTTTATTTTATGCCCGAATACTGGCTTCACATGATGCAACAAGCGGTGATGCGTTAGGTAAGTGCGTTATTTTTTGTTTTTCGCATCTGTCCTCTACTGTCAATTTGAGCATCTGTAACCACTGGATTTCCATTTTTGAAAACATTTATTTGATACCGAAAAAGTCTTCTTTAAATACTGCGCTGCTTCGTCATGTTGCGAATCCGACACGTATATTGCGGGCTAGGGATAGGTCGGATTTCAAGAATACAGTCGATGAGATTAAAGGTGTTTTATCTCAATCGGATCTTCCTGTTATTTTGTTTGATATAGGCGGTTATTTTGCACCCTATATAGATGACCTGTCAGTGTTGTTGGGTGGCCGCCTTCGCCTGGTTCTTGAAGATACCGCCAATGGACATATCAAGTATAAAAATACAAATTACTATTTGACGTCAATGGGATTCAAGTCTGTAGCATACGACTCCTATAAAATGGCAGAAAATGTCATGGTCGCCAACATTACCGTAGGGCATGTGGGGTCGTTTATACCCGACTGGTCTGCATATCGATCTATATTAGTCGTCGGGTATGGACGCATCGGACGCTCGCTGTGCTTCGGGTTGCGCGCTAAAGGCGTTAAGAACATAGGCGTGGTTGATATCGACAACGGCTGATTGTTTATGGCAGCGACAGAAGGGTTTAAGACATTTACACGCTCGCAGCTAAGCACGACTGTTGATAAGTTTGATTATTGTTTTGCTATGTCTGGTCAACACGGAGTTACTCCGATGGTGCTCGCGGCGCTAAAAGATAATTCATATATATCCGTGGTTACATCATACGATGATGAGTTTGAGTCATCCGTCAGAGGCTTGTTCGAATCTGGAGATCGCGAGACAGTAAAATGGAATAATAAGACAATAAATATCATTAATAAGGGGCGGTCGATCAATTTGTCCAAGTTTGCCGCATTTGACGCTAGAAATTTGTCTTTGCATTTTCTATTTGGACGAATATTTTCCAGCTTTTTGGGGGTGCTTGGGTTCAACCGAATATCAGATTGGGAAGCAGAAGTATACGCAGACTTACTTTCAGAGATACAGTCATCATGACAGTCGCAACATTGGCCGGCCCTCTTATAATATCAAGGCTGGGAGACATGGCGTCCTCATTTCTGTTCTTGTCATTCGTGGGACACTTCTTACCTAAATCGTTAAGTCAAGCGTCTTTCGCATGGGCGTTCATTTCGTTCTCTACCGTAGTTGGAATTGGTTTATTCTCTACACTTATGATTGATGCTGCGGGCCTCAAAGGAAATGCCAAAGAGCAAGCTAGTATCTTGCTTGCAACGGGCTTGAGGGTAGCTTTAACAGTAGCCTTTTCTATCTTCGGAGGTATTCTGGTTTTTTCGATGATGTGGCATGGGTTGGCAGGATTGTTAACGCCTATAAGTCTAGGGCTCTTGATAATGTCGCTATCGCTTCCCGCAATCTACTGCCAAATTGTCGCCTTTAGCTATTTAAATGCAATCGGTCGTCCGGGGTATGAGGTTAAGTTTGTCTGGCTGTCGAATGCTATATTCATGCTGGCTGGATTAGGTTACGTATACGCCAATTTGTCAGTGTCGTTCAGTTTGTTTGTTTTTATATATATTTTAATGCGCTGGATAATGGTATTTTTACTGTTGGTATATGTTTCTAGCGCTGCGAGAAGAGGAAGCAAAAGGTCAATTTTATTTTATTTTCGAAAGGCGAAAGTCATTCCCTTCATGGTTAAGGGGGCTCCACTAGCGTTGTGTTTTGCCGGTGAGAGTTTTTTGTATTTTGCATTGTCATTAATCTCAAGCGGCCTAGGAAGTCTTGGGCTTTCAGCCTATCAGGCATCTTTGCATTTTTTGAGTTTGATTTATATGATATCAATTGGCGTGGGGAATGCCGTTGCCATACGCGTTGCGGGAGTTGCTCCCGGTAGAAATAGTTTGGCGGCAAAAGAAAATCTGCTGGAAGGGCTTAAGTTTGGTGGGTGCTTGATGATCCCATGCCTAATCGTCTGTTTCTTTCTGTCTGGGTATGTGGCTAGGCTCTACACGTCAGATTTGGCGGTGGCGGAATTAATTGGCCATAATATAAAAATTTCAGTGCCATTTCTGATTTTTGAGTTTGTGTACGTTGTGCTTAGGATGACGTTGCGAAGTCTTGGTGATTCTTGGGCCCCTACCATTGCCACAATGGTCTGCCTTAATGGGGTAGGGCTGTTTCTAACGTGGCTTCTCATTTATTTTTATGAGGCGAGTGTAAAGTCAGTTTTTATTGCTCTAAATTTTTGTGTTTTTATTTTAATGTTATATCTCATCTATCGATTCTTGAAAATCTATCGAGAAAATACGAGGCTGAAGTAAACGGCTCTCGATACTTCTCGTAAGTTCACTGGGCATTCTGGGCAAGCCACTATTTGACTATGCATATAGCTTGTCTTGTAGGGTGTGATTGCTCATCTTTGGACAATGTCTTGAGCGGTAGAAGTTAGCTGTGATGGTGAAACCCAGGCCACATGGCAGCCTGGGCAAGCTCTCAAGCCTTGTTCAAATACATCCGCGTAGTCAGCAGATACACCGGCAACCCAGACACCACAATCAACAACGCCGCATAAGGCGCCGCCGCCGCGAACTCGACGTTGGCGGTATGCGCCCACACCTCGGTGGCCAGGGTGGTCATGCCAGTCGGGCTCAGCAGTAGCGTCGCGGTCAGCTCTTTCATGGCATCGAGGAATACCAGGGCGAAGGCCGCCGCCAGGGCAGGGAAGATGATCGGCAGGGTGACCCGGCAGAAGGCGCCGAAGCTGCTCGAGCCCAAGGTGCGGGCGGCTTCTTCCAGGGTTGGCGAGGCCTTGTTCAGTGCCGTGCGCACTGGCGCCTGGGCCAGGGGCAGGAACAACAGGGCATAGGCCAGGATCAGCAGCGCGGTGGTCTGGTACAGCGCCGGCACGTAGTGCAGGGCGAAGAACACCAGGGTCAGGGCGATAACCAGGCCTGGCAGGGCATGCAACAGGTAGGGCAGGCGTTCGGCCCAGATCGCCAGGCGGCCTTTGTAGCGCACCACCAGGAAGCTGATCGGCAATGCCAAGAGGACGCAGAAACCGGCGCCACCCAGGGACACCGACAGCGAGGTCAGCAATGCTCTGCCGATCTCGGCCACCGGGAAGGCGGCCGAGGCGCCAACGCTCAACCAGTAGCCAAGCATCGCCAACGGAATGCCGCTGCCCAGTACCGCCAAGGCCAGGCAGAACAGCTGGGCCGCCGGCATCCAGCCGCGCAGTTTCACCGCTTGGGCGCGGCGTGCCACGCCCTGGCCGATGCGCACATGGCGCGCCTTGCCGCGTACCCGCAGTTCGAGCCAGAGCATCGCCAGGCACAGCGCCAGCAGCACTGCCGAAAGCATGGCTGCGTTGGCATTGCTGAACTCGAGCTCGAACTGCTGGTAGATCGCCGTGGTGAAGGTCTGCAGGCCGAGGATCGATAGTGCGCCGAACTCCACCAGCATGTGGAGGGCGATCAGCAGTGCGCCGCCCAGCATCGAAGGCCACAACAGCGGCAGGGTGACTTTCAGGAATACCCCCCAGCGGCTGCAGCCCAGGGTGCGTGCCGACTCTTCCAGGGAGGTATCCAGGTTACGCAGGGTCGCCGCCACCGGCAGGAATACCAGTGGGTATTTGGACAGCGCCATGACCAGGATCGCCCCGCCCAGGCCTTCGAAGTCCGAGCTCAGCGATACCCAGGTGAAGCTGCTGACGAACGACGGCACGGCGAACGGCAGGCACAGCACCACGCCCCAGAGACGGCGACCCGGCAGGTCGCTGCGCTCGAGCAGCCAGGCCAGGGCCAGGCCGACGACCATGCACAGTGCTGTCACCCCGGCCATCAGCATCAGGGTGTTGCGCAGCAGGCCCCAGACGAATGGCCGCCAGAGCAGGCGCAAGGCTTCATGCCAGCCGGCCTCCCAGGCCTTGGTACCGACATACAGCAATGGCAGCACGCTCATCGCCACCAGGAACAGGACCGGCAGCACGACCCAGATGGAGGGGCGTTTGCGGCGTGGCACGAAGCGCGGCAAGGCCGCTTGGGGCAGGGCGGCGGTCATCAGAGCAGGCCGACCTCGCGCTCGAGCTCCAGGGCTTCCTCGGCATTACCCAGGTCGGCCGGGGTGATCTTCGGCGGGCGCAGGTCCTCGAACGGCTTCAGGCCCTGGTCGGAAACCATGCCCTTGTGCAGCGGGTACTCGGCGGTGGTCTGGGTGATCACGCGCTGGCCTTCTTCGCTGGCCATCCAGTTGAGCAGGGCCTGGGCTTCCTTGGGGTGCTTGCTGGCCTTGACCGCGCCTGCGCCGGAGATGGTCACCAGGTTGCCGGCGTCACCGTCGGCCAGGTAGTACAGGCGGGTGTCCAGCTGGCCGCGCTCGCGCTTGAGGGCATACCAGTAGTAGTTGTTCACCAGCACGGCATCGACTTCACCTTTCTCCACGGCCTTGAGGGCAACCATGTTGTTGGTGTAGGTCTTGCCGAAGGCCTTGAGGCCGGTCAGCCATTCCTCGGTGGCTTCACGGCCGTGCAGCTTGAGGATGGCCACGGCCTGCTCCTGGAAGGCGCCGCTGGTGGGCACGTAGCCGACCCGGCGGTCCCACTCGGGGTTGGCAAAATCCATCACGGTGGTCGGCAGGTCTTTTTCGTCGACCTTCTTGGGGTTGTACACCACCACGCGGGTGCGTGCGGTGACGCCCATCCAGGTGCCGTTGGCGCCGACATATTCCTTGGGCAGCATGTTCAGGGTGGCGTCGTCGATCTTGGCCAGCAGGCCCAGCTCGCCCAGGTTGTTCAGGGGCGGGGATTCCTCGGTATAGATGACGTCGGCCGGGGAGCGGTCGCCTTCCTCGATGATCTGGCTGGCCAGCTGGTTGCTGCTGCCCTTGCGGATATTGATGTGGATACCGGTCTTGGCCTCGTAGGCCTTGGCGATGGCTTCACCGATTTCCTTGTGCTGGCCGTTGTACAGGGTCAAGGTGACCGGGTCGTCAGCCAGGGCGGCCGGTGCGCCGATCACCAGGCCGAGAACAACGGTGGCCAGGCTGCGCATCAGCAATTGCGGGCGGATCGTCATGCGGGTACTTCCTCGCTTACGGCTACATATTTGGAAACAATGGTAAACGAAATCGTTTCTCAAGTGGCCGTATGAAGGAAAATTCAGGGGCAGACCAAAGGGTGAGGGCGGCCTGGCCGCTTCTACAAGGGGGACCTGGGGAGGTAAAAAACGCATGCAAGAAAAAACCCACTAGCAAGCTAGTGGGTTTTTGTATGGTGCCCAGGAGAAGACTCGAACTTCCACGACCGTTAAGTCACTGATACCTGAAACCAGCGCGTCTACCAATTCCGCCACCTGGGCAAAGCTTTACATCGTCTGGTGAGGCGACAATCGTTCGCTTTCACACAGTAGTAACAGATCCTTGGTCATCTGTTACTTGAAAATCATTGGTGCCCAGGAGAAGACTCGAACTTCCACGGCCGTTAAGCCACTGATACCTGAAACCAGCGCGTCTACCAATTCCGCCACCTGGGCACACATTCGAGATAAAAGATGCTTTACAGCGCCGCTCATCTCTACTACAACTTCGGGGTTGTCCGTCGTTGTGGTGCGCACTATACGGACGCTCCTGAGGGCTGTAAAGCCCCCAGCTCAAAAAAATTTCAAAAAATTCAACTTGTTGATTCCGCAGGCCTATTCCCGCACACCGGACATGCCGCTGGGGCTGTCCAAGGCTGACATTTCCGGTTTCAATACGCCTATGCCAGAATTCCTATCTATATACCCCAAGGTGAACCCCTTCTGATGGCCGATTGGCAATCCCTCGATCCCGAGGCCGCTCGCGAAGCGGAAAAATACGAGAATCCCATTCCCAGCCGTGAGCTGATCCTGCAGCGCCTTGCCGACCGTGGCGAGCCCGCCGCCCGCGAAGAGCTGGCCGCAGAGTTCGGCCTGCACGACGAAGACCAGATCGAAGCCCTGCGCCGTCGCCTGCGCGCCATGGAGCGTGACGGCCAGCTGATCTATACCCGGCGCGGCACCTATGCCCCGGTGGACAAGCTGGACCTGATCTGCGGCCGCGTCTCCGGCCACCGTGACGGCTTCGGCTTCCTTATTCCCGACGATGGTAGCGAGGACCTGTTCCTCAGCCCCGCGCAGATGCGCCTGGTGTTCGACGGCGATCGCGGCCTTGCCCGCGTCTCGGGGGTCGACCGCCGTGGCCGCCGCGAAGGCGTGTTGGTTGAAATCATTTCCCGCGCCCACGAGAGCGTGGTCGGCCGTTACTTCGAGGAAGGCGGCATCGGCTACGTGACCCCTGATAACCCGAAGATCCAGCAAGAAGTGCTGGTCACTGCCGGGCGTAACGGGGGGGCCAAGATCGGCCAGTTCGTCGAGATCAAGATCACCCACTGGCCGACGCCGCGCTTCCAGCCCCAGGGCGACGTGGTCGAGGTCATCGGCAACTACATGGCGCCGGGCATGGAGATCGATGTCGCTCTGCGCAGCTACGACATCCCGCATGTCTGGCCCAAGGACGTGATCAAGGAAGCGCGCAAGTTCCGCTCCGAAGTCGAGGAGAAGGACAAGGAGAAGCGTGTCGACCTGCGCCACCTGCCGTTCGTCACCATCGACGGCGAGGACGCCCGCGACTTCGACGATGCGGTCTATTGCGAACCGCTGGGCAAGCTGCGCCTGTTCTCCGGTGGCTGGCGCCTGTACGTGGCGATCGCCGATGTCTCAAGCTACGTGCGCCTGGGTTCGGCCCTGGACGTCGAGGCGCAGCAGCGCGGCAACTCGGTGTACTTCCCCGAGCGCGTCGTGCCCATGCTGCCCGAGGAGCTGTCCAACGGCCTGTGCTCGCTGAACCCGCACGTCGATCGCCTGGCCATGGTCTGTGAAATGACCATCAACAAGGCCGGCCAAATGGTCGACTACCAGTTCTATGAAGGCGTCATCCACTCCCATGCGCGCCTGACCTACAACAAGGTCAGCAGCATGCTCGAGCATGCCCGCACCCGCGAAGGCAAGGCCCTGCGCGAGGAGTACAGCGCCGTCCTGCCGGACCTCAAGCACCTCTACGCGCTGTACAAGGCGCTGGTGGCTGCTCGCCATACCCGTGGCGCCATCGACTTCGAGACCCAGGAAACCCGCATCATCTTCGGTGAAGACCGCAAGATCGATGAAATCCGCCCGACCGTGCGCAACGACGCCCACAAGCTGATCGAGGAATGCATGCTGGCGGCCAACGTCGCGACTGCCGAATTCCTGCAAAAGCATGGCGTCCCGGCCCTGTACCGCGTGCACGACGGCCCGCCGCCGGAGCGCCTGGAAAAACTGCGCGCCTTCCTGGGCGAGCTGGGCCTGTCACTGCACAAGGGCAAGGAGCCTTCGCCGAAGGACTACCAGGCCCTGCTGGCGAGCATCGCCGAGCGCCCGGACTTCCACCTGATCCAGACCGTCATGCTGCGCTCGCTGAGCCAGGCGGTGTACAGCGTCGAGAACAATGGCCACTTCGGCCTGAACTACGAGGCCTACACCCACTTCACTTCGCCGATCCGCCGTTACCCGGACTTGCTGGTCCACCGCGCCATCCGCAGCGTCATCCGCTCGAAGGTCGACACTCCGCACGTCAAGCGTGCCGGCGCCATGAGCATCCCGAAGGCGCGGATCTACCCGTACGACGAGAATGCCCTCGAGCAGATGGGCGAGCAGTGCTCGATGACCGAGCGGCGCGCCGATGAGGCCACCCGCGACGTGGTCAACTGGCTCAAGTGCGAATACATGCGTGACCGCGTCGGCGAGACCTTCCCAGGGGTGATCACCGCGGTGACCGGCTTTGGCCTGTTCGTCGAGCTGACCGACATCTATGTCGAAGGCTTGGTGCATGTCAGCGCCCTGCCGGGCGACTACTACCACTTCGACCCGGTGCATCACCGCCTGTCCGGCGAACGCAGCGGGCGCAGCTTCCGCCTGGGCGATACGGTCGAGGTCAAGGTCATGCGCGTCGACCTGGAGCAGCGCAAGATCGACTTCGAAATGTCCGAGCAGGCCGTCGCCGCCCCGGTCGGCCGCAAGTCGCGTGGTGCCGCCCCGCAAGCCGCTACTGCCACCGTCGAGCCTGCACCGGAGCCGAAGATTTCGCCCAAGCCGCGCAGCCGCAAGAGCGAGGCGTCCGAGGCGTACTTCCCCAAGGACGCCGTGCAGCGCAACGCCGAAGTGCGCAAGAGCCGCGAAATGAAGAAGGCGCTGATGAGCGAGGCCCGCCACAGCCACGCCAGCGGCAAGTCGGAGAAGGGCGCCAAGGCGTCCGGCAAGCCGACCAAGCATCGCAAGGGGCCGTCGAAGTCCGGCGCGCCGCGTAAAGGCAAGAAGTCATGAGCCAGCTGGAAAAAATCTACGGCGTACATGCCGTCCAAGGCCTGCTGCAGCACCATCCCAAGCGGGTCAAGCAGATCTGGTTGTCGGAAGGGCGCAGCGAGCCGCGTGTCCAGGCCCTGCTGGAGCTGGCCGCGGAAAACCGCGTGCCGGTCGGCCAGGCCGAACGCCGTGAGCTGGACGCCTGGGTCGAGGGCGTGCACCAGGGCGTGGTCGCCGAGGTCAGCCCCAGTCAGGTCTGGGGCGAGGCCATGCTCGACGAGATGCTCGAGCGCGCCGAGCAGCCGCCGCTGATCCTGGTGCTCGATGGCGTCACCGACCCGCACAACCTCGGTGCCTGCCTACGTACCGCGGATGCCGCCGGCGCGACTGCGGTAGTCATCCCCAAGGACAAGTCGGCGACCTTGACCGCCGTGGTGCGTAAGGTTGCCTGCGGCGCCGCCGAGGTGATCCCGCTGGTGGCCGTGACCAACCTCGCCCGTACCCTGGAAAAACTCCAGCAGCGAGGCCTGTGGATCGTCGGCACCGCCGGCGAGGCCGAGCAGGAGCTGTACCAGCAGGACCTGACCGGGCCGATCGTCATCGTCATGGGGGCCGAAGGCAAGGGCATGCGCCGTCTCACCCGCGAGCATTGCGATTTCCTGGTCAAGCTGCCGATGGCCGGTAGCGTGAGCAGCCTGAACGTGTCGGTGGCCACCGGCGTGTGCTTGTTCGAGGCCGTGCGCCAGCGTCAGGGCAAGCGCTGAGTGTGATGGCTCTATCGCCGGTAAGCCGGCTCCTACAGAGGTCCCTATAGGAGCCCGCTTGCCGGCGATGGCGGTATTGCGGCCGGGAATGGTTTCAGGCTGTTCAAATAATCGCCAATAGCCTTGCTTGTGTCCCCCGCCTTCTCTACAATTGCGCCCCTTGCCAAGCAGGCAGGCGCGCATGTGCCTTCTTTTTCAAGGCAAGACATACAGTGTCATTCACTCCTTGTCTGACCAGGGTGCTGGCAGACTACTAACCCGTAAGGAGCATTCATGCGTCATTACGAAATCATCTTCCTGGTTCACCCGGACCAGAGCGAGCAAGTCGGCGGCATGGTTGAGCGTTACACCAAGCTGATCGAAGAAGACGGCGGCAAGATCCACCGCCTGGAAGACTGGGGCCGTCGTCAGCTGGCCTACGCCATCAACAACGTTCACAAGGCTCACTACGTGATGCTGAACGTTGAGTGCACCGGCAAGGCCCTGGCCGAGCTGGAAGACAACTTCCGCTACAACGATGCCGTGATCCGTAACCTGATCATCCGTCGCGACGAAGCCGTCACCGGCCCGTCCGAGATGCTGAAGGCCGAAGAGAACCGCAGCGAGCGCCGTGAGCGTCGTGAGCGTCCTGAAGCTGCTGATGGCGCCGAAGGCGACGACAGCAACGACAGCGACAACAGCGATAACGCTGACGAGTAATCCACGGACCTTTTTGAGGAGCCTATTACATGGCACGTTTCTTCCGTCGTCGTAAATTCTGCCGCTTCACTGCCGAAGACGTGAAAGAGATCGACTACAAAGATCTCAACACCCTGAAAGCTTACGTATCCGAAACCGGCAAAATCGTTCCAAGCCGTATCACCGGTACCAAAGCTCGTTATCAGCGTCAGCTGGCTACCGCTATCAAGCGCGCCCGCTTCCTGGCCCTGCTGCCCTACACCGACAGCCACGGCCGCTGAGACCGGGTCGTCGACAAGTAGCAAGGGATAAGCATGCGAGCGTTGGCTGATTTCATCATGCGCGGTCGTGTGCAGGCCTCCATCGTGGTGGCCGGTTGTGCGGCATTGCCGCTGTTGTTCTGGTTGAGTGCCGCCGCCGGGAGCCTGGTGTTCCTGCGGCGCGGTTTCAAGGACGCTTCCTCGGTCATCGTCTGGGGCATCTTGCCGGCGTTGGCCTGGTGGGTCTTCGGCGAGCCACGCACCTTGATGGTGCTGCTGGGGACGCTGGGGCTGGCTGCGCTGTTGCGCGCCGGGCATTCCTGGAACCGGGTGCTGTTGTCCAGCATCGCTCTGGGCCTGTTGTACGGTGTTGTGCTTGGTTCGGTGTTCCGCGAACCGATCGAAGCTCTGGCGCGAGCGCTTGAAAAAGCCCTGCCGCAGATGCTCGACGGCCTCTACCAGCAGTTATCGGTAGAGGAACAGGCACACCTTGGAAGCCTCATCGTACCGGTGCTCGGCGGCCTGATCGCGGCCCTGTTGCAAGTTGTCAGTGTGCTGGCCCTGATGTTGGGGCGCTACTGGCAAGCCGTGTTGTACAACCCGGGAGGTTTCGGCCGCGAGTTTCAAGCGGTGCGGATTCCCCTGGTGCCGATGCTGGTGCTGTTGGCCTGCATGCTGTTCGGCCCGAACCTCGGTTCCGGGCTGGCATTGCTGACGCCACTGTGCAGCGTACCGCTCATGTTCGCGGGCATTGCCCTGCTGCATGGGTTGGTGGCCCAGAAACGCCTGGCCAGGTTCTGGCTGGTGGGGTTGTACGTGACGCTGGTGCTGTTCATGCAGCTGACCTATCCGTTGCTCGTGGTCCTGGCCATTGTCGATAGCCTGATTGATTTTCGCGGTCGCAAGTCCCCTCACCAGGGTGACGACTCCGCGAACGGTGAAGGTTAAAAGTTAAGAGGTTTTACCAAATGGAACTGATCCTGCTGGAAAAAGTCGCCAACCTGGGCAACCTGGGCGACAAAGTAAAAGTTAAAGGTGGTTACGGCCGTAACTTCCTGCTGCCTTTCGGCAAGGCTGTCGTTGCCAACGCCGTCAACCTGGCTGCGTTCGAAGAGCGTCGCGCCGAGCTGGAAAAGGCCGCTGCTGACCGTAAAGCTTCGGCTGAAAGCCGTGCTGCCCAACTGGCCGAGCTGGAAGTGACCATCACTGCCACCGCCGGTGACGAAGGCAAGCTGTTCGGTTCGATCGGCACCCACGACATCGCTGACGCCCTGACCGCCTCCGGCGTTGAAGTGGCCAAGGCTGAAGTTCGTCTGCCGAACGGTACCATCCGCCAGGTTGGCGAATACGACGTAGCCGTGCACCTGCACAGCGACGTCGAAGCCACTGTACGCGTGGTTGTCGTCGCAGCCTAAGCTGCAGCGATCGGTTGGCTCCTTGCGGGCCAGCCGGTAACATCGGGCACGGTCCTGCTTCCAGCAGGTCGTGCCCTTTGTCTTTTTCATCACCCAGATTCTTCGCGTGGACATGAACGAGATCAGCAACCCCGAACAGCTAGACCTGCAGACTGCCGCCCTCAAGGTGCCGCCGCATTCCATCGAGGCCGAACAGGCCGTGCTCGGTGGCCTGATGCTGGACAACAACGCCTGGGAACGTGTGCTGGACCAGGTGTCGGACGGGGATTTCTACCGGCATGACCACCGCCTGATCTTCCGCGCCATTCACAAGCTGGTGGATCAGAACCAGCCGTTCGACGTGGTCACCCTGCACGAGCAGTTGGACAAGGAAGGCCTGTCGTCGCAGATCGGCGGCCTGGCTTACCTGGCCGAGCTGGCCAAGAACACCCCCTCGGTAGCCAACATCAAGGCCTATGCGGCGATCATTCGCGAGCGCGCCACCCTGCGCCAGCTGATCAGCATCAGCACCGACATCGCCGACAACGCCTTCAACCCCCAAGGCCGAAACGCTGCGCAGATCCTCGACGATGCCGAGCGGCAGATCTTCCAGATCGCCGAGGCCCGCCCCAAGACGGGTGGCCCGGTGGGCGTCAACGAACTGCTGACCAAGGCCATCGATCGCATCGACACGCTGTTCAACTCCGACAGCGACATCACGGGCCTGTCCACCGGCTATACCGACCTCGACGAAAAGACCAGCGGCCTGCAGCCAGCCGACCTGATCATCGTCGCGGGCCGTCCATCGATGGGCAAGACCACCTTCGCCATGAACCTGGTGGAGAATGCTGTGCTGCGCAGCGACAAGGCCGTGCTGGTGTTCTCCCTGGAGATGCCCGGCGATGCACTGATCATGCGTATGCTTTCGTCGCTGGGGCGTATCGACCAGACCAAGGTGCGTTCCGGCCAGCTGGACGACGATGACTGGCCGCGCCTGACCTCGGCGGTCAACCTGCTCAACGACCGCAAGCTGTTCATCGACGATACCGCCGGTATCAGCCCGTCGGAGATGCGTGCCCGTACCCGTCGCCTGGTGCGCGAGCACGGCGACATCGCCATGATCATGGTCGACTACCTGCAGCTGATGCAGATCCCAGGTTCCAGTGGTGACAACCGGACCAACGAGATTTCCGAGATCTCCCGTTCCCTCAAGGCCCTGGCCAAGGAATTCAACTGCCCGGTCATCGCCCTGTCCCAGCTCAACCGTTCCCTGGAGCAGCGCCCGAACAAACGCCCGGTGAACTCCGACCTGCGTGAATCCGGTGCGATCGAGCAGGATGCCGACGTGATCATGTTCGTCTACCGCGACGAGGTGTATCACCCCGAGACCGAGCACAAGGGCATAGCCGAGATCATTATCGGCAAGCAGCGTAACGGCCCCATCGGCTTCATCCGTCTGGCGTTCATCGGCAAGTACACCCGTTTCGAGAACCTCGCACCGGGCATGTACAACTTCGACGACGACGAATAGACCCTTGTAGGAGCGGCACAAGGCCGCTCCTACAGCATTCCAGCCGTCCCTCGCTTTCGATGAATCCGACCTTTGCCGTCGGATTTGATCAAAATTTGTGCTATATTCCGCGCCCGCGATTTCCCTGCACATCACACCGGTCATTGACATGCAAGCAGCCAAGCCACTCTACGACTATCCCAAGTACTGGGCCGAATGCTTCGGGCCAGCGCCTTTCCTGCCGATGAGCAGGGAGGAGATGGATCTGCTCGGCTGGGACTCCTGCGACATCATCATCGTGACCGGTGATGCGTACGTCGACCATCCGTCGTTCGGCATGGCCATCATCGGCCGTCTGCTGGAGGCTCAGGGCTTCCGTGTTGGCATCATCGCCCAGCCGAACTGGCAGTCGAAGGACGACTTCATGAAGCTCGGCGAGCCGAACCTGTTCTTCGGTGTCGCGGCCGGCAACATGGACTCGATGATCAACCGCTACACCGCGGACAAGAAGATCCGCTCCGACGACGCCTATACCCCAGGTGGCATGGCCGGCAAGCGTCCGGACCGTGCCAGCCTGGTCTACAGCCAACGCTGCAAGGAAGCCTACAAGCACGTACCGATCGTGCTCGGCGGCATCGAAGCCTCCCTGCGCCGTATCGCGCATTACGACTACTGGCAGGACAAGGTCCGCCACTCCATCCTGATCGACGCCAGCGCCGACATCCTGCTGTTCGGCAACGCCGAGCGCGCGGTGGTCGAGGTGGCCCAGCGCCTGGCCAGCGGCGAGAAGATCGAGAGCATCACCGATGTGCGTGGTACCGCGTTCGTACGCCGTGACACGCCAGAAGGCTGGTACGAGATCGACTCCACCCGCATCGACCGCCCGGGCCGGGTCGACAAGATCATCAACCCGTACGTGAACACCCAGGATACCCAGGCCTGCGCCATCGAGCAGGCCAAGGGCGAGGTCGAGGACCCGAACGAAGCCAAGGTGGTGCAGATCCTCGACAGCCCGAGCATGACCCGGGAGAAATCGGTGATCCGCCTGCCGTCGTTCGAGAAGGTGCGCAACGACCCAGTGCTCTATGCCCACGCCAACCGTGTGCTGCACCTGGAGACCAACCCGGGCAACGCCCGTGCCCTGGTGCAGAAACATGGTGAGGTGGATGTGTGGTTCAACCCGCCACCCATTCCCATGAGCACCGAGGAAATGGACTACGTGTTCGGCATGCCCTACGCGCGCGTGCCGCACCCGGCCTATGGCAAGGAGCGTATCCCGGCCTACGAGATGATCCGTTTCTCGGTGAACATCATGCGTGGCTGCTTCGGTGGCTGCACCTTCTGCTCGATCACCGAGCACGAAGGCCGCATCATCCAGAACCGCTCGCACGAGTCGATCCTGCACGAGATCGAAGAGATGCGCGACAAGGTACCGGGCTTCACAGGCGTGGTCTCCGACCTGGGTGGCCCGACCGCCAACATGTACCGCATCGCCTGCAAGAGCCACGACATCGAGAAGCACTGCCGCAAGCCGTCGTGCGTATTCCCGGGGATCTGCGAGAACCTCAACACCGATCACAGCTCGTTGATCGAGCTGTACCGCAAGGCCCGTGCCTTGCCGGGGGTGAAGAAGATCCTGATCGCCTCGGGCCTGCGCTACGACCTGGCGGTGGAGTCGCCGGAGTACGTCAAGGAGCTGGTGACCCATCACGTGGGCGGCTACCTGAAGATCGCTCCGGAGCATACCGAGCGTGGCCCGCTGGACAAGATGATGAAGCCGGGCATCGGTACCTATGACCGCTTCAAGCGCATGTTCGAGAAGTTTTCGAAGGAGGCGGGCAAGGAGCAGTACCTGATCCCGTACTTCATCGCCGCCCACCCCGGCACCACCGATGAGGACATGATGAACCTCGCCCTGTGGCTCAAGGGCAACGGCTTCCGCGCTGACCAGGTGCAGGCGTTCTACCCATCGCCCATGGCCTCGGCCACGGCCATGTACCACTCGGGCAAGAACCCGCTGCGTAAGGTCACCTACAAGAGCGAGGGGGTGGAGATCGTCAAGAGCGAGGAGCAACGCCGCCTGCACAAGGCGTTCCTGCGCTACCACGACCCGAAGGGCTGGCCGATGCTGCGTGAGGCCCTGCAGCGTATGGGCCGCGCCGACCTGATTGGCCCGGGCAAGCACCAGCTGATTCCATTGCACCAGCCGCAGACCGACAGCTACCAAAGCGCGCGGCGCAAGAACTCGACCCCGGCCGGCAGCCACAAGGTGGGCAAGGACCAGAAAGTCCTCACCCAGCACACCGGCCTGCCGCCGCGGGCCAGCGATGGCAGCAAGCCGTGGGACAAGCGCGAGAAGGCCAAGGCCGAGGCATTCGCCCGCAACCAGCAGGCGGCCAAGGAGCGCAAGGAAGCGGCCAAGGGTGGCAAGGGCAAGAAGAAGCCGCGCCAGCCAGTCATTCCGCGCTGACGGGTCCATTTCTGGGGCTGCTTTGCAGCCCATCGCGGCACAAGGCCGCTCCTACAGGGGTATGGGTTGTCCTGTTTGAGCGGGCTTGTGCCGCGAACCGACCGCAAACCGGGCTCGAATCCCAAGATCAATCAGGCATCTTGTCGACCCGCTTATCTCCAATCCCATCCGCTCCCAAGGCCGGACTCACTCCGGGCGGGAGAACTCGCACAGCGCGCCGGTGGCCCCGTGGGCATAGGCGGCGAGCAGGCTGTTCATGAAATTCGAAATAAACATTGTCATGGCTCCTGTAATGAGAGGTTGTCCCATCGTCCTTCAAGAGGGCATGATGTGCACTTAGATTGGTTGTATACAATCCATTGAACAAATCTACTGGCTGGCCCTTCGATCCTCCTTGACGCACGTCAGCGAGGGGGAAACAGGTTTCAGGCAGTCTCGCAATTGATAAAACCCTGCCAAGGAGATTCACGATGTTTGCGAAAGCTGTAGCGGTATCCCTGCTGACCCTCGCCAGCGCCTCTGTCTTCGCAGCCGAGTGCTCGGTGACTGTCGAGTCCACCGACCAGATGTCCTACACCACCAAGGAATTCACCGTAGACAAGAGCTGCAAGGAGTTCACCGTCAAGCTGACCCACTCGGGCAACCTGCCGAAGAACGTCATGGGCCACAACCTGGTGATCAGCAAGACTGCCGACATGCAGGCCATCGCCACCGAAGGCATGTCCCAGGGCCTGGACAAGGACTACCTGAAGGCCGATAACGCCAACATCATCGCCCACACCAAGATGATCGGCGCGCCGGAGAAGGAAACCGAGGTGAAGTTCGACACTTCCAAGCTGGAAGCCGGTGGTGACTACAGCTTCTTCTGCACCTTCCCGGGCCACATCTCGATGATGAAGGGCAAGGTCATCGTCAAGTAAGCAAAACCTGACGCAGTGCCTCGTGTGGGGGCGGGCTTGCCCGCGAATGCGACGGTGGATTCATCATCGCATTCGCAGGTAAACCCGCTCCCACCGTTCGTTCTACCGTTTATTACGGCGCGAACGGCAGCTCGCGCTTGTGCTGGGTCTTGCGGTAGGTGGCGACGATGATGTCGAACGCTTCCTGGCGCACCGGCTCGCCATGCAGGAACGCATCGATTTCCTGATAGGTCACACCGTGGGAGGCTTCGTCCGGCTTGCCCGGCGCAAGGTCCTCCAGGTCTGCGGTCGGCACCTTCTCCACCAGCGCCTCGGGTGCGCCGAAACTGCGGGCGATATCGCGAACCTGGTTCTTCACCAGCCCGCTCAGCGGCGCCAGGTCGCAGGCACCATCACCAAACTTGGTAAAGAAGCCCATGACCGCTTCAGCCGCGTGGTCGGTACCAATCACCAGCCCTGCGCGGGCGCCGGCGATGGCGTACTGGGCCACCATGCGCATGCGTGCCTTGACGTTGCCCACCACGAAATCCACCAACGTTGGCGAGCCGCCTTCCAGGGCCTTGGTTTCGTTTGCCAGGGCGCGCACCGCCGGGGCGATGTCGACGGTGTGGACTTCGTCGGCCTTGATGACCTCCAGGCAGGCCTGGGCATCGTGCTCGTCGTGCTGCACCTGATACGGCAGGCGCACGGCGATGAAGCGGTAGGTCTCGTCGCCGGTCTCGGCACGCAGCTCGTTGATGGCGCGTTGGGCGAGCAGGGCGGCGGTCAGCGAGTCGACCCCGCCGCTGATGCCCAGAACCAGCGTCTTGAGCCGGGCATTGGCCAGGCACTGCTTGATGAAGGCCACGCGCCGGGCGACTTCGGCCTCGAGCGCAGCGGCATCGGCGAACGGCGGCTGCACCTTGAGCTGCTGGGCAATCTCTCGCTGAACGGCTTGCATGGGTTACTCCTTGCTGGGGACTTTGAATACGTGACGCAGGTAGGCGACGAAGTTTGCGTCTCGGCATTGGGTCTTGGCGGCTTCGTCGGAAATCTTGGCCACCGGCGAGCCATTGCAGTCGGTCATTTTAAGCACGATGCTCATGGGCGCCACCCCAGGGATGTCGCATGTCAGGTTGGTGCCGATGCCGAAACTCACATTGATGCGACCGCGCAGGGCGCGGAAGATTTCCAGCGAGCGGGTCAGGTTCAGCCCGTCGGAGAACACCAAGGTCTTGGTCATCGGGTCGATGCCCAGTTTCTGGTAGTGGGCAATGGCTTTTTCCGCCCAGGCCACCGGCTCGCCGGAATCGTGGCGCAGGCCGTCGAAGAGCTTGGCGAAATACAGGTCGAAATCATTCAGGAAAGCATCCATGGTGATGCAGTCGGTCAGGGCGATACCCAACAGCCCGCGGTATTCGCGTACCCAGCAGTCCAGGGCGGCGATCTGGCTGTCGATCAGCCGCGGGCCGAGCTGCTGGTGGGCCATGATCCATTCGTGGGCCATGGTGCCCAGGGGTTTTACGTCCAATTTCCAGGCCAGGTCGACATTGCTGGTGCCCACGAAGCGCGCCGGGAAGTCATCGCGCAGCACCTTCACCACTTCTTCCTGTACGCGGCTGGAGAAACGCCGGCGGGTGCCGAAGTCGGCGACCTGCAGTGCGGCCAGCTCCTCGGCGGTGGCATGGGCACGTAGCCAGTCGAACTTGCGGTAGAGCTGGTCGCGCGCTTCGGCCAGGCGCATGCGCGGGTGCAGATGGCGGTTGCGCACTTCGCTGACGATCGCCAGCAGGGGCACTTCGAAGAGGATCACATGCAGCCAGGGGCCACGCAGGCGTAGGCACAGCTGGTCGTGCTCGATGCCGATGCGCACGTAGCGCAGGTTGAAGCGGAACAGGCGCAGAAAGCGCAGGAAGTCAGGCTTGAGGAAGCTGATGCGTTCGAGGAACTCCAGCTGGCCATCGTCGAGGGTGAGGTCGCTGAGCAGTTCGATCTGATTGCGGATCTCGCCCAGGTAGGGGCGCAGGTCCTCGCCGTTGCGGCAGCGGAATTCCCATTCCACGTCGGCATCCGGGTAGTTGTGCAGGACGGCCTGCATCATGGTCAGCTTGTAGAAGTCGGTGTCGAGCAGGTTGTGCACGATGCGCTCGGCAAATGCGCTCTCGCTCATTGAAAGGCTCCAGGTGGCGGCGCTCGCGTAATGAAGGCGAGCGCGCTGAATGCGGGCCATTGTGCCAGTCTTTTGGCTGTCATTGTGTCGGCGGCCTTGTAGGAGGTGCGGCGGTCCGACGTGTCCCGCGATTGGCCGGTCCTGCGATCACGATTGATGGCAAGGGCTTGGCCCTCGATCGCGGGCCCAGCCTGCTCCTACAAAGGGCACGGCACACATCGACCTATTTCCCAGCCTTGAAACGGTGCCGCCTGTAGCAGTCGCGCACTATCAGTGTGCAGTTCGGTGACGTTCGCTGTTACAGGGTGGTTGCACGTAAACACTTGCCCTGGTTGCAATGATGGCGCTGCATGGTTGCGCCTTGTCTAGGGAAGAGGGTGGCGACGTGCCTGTGGCAGACGGTTGCACGCTCAATAAAGAAAAGGCCGTCGGTCGCCTCTGGCCTGCCGCATGGGTGCGTTTTGCGCAAGGACAAAACCTCTGGCACGCCGCTTGCTCTGAGCTTGATGCTGAAAGTTGTAGTGCCAACCAAAAAAACTCTAAGGAGCACCACCTCATGTCGCAGACGTTCTACAAGAAAGGTTTCCTGGCGCTCGCCGTCGCTTCGGCACTGGGTGTCTCTTCGTTTGTTCAAGCCGACGTCAAGATCGGCGTCGCGGGCCCGATGACCGGAGCCAACGCAGCGTTTGGCGAACAGTACATGAAAGGTGCCCAGGCGGCCGCCGACAAGATCAACGCCGCCGGCGGGGTGAACGGCGAGAAGATCGTCCTGGTCAAAGGGGACGATGCTTGCGAGCCGAAGCAGGCCGTGGCCGTGGCCAACCGCCTGGTCGACCAGGACAAGGTGATCGGCGTGGTCGGCCACTTCTGCTCCTCCAACACCATTCCCGCTTCCGAGGTCTACGACGAAGCCGGCGTGATCGCCATCACCCCAGGTTCCACCAACCCGCAGGTCACCGAGCGTGGCCTGAGCGCCATGTTCCGCATGTGCGGCCGTGACGACCAGCAGGGCATCGTCGCCGGCGACTACATCGTCGATGTGCTCAAGGGCAAGAAGGTCGTGGTCCTGCATGACAAGGACACCTATGGCCAGGGCCTGGCCGACGCCACCAAGGCACAACTCGAGAAACGCGGCGTGAAGCCGGTGCTGTACGAAGGCCTGACCCGTGGCGAGAAGGATTTCAGCGCCGTGGTCACCAAGATCCGCGCCGCCGGTGCCGATGTCGTCTATTTCGGCGGCCTGCACCCGGAAGCCGGCCCGCTGGTACGCCAGCTGCGCGAGCAGGGCCTGAAGGACGTCAAGTTCATGTCCGACGACGGCATCGTCACCGACGAACTGGTGGCCACTGCCGGTGGCGCCCAGTACGTCAATGGCGTGTACATGACCTTCGGCGCCGACCCGCGCCTGCTGCCCGACAGCAAGGCGGTGGTGGAGGAGTTCCGCAAGGCCGGCACCGAGCCTGAAGGCTACACCCTGTACGCCTATGCCTCCTTGCAGGCCCTGGCCGCCGCATTCAACGGCGCCAAGTCGAACAAGGGCGAAGACGCCGCCGAATGGCTCAAGGCCAACCCGGTCAAGACCGTCATGGGCGAGAAGAAGTGGGACAGCAAGGGCGACCTGACCGTCTCCGACTACGTGGTCTACCAGTGGGATGCCAACGGCAAGTACCACCAGCTGGAAAAACAAAAATAAAAATGGCGACCGGCCCGGATGCGCAGTGCTCCGGGCCATAGCCCCGCGGTACCTGTCTTTATCCGTAGATCTGCACAGTTCTGCGCTGCGAGGGCCGCTTCAGCGGTGGTCCGCCGTGGTCGGCGCTCGTGCAATCTCAATCAGGTGAGATTGCGTTATGGATGGTATTTTCCTGCAGCAACTGATCAATGGGCTGACCCTCGGGTCTGTCTATGGTCTGATCGCCATCGGCTACACAATGGTCTATGGCATCATCGGCATGATCAACTTCGCGCACGGCGAGGTGTATATGATCTCCGCGTACCTCGCGGCGATCAGCCTGGCATTGCTGGCCTATTTCGGTATCGAGTCGTTTCCGCTGCTGATGTTGGGAACCTTGTTGTTCACCATCGTCGTGACCGGCGTCTACGGCTTCACCATCGAGCGCATCGCCTACAAGCCCCTGCGTAACTCCACCCGCCTGGCACCCTTGATCAGTGCCATCGGCATCTCGCTGATCCTGCAGAACTACGCGCAGATCAGCCAGGGCGCCCGCCAGCAAGGCGTGCCGACCCTGCTCGAAGGCGCTGTACGCGTCGAAGTGGGCACCGGTTTCGTGCAGCTGACCTACACCAAGATCTTCATCCTGGTGGCGGCCTTCATCGGGATGGCCCTGCTCACCTATGTCATCAAGTACACCAAGCTCGGCCGCATGTGCCGTGCCACCCAGCAAGACCGCAAGATGGCCTCGATCCTGGGGATCAACACCGACCGGG
The DNA here is from genome assembly GCF_048068215.1 of Pseudomonas sp. NY15372. Lineage (NCBI taxonomy): Bacteria > Pseudomonadati > Pseudomonadota > Gammaproteobacteria > Pseudomonadales > Pseudomonadaceae > Pseudomonas > Pseudomonas sp. NY15372. The sequence continues at coordinate 308,219 of NZ_JBLUPY010000002.1, forward strand.
TGATCTCCTACGTGTTCGTCATCGGCGCGGTGATGGCCGCCCTGGCTGGCGTGCTGATCACCATGAACTACGGCACCTTCGACTTCTATGCCGGCTTCATCATCGGCATCAAGGCGTTCACCGCCGCGGTGCTCGGCGGGATCGGCTCGCTCCCCGGCGCCATGCTTGGCGGCATCATCCTGGGGATCTCCGAGTCGCTGTTCTCCGGCCTGATCAACTCCGACTACAAGGACGTGTTCAGTTTCTCGCTGCTGGTGATGATCCTGATCTTCCGTCCCCAGGGCCTGCTGGGTCGCCCGCTCGTGGCTAAGGTGTGAACATGTCTGCTGCCAATCCTGTTTCGCCCAATACTGTTTCTTCCGGTTTCGACATCAAGCGCAGCCTGCTGGAGACCATCGTCGCGGGCCTGCTCGCCCTGATCGTCTTCGGCCCCGTGGTCGGCGTGGTGCTCGATGGCTACAGCTTCAACGCCGAGCCTCGCCGCGTGGCTTGGCTGGTCGGCGGCGTGATGCTCGGGCGCTTCCTGCTCAGCCTGTACCTGCAGACCGCCCGCGGGCAGCGCATGCTCCAGGGCTTCGAAAGCGGCGGCTCGGGGGTGCATGTGCTGGCGCCGGACTACAAGTCGCGGCTGCGCTACATCATCCCGGCGCTGATCGTCATCGCCATGGTCTTCCCGATCTTCGCCAACAAGTACCTGCTCACGGTGGTCATCCTCGGCTTGATCTACGTGCTGCTGGGCCTGGGCCTGAACATCGTGGTGGGCCTGGCCGGCCTGCTCGACCTGGGCTATGTGGCGTTCTACGCCATCGGCGCCTACGGCCTGGCCCTGGGCTACCAGTACCTGGGCCTGGGCTTTTGGAGCGTGCTGCCGCTGGCGGCGATCGCGGCAGCGTTGGCCGGGTGTATCCTCGGTTTCCCGGTGTTGCGCATGCACGGCGACTACCTGGCGATCGTGACCCTGGGCTTCGGCGAGATCATCCGCCTGGTGCTGAACAACTGGCTGTCGTTCACCGGCGGCCCGAACGGCATGCCGGCGCCTGCACCGACCTTCATGGGCCTGGAGTTCGGGCGCCGGGCCAAGGACGGTGGGGTGCCGTTCCATGAGTTCTTCGGCATCGACTACAACCCCAACCTGAAATTCCTCTTCATCTACGTGGTGCTGTTCCTGGTGGTGCTGGCGGTGTTGTACATCAAGCACCGGCTGACCCGCATGCCGGTCGGCCGCGCCTGGGAAGCCTTGCGCGAAGACGAGATCGCCTGCCGCTCCATGGGCCTGAACCATGTGCTGGTCAAGCTCTCGGCTTTCACCATCGGCGCCTCCACCGCAGGCCTTGCCGGGGTGTTCTTCGCCACCTACCAAGGCTTCGTCAACCCGTCCTCGTTCACCTTCTTCGAGTCTGCGCTGATCCTGGCCATCGTGGTGCTGGGCGGCATGGGCTCGACCGTGGGCGTGGTGATCGCGGCGTTCGTGCTGACCGTGGCACCGGAGCTTCTGCGCAGCTTCTCCGAATACCGGGTGCTGCTGTTCGGCGTACTGATGGTGTTGATGATGATCTGGCGACCTCGCGGGTTGATCCGTATCAGCCGCGCCGGTGTGGTCCCGCGTAAAGGAGTGGCGCCATGAGCGACGATATCATTCTCTCGGTCGACAACCTGATGATGCAGTTCGGCGGCATCAAGGCGCTCAGCGATGTCAGCCTGAAGGTCCGGCGCAACCAGATCTTCGCCCTGATCGGCCCCAACGGAGCCGGCAAGACCACTGTGTTCAACTGCCTCACCGGCTTCTACAAGGCCAGTGGCGGGCGCATCGAGCTGAATGTGCGCGGCGGCAAGACCAACGTCATCCAGCTGCTGGGCGAGCGCTTCCAGCCGGGCGACTTCGTGTCGCCGGCGCGTTTCGCCAACCGCATGTACTACAAGATGTTCGGCGGTACCCACCTGGTCAACCGCGCCGGGTTGGCCCGCACGTTCCAGAACATCCGGCTGTTCAAGGAAATGTCGGTGGTGGAAAACCTGCTGGTGGCCCAGCACATGTGGGTCAACCGCAACCTGCTGGCCGGTGTGCTCAATACCAAGGCCTACCGCAAGGCCGAGAGCGATGCCCTGGACCATGCGTTCTACTGGCTGGAAGTGGTCGACCTGGTCGATTGTGCCAACCGCTTGGCGGGCGAATTGTCCTACGGCCAGCAGCGCCGTCTGGAAATCGCCCGGGCCATGTGCACCCGGCCGAAGATCATCTGCCTGGACGAGCCGGCCGCTGGCCTCAACCCCCAGGAAACCGAGGCGCTCAGCCGCATGATCCGGGTGTTGCGCGACGAGCACGACATCACCGTGGTGCTGATCGAACACGACATGGGCATGGTCATGAGCATTTCCGACCACATCGTGGTGCTCGATCATGGCAACGTGATCGCTGAAGGCGCCCCGCAGGACATCCGCAACAACCCGACGGTGATCGCCGCCTACCTGGGTGCCGACGAAGAGGAACTGGTATGAGTGCACCCATTCTCGAGCTCAAGGACCTGGACGTGTTCTACGGGCCGATCCAGGCCCTGAAGAAAGTCAGCATGCACATCAACGAAGGCGAGACGGTGAGCCTGATCGGGGCCAATGGCGCCGGCAAGTCGACCCTGCTGATGTCGATCTTCGGCCAGCCGCGGGCGGCGTCGGGGCATATCGTCTACCGCGGTACCGATATCACCCGCAAGTCGTCGCACTACATCGCCTCCAACGGCATTGCCCAGTCGCCGGAAGGGCGCCGGGTGTTCCCCGACATGACCGTCGAGGAGAACCTGATGATGGGGACCATCCCCATCGGCGACAAGCATGCCGATGCGGACATGCAGCGCATGTACGAGCTGTTTCCGCGGTTAAAGGAACGCCGCAATCAGCGGGCCATGACCATGTCCGGCGGCGAGCAGCAGATGCTCGCCATCGCCCGGGCGTTGATGAGCCGGCCCAAGCTGTTGCTGCTCGACGAGCCATCGCTGGGGCTGGCGCCGATCGTGGTCAAGCAGATCTTCTCGACCTTGCGCGAACTGGCCCAGAGCGGGATGACCATCTTCCTGGTGGAGCAGAACGCCAACCATGCGTTGAAGCTGTCCGACCGGGCCTATGTGATGGTCAACGGGCAGATCCGCATGAGCGGGACAGGTAAGGAACTGCTGGCCAACGAGGAGGTGCGTAACGCCTACCTGGGCGGGCACTGACCAATGGCCTGATGCCGGCAAGCCGGCTCCCACAGGGTAGGGCAGCATTACACGTGTGGGAGATTCTATGGTTGTGGGCAAGCCGGCTCCCACTGGTGCAGCGCCAACCACACCCTGTGGGAGCCGGCTTGCCGGCGATGAAGACAACCCTTTACCCAAAGCCAGATCGCATCCCAGTGTGGGTAATCACCATGCACTCAACCAGCCCTGCTCGCTCAGGATTCATGATGCTGTTGCCCGTTCTGGCCAATCGCCGGCAAGCCGGCTCCCACAGGCCCTGTGTACGCTTGTTGCGGGAGGTCACCCAGCCCTTTGGGCTGCGCTGTCGAGCAAAGAACAACGGCCAGTGCTGACCCTCTGTGGGAGTCGGCTTGCCGGCGATTGGGCACTTGGGTTCTCGTATGTGGACAACTTGTCGCACACCTTGCTTGAAGCTTCGTAAAACTGCTTCGCAAGTCATTGTTTCCACAGGCTTCGCTTTGTCCACGGATCGTGTGGAACCGGCTGTGGAAAACATGGTGGCATGTGGCGCAAAGCCTTTGGCATCAAGGGTTGTAGTGATCTGTACGTTTTTTGACCAAAAGCATTCCGTGGGTGATTTCCCCTTGCTTTCAAGCACCTGGGGCGACGTGCGGCTGCCTGGGAAAAGCTGTGGATAACTCTGTGCAAAAGCCTTGGACAGACCGCTGCAGGCGCCGCCGCTGAAAGCCTTGGGCCATCATGGCAAGGCGCTTTCGGCAGCCTGCCTGGGAAAAAACGTTCCGCTGCATGGACAACTTGCCCCCAATCCGTGGGGAAAGCCTTGTGGATAACGTGCGCATAGGTGCATTCGAGGCCTCTGCCACAAGGGTTTCGGCGATCTGGCTATTTCTTGATCAGCTGTTGGATTGGCTTGCTGGCAATCGCGCTGGCGGGCATGCTGCAAGCCTGCCTACGAACTTATCCACCTGAAAGGAGATCAGCATGACGTCCACCGTATTCATTACCGGCGCCACTTCCGGGTTCGGTGAAGCCACTGCCCGACGTTTCGCCGAGGCTGGCTGGAAGCTGGTGCTCACCGGTCGACGCAAGGAGCGCCTGGATGCCCTGTGCGCCGAGCTGTCGGCCCAGACCGAAGTGCATGGCCTGGTGCTCGATGTGCGTGACCGCAAGGCCATGGAGCAGGCCATCGGCAACCTGCCGCCGGCGTTCGACAAGCTGCGCGGGCTGGTCAACAACGCGGGCTTGGCCCTGGGCGCGGAGCCTGCACAGAACTGTGACCTGGACGATTGGGAAACCATGGTCGACACCAACATCAAGGGGCTGATGTACACCACCCGGCTGTTGCTGCCGCGCCTGATCGCCCATGGCCGTGGCGCGAGCATCCTCAATGTGGGGTCGGTGGCGGGTAACTATCCCTATCCGGGCAGCCATGTGTACGGCGGCACCAAGGCCTTCGTCGGGCAGTTCTCCCTGAGCCTGCGCTGCGACCTGCGTGGCACGGGCGTGCGCGTCAGCAACATCGAGCCGGGGCTGTGCGAAAGCGAGTTTTCGCTGGTGCGCTTCGGCGGGGACCAGGCGCGCTACGACGCGACCTACGCGGGTGCCGAGCCGATCCAGCCACAGGACATCGCCGAGACCATCTTCTGGATCCTCAACCAGCCGGCGCACATCAATATCAACAGCCTGGAGTTGATGCCGGTGAGCCAGGACTGGGCAGGGTTCTCGATCGATCGGTCGGCCAAGCAGTAGGCCGGCACAAGACCTGTGGGAGATCACCCAGCCCTTCGGGGTGTGCTCCCACAGGTAACGTGCAATCGTTCAGGCCAGGCGCTGCAAGCCTTCCAGGCAGGTCGCCAGGTGGTAGGGCGTGGTCGAGGGCATGTCATGCCGGCTCACCGCGCCATTGCCGTCGCGGCATTCGTGCCAGCCGCCTGCATGCAGGAACCGTTCTTCCAGCGCGTGCAACTGGGCCTGCACCTTGCCCTCGTTGCCCGGCCGCAGGGCCAGTGCCCGCAGGTATTCGGCCTGGGCCCAGATGCGTTGGGTCGGGTCGAGCACCCGGCCGTCCACATCCAGCATGGCCAGCACCGCCGAATCCTTGACCCCATGGCGCTCGGCATAGTCGAACGCCCGGGTGATGGAGGCGTGCAGCGCGCTTTCACGCAACAGCGGCGAAGTATCGAGCAAATAGAACCATTCGAACTGGTGGCCTGGTTCGAACCAGTTATCCACAGCCCCACGGGGTTTTTCCAGCATCAGGCCGTGGGCCGGGTCGATGAAGTGGGCTTGCAGGGCCTCGCACAGGTGCAATAGGGCCTGGCGGGTAGGGTCATCGTCGCGTACCGCCAAGGTTTGCAGGAAGGCCTCGGCCAGGTGCATTTGCGGGTTCTGCAACGGGCCGCTGCCCAGGTCCGACCAATCCTCGCCCAGGCTCGCCTCGTACAGCCCGTCGTCACGGGCGAAGCGCTCGGCGACGATGCCCAGGGCCGCGTTCAGCGCCGATTCCACCAACCCTTCGCGCACCTTGCCCCAGTAATGGGCGCAGGCGAAAACGATGAAGGCATGGGTGTAGAGGTCCTTGCGCCGGTCCAGCGGCCGGCCTTCGGCGTCGATGCTGTAGAACCAGCCGCCGTGCTCGGCATCATGGAAATGCCGTTGCAGGGAGCGGAACAGCGCTGCAGCACGTTCGGCCGCACCTGGTTGCTCGATACGGCAGCTGAACAGGTACAGCTGGCGGGCGCAGGCCATGGCCCGGTAGCGTTGGACCGGCATCGGCCGGTGCGCACTGTCGAGCGCCTCGAAGGGCAGGGCCAGCTCGGCATTCCAGCCCGGGCCTTGCCACAGCGGCACGATGCGCTCGGCGAAATGCTGGTTGAAGCGGGCCAGTTCGGGCAGGGTTTGGCAGGGGTTGGGCATGAAGGCGCTCGTCGCTATCGGGCAGTGCGCCATGGTAGCAGAACGGGGTTGCGGGTTGCTTGCGCTGCCCCAATCGCCGGCAAGCTGGCTTCCATAGAACAGCGCATAACTACTTGATTTTGCGGACCCTTGTGAGAGCCGGCTTGCCGGCGATTGGGCTGACGCTGTTCAGCCTGGGTTGCCGAGCCCTTGCCAGTGTCGTGCGCCGACGAAGATGAAGCGCAGCTGCTGGGTGATCTTTTCCTGGGGCGTCAGTGTTTGCGGATTGTCGGGGTCGGGACAATCGATCAGTTCCGGCAAGGTGGCGAACACGGTCTTGACCACCAGGTCGGCCATGACCGCCAGGGCCGCGCTGTCCAGGTGCTGCCAGCGGGACATGCGGGCAAGGTCGGTGGCCAGGTCGTCGCTGATGTCCTGGCGCAGGCGGGCGATGGCCTGGCGCACGGCCTGGGAGCCGCCGTACTGCTCGCGGGCCAGGAACAGGAACTGGGCGCGGTGCGCGGCGACCACATCGAGGAAGATGCGCACCGAGGCATCGGTGATGCCACCGAGCTCGAATTCGTTGTGCCGCACCAGACGGATGGTCTGGCGGAAGGTGGCATCGACTTCGGCGACCAGAGCCAGGCCCAGCGCGTCCATGTCGGGAAAGTGGCGGTAGAAGCCCGTGGGCACGATGCCGGCGGCCTTGGCCACCTCGCGCAGGCTGATGCTGCCGAAGCCCCGGCCGCTCTCCATGAGCTGGCAGGCGGCATCCAGCAGGGCCTGGCGGGTCTGTAGCTTCTGTTCAGCGCGCGGCAGCATGGGGCGGATTCTGTGGCTATACGGCTGGGCACTCTAGATAAAAAAACGAAGCCCGGTCAATGGACCGGGCTTGGAGGGGAACAGCCAGCGCAGGAAGGGTTATTGTTCTTGGCCATGGCGATCAGCTCATGCGGCTGAGTTCGATCAGGCGATCGGAACCACCCTCGGCAACGCGGTTGTTACGCTCGATCAGGCGATCGGAACCACCCTCGGCAACGCGGTTGTTACGCTCGATCAGGCGATCGGAACCGCCTTCGGCAACGCGGTTGTTACGTTCGATCAGGCGATCGGAGCCGCCTTCGGCAACGCGGTTGTTACGCTCGATCAGGCGATCGGAGCCGCCTTCGGCGACGCGGTTGTTACGCTCGATCAGGCGATCGGAACCGCCTTCGGCGACGCGGTTGTTACGCTCGATCAGGCGATCGGAACCGCCTTCGGCGACGCGGTTGTTACGCTCGATCAGGCGATCGGAGCCGCCTTCGGCGACGCGGTTGTTACGTTCGATCAAACGATCGGAGCCACCTTCTGCCAGGGTGTTCAGCGGTTGCGAAACAGTGGCGGCGCTGGAGCGCGACTCGGCGTTCAGGTGTTGTTCCTCGGCCGGCAGGGCGAAGGCGTTGGCGGCAAGGGCAGACAGGGCAAGGCTCAGCAGCAGGTGGCGTTTCATGATCTCGGTGCTCCTCTGGGGGGCTGGGAAAGTGGGTACGAGGCCAATGCTACGCTTGGTAACTCCAGAGAGAAGTTCATACGGATAATGGTAACAATCGACGGCATTGATACAGCGAAAGAAGGCTCTGGCTCGAGGCTTTCAGGGCCTTGAGGAAACGTGTGGGCCTGGCAATGGTCCGGTGACAGCCGACCAAAAGCTGAGAAAGGCGCCAGGAAAATCTCCGTTATCATCGCCATCGATAAAACCCAGCGGGTTTTCATCAGTCCGAAATACTATGTGCCCCGTCGCACCCGCTTTGTGCCATGCAGTCAGGAGAATCACGCAATGACGCGTCCCATCCGAATCCTCACCTGGATCCTCACCAGCCTGTTGACCCTGCTGGCGATACTGGTGGTGGTGATCGCCACATTCGACTGGAACCGCGTCAAGCCGCTGCTCAACGAGAAGGTGTCCGAAGCCCTGCACAGGCCATTCGCGATCAATGGCAACCTTGCCGTGCAGTGGCGCCGCGAACCCGAGGAAGGCGGCTGGCGGGCCTGGGTGCCCTGGCCGCATTTCATTGCCGAGGACCTCACCCTGGGCAACCCCGACTGGCTCGAGGAGCCACGCATGGTCGGCCTGGAGCGCGTGGCCTTCCGCCTGGCGCCGGTGCCGCTGGTGTTCCAGCAGATCGTCATTCCGCGCATCGACCTCACCAAGCCGACCGCGAGCCTCACTCGCCTGGCCGACGGCCGCGCCAACTGGACCTTCGATTTCGGGCCCAAGGACGAGAACGCCGAGCCATCCAACTGGGTGCTGGACATTGGCGCCATCGGCTTCGATCAAGGCAACGTGCGTTTCGACGACCAGACCCTCAAGACCCGCATGAAGGTGCAGATCGACCCCTTGGGCAAGCCGATCCCGTTCAGCGAGATCGTCGGCAAGGCCAGCGCCGAGAAAGCCGGTGGCGCCCAGGACTACGCCTTCGGCCTGAAGGCCCAGGGCACCTACAAGGGCCAGGCCGTGTCCGGCACCGGCAAGATCGGTGGCCTGCTGGCCTTGCAGGACGCCAGCCAGCCATTCCCGCTGCAGGCCGATGCACGCATCGGTGATACCCGGGTGGCGCTCGCTGGCACCCTGACCGATCCGCGCAACCTCGGCGCGCTGGATCTGCGCCTGCGTTTGTCCGGCAGCAGCCTGGGCAACCTCTACCCGCTGACCGGCGTGACCCTGCCCGATACCCCGGCCTATGCCACCGATGGCCACCTGATTGCCAACCTGCACGAGCCCGTGGGTGCGCGGTTCCGCTATGAAGGCTTCAACGGCAAGATCGGCGACAGCGATATCCATGGCGATCTGGCCTTCGTCGCCAGCAAGCCACGGCCCAGGCTCTCCGGCACGCTGGTGTCCAACCAGCTGCTGTTCAAGGACCTGGCGCCGCTGATCGGCGCTGACTCCAACGCCGAGCAGAAGGCCCGCGGCGGGGCGAGCAAGCAGCCAGCAGGCAAGGTGCTGCCGGTGGAGGAATTTCGTACCGAACGCTGGCGGGCCATGGATGCCGACGTCACCTTCAGCGGCAAGCGCATCGTTCACAGTGAGCAACTGCCGTTCAAGGACCTGTCTGCCCATGTGGTCCTGGAGGATGGCGTGCTGCGCCTGGAGCCCCTGCGTTTTGGCGTGGCCGGCGGCAACCTGAATTCGAACATCCGCCTGGATGGCCGCAGCGTGCCGCTGCAGGGCAGGGCACGGTTGTCGGCCCGTGGCTTCAAGCTCAAGCAGTTGTTCCCGACCTTCGCACCGATGCAGACCAGCTTCGGCGAGCTCAACGGTGATGCCGACCTGAGTGGGCGCGGCAATTCGGTGGCGGCCTTGCTGGGCACCTCGAACGGTGACCTGAGCCTGCTGATCAACGACGGGGCCATCAGCCGCAGCCTGATGGAGATCGCCGGGCTCAACGTGGGCAATTATGTGCTGGGCAAGCTGTTCGGCGACGAGGAAGTGAAGATCAACTGCGCGGCGGCCGATGTCGGCATCAAGGATGGCCTGGCGACTACGCGGCTGTTCGTCTTCGACACCGAGAACGCGATCATCTATGTCAACGGCACGGCGAATTTCGCCAGTGAACAGCTGGACCTGAAGATCACGCCTGAGTCCAAGGGGGTGCGGCTGTTCTCGCTGCGTTCGCCGCTTTATGTGCGCGGCACCTTCGCCAACCCGCGCGCCGGGGTGCAAGCGGTACCGCTGGCGTTGCGTGGGGCGGGGATGGTTGCCCTGGGCGTGGCCATCGGGCCGGCGGCGGGGCTGCTGGCGCTGATCGCGCCCAGTGGGGATGTGCCCAACCAGTGCACGCCCTTGCTCGAGCGGATGAAGGCGGGCAAGGCGCCGGCTGCGGTGAAGGGCAGGAAATAGTGCAAGAGGGCCACTTGCGGCCCTTTTCGCTGCACAAGGCCGCGCCTACAGGTCCTGCACGGTATCTGTAGGAGATTCTATGGTTGTGGGCAAGCCGGCTCCCACTGGTGCAGCGCCAACCACACCCTGTGGGAGCGGCCTTGTGCCGCGAAAGGGCTGCAAAGCAGCCCCAGCGATCTACAACCCTTTCAGTAGGTCCGCCATGTCGTCGGCATGCTCTTCTTCCTGGGCCAAGATCTCTTCGAAGATGCGCCGTGTGGTCGGGTCCTTCTCGCCGATGTACTGGATGATCTCGCGGTAGCTGTCGATGGCGATGCGCTCGGCCACCAGGTCTTCCAGCACCATTTCCTTCAAAGAATTACCCGCCACGTACTGGGCGTGGGCGTTCTGGCTCAGGTTGTCCGGGTTGAAGTCCGGTTCGCCACCGAGCTGAACGATGCGCTCGGCCAGCTTGTCGGCGTGCTCGGCTTCCTGGTTGGCATGTTCGAGGAATTCGTCGGCCGCTACGCTGGCCTTGATGCCGCTGGCCATGAAGTAGTGGCGCTTGTAGCGCAGGGTGCACACCAGCTCCGTGGCCAGGGCCTCGTTGAGCAGGCGCAGGATCTTGTCGCGGTCGGCACTGTAGCCTTCGGTCACGGCGCCTTGCTCGACGTGTTGCCGCGCTCGCTCGCGCAGGGTCTGCACGTCGGTCAGTTCAGTCGTGTTCATGGTCATCTCCGAAAGGATCAGGTGGGTCACGGTCAATCTGGGAGGGCTCAGGCGCCGGGGACGGCCTCGCGGTCCTCTTCTCGTTGCTTGCAGGTCTTGAAGCCCTTGGCGTCGACATGGCCGGTGGCATCGAAGCGCACGTAGTACGGCTGCTGGTGGCCGTCACGGTTGAGGATGTAGTCGTTGCAGGTGCCGCCATTGGGCAGGTCGGTGGCGCTCGAAGGGCTGCCGCCGATGGCGATGACCTTCTGCATGGTCATGCCGTTTTCCACCTGCTTGACCAGCGGCTCGTCCCGGTAGGTCACGTAGTCCACCGGGTTTTCCGGGTGGCTGCCGCAGCCGGCCAGGGCCGCGCTGGTCAAAAGAATTGCCAGGGTCTGCTTGTACATGGTCCCGCTCCTTGCTCAGGGGTATGTTCTGGTTTGGAACCGCACCGCGCGCCAGGAGTTCGATTGCGATGGCCGGACCCTGCGCGGTAGTGTTGGGCGCATCGCCCAGGAGAGGAGAGGGGAGGGAGCCATGAACCAGGTGTTGGCCACGCGCTACCCGTTGGTGCTGGTACCGGGCATGCTCGGTTTCGTGCGGGTGCTGCTCTACCCCTACTGGTTCGGCATCGTGCCGGCGCTGCGCCGGGGCGGAGCGCAGGTGTTCCCTGTGCAGGTCTCGCCGCTGCATTGCAGCGAGCTGCGTGGCGAGCAGTTGCTGGCGATCATCGAGGATATCTGCCGGCGTACCGGTGCCGAGCGGGTCAACCTGATCGGCCATAGCCAGGGCGCCTTGAGCGCCCGCTACGCCGCGGCCCAGCGCCCGGACCGGGTGGCCTCGGTGACTTCGGTGGCGGGCCCCAACCAGGGGTCGGAGCTGGCCGACTACCTCGAGCGCAAGGCGCCAGGCGATTCACCCCAGGGGCGGCTGCTCAAGGCGGCCTTGCATGCCCTGGCCGTGTTGCTGGTGTGGCTGGAGACCGGCTGGCGCCGCGACCCGCTGCCCATCGATGTGCACGCCTCGCACCAGTCCTTCACCACGGCCGGGGTCGCCCGCTTCAACCAGGCGTATCCACAGGGCTTGCCGACGACCTGGGGCGGCGAAGGCGCCTATGAGGTCGATGGCGTGCGCTATTACTCCTGGTCTGGGACCTTGCAGCCCGGGCGCACCGACCAGGGGCGCAACCGCTTCGATGGCAGCAACCGCTTCTGCCGCCTGTTCGCCCGTACCTTCGTACGGGAACGGGGCCAGTGCGATGGCATGGTCGGGCGCTACAGCTCGCACCTTGGCCAGGTGATCGGCGACGACTATCCATTGGACCACCTGGATATCGTCAACCAGTCCCTCGGCGCCGTAGGCAAGGGCGCCGACCCGGTGCGCTTGTTCACCGAGCATGCCGCAAGGCTCAAGGCCGCGGGGCTGTAGTGACCTTGCGCAGCGGCGTGGTCCAGCGCTCGGCAAGCAGCACGCCCAGCAGCGTCAGCACGCCGCCGTACAGGTGGTAGCTGGCCAGGCGCTCGTCCAGCACCAGGGCGGCGATCACCGCAGTGACCACCGGCAGCAGGTTGAAGAACAGCGTGGTACGGCTCGGGCCCAGACGATGCACGGCCTGCATCCACACCCGGGGGGCGACCATCGAAGCGAGGACGCAGGCATACAGCACCAGGCCGATGTTGTGCGCGTTCAGGCCGGTCTTCGGTGACAGCACGAACAACGGCAGCAGCACGATGATCGCCACCAGCACCTGCAAGTACAGCAGTTGCATCGCGGGCACGCGCAGTTGCCATTTCTTCAGCAGGAAGCTGTACAGCGCATAAGCGAAGGTGGCCACCAGCATCATCAGGTCGCCGCTGTTCAGGCCTTGGTGCAGCAGCGCTGCGGGTTGGCCTGCCGAGACCACTTCCAGTACGCCGAAGAATGACACCAGGGCACCGAACAGCGCACCGAAGGTCAGCCGCTGGCCCAGCCAGGCGATGGCCAGGGCCAGCGACATCAACGGCATCAGCGAGAGAATGATGCCCATGTTGGTGGCACTGGTGATGCCGGCGGCGAAGTAGGCCAGGCTCTGGTACAGGGCCATGCCCAACACGCCAAGGACGAAGATCTTGCCCAGGTGCGGGGCGATGGCCGCGCGGTTGCGCCAGACCTGAGGCAAGAGGAACGGGGTAAACAGCAGGCCGGCCAGCAACCAGCGGTAGAAGCCGATTTCCGCAGGGTAGATAGCGCCTGCGGACATCTTGGTGACCACGGTATTGCCGGCCCAGATGAGGATCGCAAGCAGGGGGAACAGGTAATTCATGTGGCGGTGGATCTCTTGGTGTCGCGAGGTTTTGGGGCTGCCGCGAAAGGGGCACGCGGCGGCGCCGACTGGCAGTCATTATCCCTTGTCTGTCCATATGCCTATACTTGCAAACGGACAATTCACCCCACGAAGCAGCCAACATGGCCCGCAAATACCTCGACATCCCGACCTTCGATCAGCTCCCGGCCCCGGTGTACTTCCGCTATGACGAGTTCAGCGCCGACACCCACAGCGCCCCGCACCGTCATCCCTGGGGCCAGCTCAACTATGCTGCCCACGGCGTCATGCACCTGGATGTCGAGGGACAGCGCTTCGTCTCGCCGCCGCATTATGCCGTGTGGGTACCGCCGGGCATCGAGCATGGTTGCTACAACCCCCAGGCCATCGTCTATCGTTCGGTCTATCTAGACCGGGAATTGTGCCAGGGCTTGCCGACGGCCCCTTGTAGCCTGGTCATCAGCGACATCCTCAAGGCCATCCTCGGCGACTTCGCCCAGCGCGACCTCAAGGTGGCGCGGGACGAGCGCGACCAGCGCCTGGTCCAGGTACTGCTCGACCAACTGCACTTGGCGCCGACCCAGCGCTGCTACCTGCCCTTCGCCCGCAGCGAGGGCCTGCGCCAGGTGCTCGACGCCCTGCATGCCGAGCCCGGGGACAACCGCCCGCTGGCCGACTGGGCCAGCCAGGTGTTCGTCAGCGAACGGACCCTGGCGCGCCAGTTTCTGCGTGAGTTGGGGATCAGCTTCGGCGAGTGGCGCCTGCGCCTGCGGTTCCTGCGCGCGATCGAGGCGCTGGAGGCGGGCTTGCCGATTCAGGCCATTGCCTTTGACCTCGGCTACAGCACTGCCTCGGCGTTCATCGCCATGTTCCAGCGCCAGGCCCATTGCACGCCGGAGCAGTACCGGCGGCGGGCGCGCATGGGCTGATCAGGGAGTGACAAAATTTGTCTACACTCTGCTCGACGACCGCGCACACAGCGTGGAGACAAGGAGACCGCTTCATGAAGATGCTGCACGTACCATTGCTGGTATTGGGTGTGATGATCAGCGCGCAGGGATTCGCCGCCACTGCGCAGCAAGAAAAAATGAAGACCTGCAACGCCGAAGCCACCGCGCAAACCCTCAAGGGTGACGAGCGCAAGGCGTTCATGAGCAAATGCCTGAAGGCCACCCAGCAGGAGAAGATGAAGACCTGTAACGCCGATGCCACCACCAAGGCCCTCAAGGGCGATGAGCGCAAGGCCTTCATGAGCGACTGCCTCAAGAAGAAGTGACCTGTGCCTATGTTTGTACGGCGAAGGCTGGCAGACTGCGGTTCTTTCCCGTTGTCTGCCGTTGAGGCTGTATGACCTTCACCCCCCGCCAGGTCACCCTGGCCAGCTGGATCATCGTGTTTGCCGGCCTGCTGCTGGCGTTGCCCCTGAAACTGTTACCCAGCCTGTTGGCCGGCCTGCTGGTGTTCGAGCTGGTCAACATGCTCACCCCCCGGTTGCAACCGGTCATTGCTGGGCAGCGTGCGCGCTGGCTGGCCGTGGCCCTGCTCGGCACCCTGGTGGTCAGCACCCTGACCCTGCTGATCGCGGGTGCTTTCAGCTTCCTGCTGCACGAGGCGGAAAACCCCGGCGCTTCGCTGGACAAGTTCATGGGCCTCGTCGAGCGCGCCCGCAGCCAGTTGCCGCCGTTCATCGAAGGCTACCTGCCGGCCAGCGCCGCCGAGTTCAAGGTGGCCATCGGCGACTGGCTCAAGAGCCACCTGGGCGAGCTGCAGTTGGTGGGCAAGGGCATGGCGCACATGTTCGTCACCTTGCTGATCGGCATGATCCTGGGCGCCATCGTCGCCCTGCAGCGTATCCCCGACATCTCCCGGCGCAAGCCATTGGCCGCGGCGCTGTTCGAGCGCCTGAGCCTGTTGGTGCAGGCGTTTCGCAACATCGTTTTCGCGCAGATCAAGATTTCTTTGCTCAACACCTTCTTCACCGGGATCTTCCTGGCCGTGGTGTTCCCGCTGTTCGGCGTGCACCTGCCGCTGACCAAGACCCTGATCGTGCTGACCTTCCTGCTGGGCCTGCTGCCGGTGATCGGCAACCTGATGTCCAACACGCTGATCACCATCGTCGGTTTGTCGCTGTCGATCTGGGTGGCGGTGGCGGCACTGGGCTACCTGATCGTGATCCACAAGGTCGAGTATTTCCTCAACGCGAGGATCGTCGGCGGGCAGATCAGTGCCAAGTCGTGGGAGCTGTTGCTGGCGATGCTGGTGTTCGAGGCGGCGTTCGGGTTGCCAGGGGTGGTGGCGGGGCCGATCTACTATGCCTACCTCAAGAGCGAGCTGAAGCGGGCGGAGTTGGTCTGAGCGATGGCTGGGGCCGCTTTGCGGCCCTTTCGCGTCTGCAGGAGCGGCCTTGTGCCGCGAAAGGGCTGCGCAGCAGCCCCAACAACATCAGGCTACGCCGTAGCGCTTGCGCGCCTCGATCGCCAAGCCGCTGCCGATGCTGCCGAAGATATTGCCTTCGACATGGCGGGCATTGGGCAGCATCGCTGCCACGCTGTTGCGCAGTGCCGGGATACCGCTGGAGCCGCCGGTGAAGAACACCGTGTCCACTTGCCCCTCGCTCACGCCGGCCTTGTTCAGCAGTTCGCTGACGCTACCGCGCACCCGCTCCAGCAGCCCCTCGATGGCCTCCTCGAACAGCGCACGGGTCAGGTCCACGGCCAGTGCCGGCTCGATGCGGCCCAGGTCGATGCGCCGGCTTTCGTGCTCGGTCAGCTCGATCTTGCTCGCTTCCACTTCCATGGCCAGCCAGTGCCCGGCACGTTCCTCGATCAGCTTGAACAGCCGATCTATCCCCAAGGTGTCCTCGATGTCGTAGCGCATGCTGCCCAGGGCCAGTTGCGATTTCTGCGAATACAGCGAGTTGATGGTGTGCCAGGTCGCCAGGTTGAGGTGGTAGCTGGTGGGCATCAAGGCCTGGCTCTTCATTCGGCTGCCATAGCCGAACAACGGCATCACGCCCTGCAGGCTCAGTTGCTTGTCGAAGTCGGTACCGCCGATGTGCACGCCGCCCGTGGCGAGGATGTCGCTCTGGCGCTCGGCCAGCAAATGGCGCTCCGGCGACAGGCGGATCAGGGTGAAGTCGGAGGTACCACCGCCGATGTCGACGATCAGTACCAGCTCTTCGCGGCTGATGCCCGACTCATAGTCGAAGGCTGCGGCGATCGGCTCGTACTGGAACGAGACCTCCTTGAAACCGATCTTGCGGGCCACCTCGGCCAGGGTGTCCTCGGCCTCCTGGTCGGCTGCCGGGTCTTCGTCGACGAAGAACACCGGGCGGCCCAGTACCACTTCGTCGAAGCTACGGCCGGCGCTGGCCTCGGCGCGCTTCTTCAACTCGCCGATGAACATGCCCAGCAGGTCCTTGAACGGCAGGGCGGTACCCAGCACGCTGGTATCATGCTTGATCAACTTGGACCCAAGCAGGCTCTTGAGCGAACGCATCAGGCGCCCTTCGTAGCCCTCCAGGTATTCGTGCAGGGCCAGGCGGCCGTAGACCGGGCGACGCTCCTCGATGTTGAAGAAGACCACCGAGGGCAGGGTGATCTTGCCGTCTTCCAGGGCGATCAGCGATTCCACGCCGGGGCGGTGCCAGCCGACCGTGGAATTGGAGGTGCCGAAGTCGATGCCACAGGCACGGGCCGGGGATACGTCAGACATGGGGAGCAGCTTCCGGAGGCAAAACGGCCGCGCAGTTTATGCCAGTGGCCAGCTAAATCAAGACCGGTCGTCTGCTCTGCAGCAACCCCAGGCGAACCTTGAAAGGCTATGCTTGACCCCAATCTTCAGAAACATCGTAAAAATTTCCAACGGTGATGCCTTAGATGGACTTCAAAGACTATTACAAGATACTCGGCGTGGAGCCGACGGCGGATGACAAGGCGATCAAGGCCGCCTACCGCAAGCTCGCGCGCAAGTATCACCCCGACGTCAGCAAGGAGCGCGACGCCGAGGAAAAATTCAAGGAGGCCAACGAGGCCTACGAAGTGCTGGGCGACCCCCAGAAACGCGCTGAGTTCGACGAGATTCGCAAGTACGGCGGCCAGCACGGCAGGCCGTTCCAGGCGCCGCCGGGCTGGGAAAGCCGTGGCGGCGGCGGTGGTTTCGAAGGCGGCGACTTCTCCGATTTCTTCAGTTCGATCTTCGGCGCCCGTGGCGGCAACCCGTTCGGTCGTGGTCAGCAGCGCAGCGCGGGCAGGCGAGGGCAGGACGTGGAGCTGGAACTGGCGATCTTCCTCGAAGAAACCCTGAGCAAGGAATCCAAGCAGATCAGCTTCCAGGTCCCGCAGACCAACGCGGCCGGGCAGCGTACCGGGTTCACCACCAAGACCCTCAACGTCAAGATTCCTGCCGGGGTAACCGATGGCGAGCGCATCCGCCTCAAGGGCCAGGGCGCCCCGGGTATCGGTGGCGGGGCCAATGGCGACCTGTTCCTGACCATCCGCATGGCACCGCACCCGCTGTTCGATGTCGAAGGGCATGACCTGATCATCACCGTGCCCCTGGCGCCATGGGAAGCGGCCCTGGGGGCCAAGGTGGCGGTGCCGACGCTGACCGGCAAGATCAACCTGACCATCCGCCCCGACAGCCAGAGCGGCCAGCGCCTGCGGGTCAAGGGCATGGGCTTGGCGAACAAGCAGGGCGAGCGTGGCGACCTCTACGCCCAGCTCAAGGTGGTGATGCCCACCCAGTCGGACGCCACCACGCGCGAACTCTGGACCAAGCTCTCCGAGAAGGCCGCGTTCAATCCGAGGACACAATGGAGTAGTTGATCATGAGCAGCACCCTGATCGTTCAACTGGACATGCGAACCCTCTGCCAGGAAGCCGACATCACGGCTGACTGCGTGATCGAAATCGTCGAGCACGGCATCGTTGAACCCTCGGGGCGAACGCCGGAGGACTGGTTGTTCGACGATCAGGCGCCGTTGCTGGCCAAGCGGGCGGTGAAGCTGCACCAGGAACTGGAGCTGGAATGGGAGGGCGTGGCCCTGGCCTTGGAGCTATTGGACGAGGTGCAGCAGCTGCGCAGCGAGAACAGCATGCTGCGCCAGCGGTTGGGGCGGTTCATTCACATGTGAAGGGGCTTTCCCAGCCCTTCGGCTGCGTTGTCATGCAGAAAACCATTGGGTTAGCGCTGCCCCTTGTAGGAGCGGGCTTGTCCCGCGATCGGGCCATCCTTCAGTCCCTCGGCTCGGCCCCTGGGTCAAGCATCAGCTGCATGAAGGTCAGGTCCAGCCAGCGGCCGAACTTCACCCCCACCTGCGGCATCTGCCCGGTCACCACGAAGCCCAGCCGCTCGTGCAGGCGGATCGAAGCCGCATTGCCGCTTTCGATCGCCGCGACCATCACATGCTTGCGGCACGCCCGCGCCCGTTCGATCAGGGCCTCGAGCAGCATCAGGCCCAGGCCCTTGCCGCGTTGGTCGCTGCGCACGTAGACCGAATGCTCGATCGTGTGGCGAAACCCTTCGAATGGCCGCCAGTCACCGAACGAGGCGTAGCCCAGCACGCCGCTGTCATCCACCGCCACCAGGATCGGGTAGCCCTGTTCGGCCCGCGCGGCGAACCAGGCCAGACGGTTGGCCAGGTCCACCGGCGCTTCGTTCCAGATTGCCAGGGTGTTGCGCACGGCGTCGTTGTAGATGTCGAGGATGCCGGGGACGTCTTCGGGTTGGGCTTCGCGGATTTCATGGCGCATGGTGGCGGCTCGCAAGGGGCTGTGCGGGTTGGGGCAGCTTCAGCTGTCCTGGTTGCCACGCACGGCGGTGCGTGGGTGACGCTTGCTCCGCACCATCTGGTAGGTCGCGGCCAGGATCACGAACCACAGCGGCGTGACAACCAGCGCAGCGCGGGTATCGGCCTCCAGGCTCAGCAACACCAGGATGAAGGCGAAGAACACCAGGCATACATAGCACATCAGGCGCCCGCCAGGCATCTTGTAGGTCGAGGCCTGGTGCAGCGCGTCGCGGTGTTTGCGGTAGGTCAGGTACGACAGCAGGATCAGCGTCCAGACGAACATGAACAGCAGCGCCGAGACCGTGGTGACCAGGGTGAAGGCCTCGACCAGGTCGGGGATCACGTAGATCAGCACGGCCCCGAGCAGCAGGCAGGTGCAGGAGAAGTACAGGCCATTGGCCGGCACGGCCCGCCGCGACAGCTTCTCGAAGGCCTTGGGTGCGTCGCCTTCCTGGGACAGGCCGTAGAGCATGCGGCTGGTGGAGAACACGCCGCTGTTGGCCGAGGACGCCGCCGAAGTCAGCACCACGAAGTTGATGATGCTCGCCGCCGCTGGCAGGCCGGCCAGGACGAACAGTTCAACGAACGGGCTCTTGCCTGGTACCACGTCGCGCCATGGGGTGACGGCCATGATGGCGATCAGCGCGAGCACGTAGAACACGATGATGCGCACCGGGATGGAGTTGATTGCCCGTGGCAGGGTGCGTTCGGGGTTCTTCGCCTCGGCGGCGGTGGTGCCTACCAGCTCGATACCGACGAAGGCGAACACGGCGATCTGGAAACCTGCGAAGAAGCCCATCAGGCCGTTGGGGAACATGCCGCCGTCGTTCCACAGGTTGGCCAGCTGCGCCGTGCGCCCGGCAGGTGACTCGAAGCCGGTGATCACCATGTACAGGCCTGTCGCGACCAGGCCCAGGATGGCGACGATCTTGATCATGGCGAACCAGAATTCGATCTCGCCGAACATCTTCACAGTGATCAGGTTCAGCGACAGCAATACCGCCACGCAGGTGAGCGCGGGTATCCACTGGGGCAGGTCGGGGAACCAGAACTGCGAGTAGGCGGCGATGGCGATCACGTCGGCGATGCCGGTGATGACCCAGCAGAACCAGTAGGTCCAGCCAGTGAAATAGCCGGCCCAGGGGCCGAGCAGGTCGGCGGAGAAGTCGATGAACGACTTGTAGTTGAGGTTCGACAGCAACAGTTCGCCCATGGCGCGCATGACGAAGAACAGCATGAAGCCGATGATCATGTAGACGAAGATGATCGACGGGCCCGCCAGGCTGATGGTCTTGCCCGAACCCATGAACAGGCCGGTGCCGATGGCGCCACCGATGGCGATCAACTGGATATGGCGGTTGGTGAGGTTGCGTTGCAGATGGGTATCGTCTGCCGGTGTGGAGGAGGTCCGGGTCATGGGCTGCATTCCATTGAGGGTCGGTCTTCTTGTGGGAAAGCTAGGTAGGCTAACACGCGCGTCCCAATCACGGATGTGGCAGATCGGCACGACCTTGGTGGTACGGCGCGATGCTCGACATGACGGGCGTCAATGGTTGCATGGGGGGGGGCCGCCCACCCCGGCCCCCCGCCGCCCCCCCCGGGGCCCCCCCCCCCGGGGGGGCCCGCGGGGGGCCCGGGGGGCCGGGGTTTGCGGCCGGACCAGCCAAGCAATGTCTCAGGCCCGGGCGAATGCCCGCTGCCTCACCACCAGGCTATCGACCACCCACATCACCAGCATCGACACCCCCACCAGCGGGAACGCGATACCCAGCACCAACATCACCCCCGTGGCGGTCTTCCAGCGTGGCAGGTCATGGCGCAGCGGCGGCACGCCCAGACGACCATCGGGCCGGCGTTTCCACCACATCACCAACCCGCTGACCGAACCGAGCAGGATCATCAGGCACACCAGCAGGATGATGAGCTGATTGAGCGGCCCGAACATCTTGCCCTCATGCAGCATCACCCCAAGCTCTGTGGCACGGGCGACCGGGCTGTAGTCCTGCCAGCGCACATCGGCCAGCACCTGGCCGGTGTACTGGTCCACATGCAGGGTGGCGTCATTGCGAGGGTCGTCGGCGAACACCGCGATGGTGAACACGCCCTCGGCGGTGGTCGGCAGGGTAATGCTGTAGCCTGGCTCGACCTTGCGTGCCGTGGCCACGTCCTCGACCTGCTGCAGGCTCACCTGGGGCGCGGCGGGGCCGCTGGCCATGGCGTGGTGGCCCGCATGCTCGGCATGTGCGCCGGAGACCGGCATTGGCGTGTTCTCCACGGCCCAGGGTACGGTCTGGCGGTGGGCATTGTTCAGCTCGCGGGCCTGCTGGTCGGACTTGGGCACGTCGTTCCACATGGCGGCCGGAAAGCGGTTCCACAGGTCGGCGTACTGCTTGCCCCACAGGCCAGTCCAGGTCATGCCGCTGAGCAGCATCAACAATAACAACAGCGAGCCCCAGAACCCGGTGACAGCATGCAGGTCACGCCACAGCACCCGGCCGCGTGCCGACCACCGCGGCCACAACACACCGGCGCTGCTGCGCCCGCGTGGCCACCACAGGTACAGGCCGGACACCACCAGCACGATGCCCCAGCCGGCGGCGAGCTCCACCAGGCGATCGCCCACGGTGCCGACCATCAGCTCACCGTGCAGGGCGCGGGCCACCGCCTGCAGGTTGTTCTTGCCGTCCTGCTCGCCGAGCACCTGGCCGGTGTACGGGTCGATGAACACGTTCAGCTCGCGTCCGCCGTCGTGCACGACGAATTGCGCGCTGCGCTCGGCACTGACCGGTGGCAGGTACTGGCCCACGTGCCCCTGTGGATAGACCCGGCGTACCTCGGCCAGGAGCTTGTCGGCGTCCTGCCGGTGATGGCCGGCCTCGACCACCATCAAGTCGCGATACAGCAGTGGGTCGAGCTGTGGCTTGAACAGGTAGATGATCCCGGTGATCGCCAGCAGGATCATGAAGGGCGCGACGAACAGCCCGGCGTAGAAATGCCAGCGCCAGGCCAGGTTGTAGAAGGAGACGCGTTTTTCGCTCATGTGAACCCCCCGAGTGACTGGTCAGGCGCGGGGAAGACCGCGCCTGGGTCGTTGTTGTCAGAAGCTGATATCGACCTTGGTCCAGAAGGTCCTGCCTGGCTCCATCACCGGCTGCGGGTCGCTGGCCGGGTAGCCGAACCCGGCGTTCCCAGCCAGGTTCAGGTGCTCGGCGTAGGCCTTGTCGAACAGGTTGTCGACGCCTGCGCTGAGCTTGAGGTTGCGGTTCACCTTGTAGGCGCCGTTGAACGAGAACACGCCGAAGCCTGCGCTCTTCTCGTAGTCCTTGCCAACCACGTTGCCCTGGTTCTCGGCAATGCGGTTCTGCGCGGCCACCAGGCGCCACAGGGCCCCGACGCTCCAGGTGTCGCGGCTGTAGGTCAGGCCCAGGCGGCTTTCCAGGGGCGGCATCTGCGGCAGGGCCTTGCCGTCGCTGCTGTTCTTGCCCCAGGCATAGGCCACGGTGGCGTCAGCTTTCCAGTGTTCGCTCAGTTTGTAGGCCGCACCCAGTTCGCCGCCCATGATGCGGGCGTCGATGTTCTGGGCCTGGGATACGAGTTTGCTGCCCATGCCGCCACTGCCTGGTACGTAGTCGAACAGGATGTAGTCGCGAACCTGCCCGATGTAGCCCGAGGCCCAGGCTTCCATGCGCTCGTCGTGGTACTGGATGCCAACGTCGAGCTGAGTGGTCTTTTCAGGCTTGATGCCATCGAAGGCGTTCGCTGACCCATTGGGTGGCAGGGTGGGCGAGAACAGCTCCCAATAGTCAGGGAAGCGCTGTGCATGGCCCAGGCCGATGTAGGTGGTGGCCGCAACGGCAGCCAGGTCATGTTCGTAGCGTATGAAACCGCTGGGCAGGGTGTCGGCGCGGGTGTCCCCTTCGGTGAGGCTTTTCGCGCGAAAATCGCGGGCCGAGGCACGATCGAGGCGAGCCCCGGTCACCAGGCGATCTTCCCCGGTGGCGTACCAGGTCAGCTCGCTGAACAGCCCGTAGTTGTGGAAGTCGGCGTCCTTGGTCCAGGACTGGCCCTTGTGCGCATCCACGGCCATGCCACCGCGCTTGCGGTGTTCGTTGGTCTGCGCGTCGATGCCGCTGACCAACTGCATGTCGTCCCAGCGCCAGGTGGCCTTGATGCGTGCGCCCATCGTGCGACGGTCGACGTTGCTGACCATCGCCATCATGCCTGGCGAGCGCAGGCTGTAGTTGTCCATCACATGGTCGGCATAGTTGTAGTAGACCTGCGCCTCGACCTTGTCGAGCACTTCGCCCAGGTTGGACTTCTCGAAACGCAGGCCCAGGCTCTCGCGCTTGAACTGCGAGCCGTCCATGCCGCGCCCGGCGTAGCGGGCTTCGCCATCGCCCTTGCCGGCGGTGAGTTCCAGCAGGGTGTCCTGGTCCGGCGTCCAGCCAAGGGTGACGTCTGCGTTCCACTTGTCCCAGCGCGAGGGCACGGTGTCACCGTTACCATCGTCGTAGTCATCGGCACGCGACTGGTTGCCGACAAAGCGGGCGTAGCCCTGGCGGGTGCCGGCGGCGGCATCGAGCACCTTGTCGAAGCGCCCATGGGAGCCAGCCAGCAGGCTGGCATTGACGCGGCTGCCGAGCTCGCCGAACTGTTCCGGCTCACGCTCGAAGAGAATGGTCCCGGCCGAACCGCCTGGGCCCCAGATCACGCTTTGCGGGCCCTTGATCACCGTTAGGCGGTCGTAGGTTTCCGGCGAGATGTAGGACGTCGGTGCGTCCATGCGATTGGGGCAGGCGCCCAGCATCACGCCGCCGTTGGTGAGGATGTTCAGCCGCGAGCCGAACATGCCGCGCAGCACCGGGTCGCCGTTGGTGCCGCCTGCGCGGATGGCCGAGAAGCCGGGAATGGTCTTGAGGTAGTCGGCGCCGTCGCTGGCCGGCACGGGCTGGCGTGGGTCCTTGGGGTTGGCGACCACGGTCAGCGGCGAGCTGGGCGCGATGGCAGTGACCACCGTCGGGCTCAGCTCGGCAGGGTCGTGCTCATGGCCTTCGAGGTGGCCGGCTTCGGCGGCCAGGGCCACGGGCGCGAGCAGCGAGCCGCAGAGCACGGCGACGGTGCCGCGCAGGGAAAGGGCAAAAACAGAGGTACAGCCAGACATAGTGATTCCAGTCGATCAGTCGTGAACAGGTGCGAAGCCACGTGGCTCCGTGCGTTGGCAAGTTGTGTTCAGGCGATGATCGAAATGGGCGGGGCGCGGCTGCGGGCACCTGGGAATATGGCCTGGCGGGCATGCCCTTGGCGAACCGGGGCGGGCCTGAGCAGCGGGGGGAGGGCGCTTGCGGCGTTGAGCGGGCTGAGGGGCTGGGGCAGGGCCGGGCAATTGAACAGCAGGCTGCAATAACCGCATTTTTCCCAGACCACGTGCAACTGGCCGTCGGCCTGGCCGCGGTGGCCTGTGCTGCCATGGTCGTGCCCGGCCGCCATGGCCATGTCCATCGGCATGGCCATGTTCATGCCGGCGTGGTGCTCCGTCGGCATCGACTGGGAAACCAGTGGGCCGATGAAGATCATCCACATGGCGAACAGGCTCAGCCAGCCGCCACCCGCGCGCCTGCGATCAGGGCGCAAGGTGCGGGCGAACCGGTTACGCGGCAGGCTCATGGCGAGTGCTCGTCGACGATCAGTGGTTATGCGCCTGCCCTTGCTGCTCGGCAGGAGGCTGTCGCTGCACGGCCACCTCGACGGTGACGTCGCCGGCTTTCTCGAAGTGCAGGGTCAGCGGGAAGCGCTTGCCGTCACTGAGCAGGCTGCGGTCCTTGGGCTGCATCAGCATCACGTGGTAGGCGCTGGGGGCGAAGGTCAGGTCCTTGCCCGCCGGGACCACCACGCTGGGCACCTGCTGCATCTTCATCAGGCCGTCGGCAGTTCTGGCGTGCTCGTGCAACTGGGCGTCGTCGGTGATGGGGCTGTCGACCGAGAGCAGGCGGTCGTCCTGCTGGCCGTTGTTGTGCACGACGAAGTAGGCCGCGACATTCGGTGCATTGGGCGGCAGCGCCAAGGACCAGGGGTGGGCGATATGCAGGTCGCCCGCGGTGTATTCATGAGCATTGGCGAAAGCGCCGGGCAGCATCAGTGCGGCCAGGACGAGGGCTTGCTTGAGCATGGTGAGTCTCCGATCTGTACAGGTTCAGGCAGACAGCGGGGGGAACTCAGGCCAGGGGGGACGCGCGCGGGTTGAGCGCCGGCCATAGCTGGCGCGGCGTGGGCTGGTAGTCGGCAAGGTGCGTTGCAGGGCTGGCCAGGCGCAGCGGGGGGTTATGCAGCTGCGGCGGGTAGCCGGGCAATGCGAGCAGGGGCGCGGCGCCGGAGCAGCACCAGCAGTTCATCATGCTGGCGCTGTCGTCGCTCTGCGGCCCCAGGTCGATCTTGGCCAGGGCCTGGACATCGACCTTGCTCTTGTTCGCCATGCTCGAACAGAAGGCACCCCACAGCAGCTGCTCGGCCGGCCCTTTGGGCGCGGCCGAGGACAGCGGCATGGCCAGCAGGTTGAACAGCACTGCCAGGCAGGCTATCCACGCAATGTGCCGACGTGGGGTCATGGGAGAGATCCGGTCAGGAATCAGGTGGCTATTGTAAGGGCGAGTATAGGTAAAAATGCCCGGGTGCGATGAAGTGTCGCACCATGGGTAGGCAAGCCGATGTAGGGATTTACTCAAAACTATTCGCGAAAAGGTTGGAGTTCGCAGAGCGGATCATCGTCCGGGTCGACAGGTTGATTGCGGCTAACGCCGAAGTCAGGGCCGACCTCGTCTCCATCGAACCAACTGCTCCAACTTTCATCAGCAGGTGCAGTGGTGCGGGCATGATCGGATTCGGCGATTTCTACGTGTTCTACCTTCGCCATCACATGAGGCGTTTTTGCTTGTGGATTGCTTCGAGCAGCAAACGTACCTCCTCATATTCCCGGTCGACTTTGGGCAATACCGGCCGCTTGAGCACCAGCACCGGCACCCCCAGCTCCCGAGCCACCTCGAGCTTGGGCTCGGTGGCGGTGCTGCCGCTGTTCTTGCTCACCAGCACATCGATTCGCCGCCTGGCGAACAAGGCGCGCTCGTCCGCGAGATGGAACGGCCCGCGTGCGCCGATCACTTCGCAGCGCTCGTTGCCGGGGCAGGCCTCGAGGGCACGCAGGGTCCAGAACTGGTGAGCGGGGATTTCATGCAGGTGCTGCAAGGGTTCGCGACCGAGGGTGAACAAGGGGCGTTCGAACGGGGCGAGGGCGTCGATCAGCTCGGCCCAGCCGTCCACCTCGCGCCAGTCGTCGCCCGGCTGGGGCTGCCAGGCCGGGCGGCGCAGGACCCAGCAAGGGATGCCGGCAGTGGCGGCGGCCTGGGCTGCGTTGGCGCTGATCTGCGCCGCATAGGGGTGCGTGGCGTCGATCAGCAGGCCGATGCGTTCTTCACGCAGGAAGGCGACCAGGCCTTCGGCGCCGCCGTAGCCACCTACGCGCACCTGGCAGGCGAGGTCCTGAGGCACGCGGCCGATGCCGGCCAGGCTATAGACATGTTCAGGGCCTAGTTGGCGGGCGATGGCCAGGGCTTCGGTGATGCCGCCGAGCAGCAGGATGCGTGTGCTCATGGCACGCCCGCCTTGCCGACGATGCCGCCTTGGCGATCGATGGCGAACACCTCGACCTGCACCTGTGCCGGCACCACGCTGCGGGCGAACGCCAGGGCATGGGCGCACACCGCATCGCCCAGAGGAATGCCCGCCGCATGGGCCAGGGCCAACGCTTGCTGGCTGGTGTTGGCGCCGATGATCGATGCTTGCAGCGCAGCATCGGCACCCAGGTTGGCAGCCCAACCGGCCAGTTGCGGCAGGTCGATGCTCGAACTGCGGCTGTGCAGGTCCATGTGCCCGGCGGCGAGCTTGCTGATCTTGCCGAAGCCCCCGCACAGGGTCAGGCGTGGCACCGGGACCTTGCGCAGGTGCTTGAGCACGGCGCCGACGAAGTCGCCCATTTCGATCAGGGCGATTTCCGGCAGGCCGTAGACCCGGCGCATGGTGTCTTCGCTGGCGTTGCCGGTGCAGGCGGCGATGTGCGTGTAGCCATTGGTGTGGGCAACGTCGATGCCCTGCTGGATCGAGGCGATGTAGGCCGAGCAGGAGAACGGCCGGACGATGCCGCTGGTGCCGAGGATCGACAGCCCGCCGAGGATGCCCAGGCGCGGGTTCATGGTCTTGAGGGCGAGCTGTTCACCGTCACGCACGTTGACGGTCACTTCGAAACCACCTTCATGGCCGCATTCGTCCGCCAGACGCTGCAGGTGTTCGCGGATCATCTGCCGTGGCACCGGGTTGATGGCCGGCTCGCCCACCGCCAGCACCAGGCCTGGGCGGGTGACCGTGCCCACACCCGCGCCTGCGACGAAGCGCACGCCCGGCGCATCGAGCAGGCGTACCTGGCTGTAGAGCAGGGCGCCGTGGGTCACGTCGGGGTCATCGCCCGCATCCTTCAAGGTGCCAGCCTCGGCGCCCTCGGCCGTGAGGCGGCAGAATTCCAGGCGCATCTGCACCTGCTTGCCCTTGGGCAGGGTAATGCCCACGGCGTCGGCGGGCTCGCCGGTGAGCAGCAGGCGCGCCGCCGCCAGGCTGGTGGCGGTGGCGCAACTGCCGGTGGTCAGGCCGCTGCGCAGGGGGGCGGCTTTCTCGCGGGTTTCTTCACGCATCGAGAGGCTTCACCACATCGAGCAGGGTGATCGGCAAGGCCTGGCGCCAGGTGTCGAAGCTGCCCAGGGGCTGGGCATGGGCCACATGGATACGGGTCAGCTCGCCGCCATGGGTGTCGCGGAACGTGGCCAGGGCCAGTTCGCTCTGCAGGGTCACGGCATTGGCCACCAGGCGCCCGCCGGGGCGCAATTGTTCCCAGCATGTTGCCAATACGCCGTCGCGGGTGACGCCGCCACCGATGAAGACCGCATCGGGGCGCTCCAGCCCGGCGAGCGCCTCGGGAGCCTTGCCGCGGACCAGTTGCAGGCCGGGTACGCCAAGGGTGTCGCGGTTATGTTCGATGTAGGCTTGGCGCCCCTCGTCGGCTTCGATGGCCAGGGCCCGGCAACTGGGGTGGGCGCGCATCCACTCGATGCCGATCGAGCCGCATCCGGCGCCCACGTCCCATAGCAGCTCACCTGGGCGAGGGGCCAGGCGCGCGAGGGTGATGGCGCGCACGTCGCGCTTGGTCAGCTGACCGTCATGGCGAAAGGCGTTATCGGGCAAGCCGACGATAGGCGACAGCTGCACGGTGGTGGCCGAGGCCTGGCATTCGATGGCCACCAGGTTCAAGTCTGCGGCCCGACCGTGGGGCCAGTCCTCTGCGCTGCCGGACACCTGGCGTGCCTGGGGGCCGCCCAGGTGTTCGAGGACATGCAGCCGGCTGGGGCCGAAACCGCGCTCGCAGAGCTGGCGGGCAATGGCCGCCGGGCTGTCGCCGTCGTTGCTCAGCACCAGCAGGCGCAGGCCGCTGTAGAGGTGGGCGTTGAGGGCGGCCAGGGGCCGGGCGACGATCGATATCACCTGCACGTCCTGCAACGCCCAGCCCAGGCGGGCGGCGGCCAGGGCGCAGGAGGACGGCATTGGCAGCACCTGCAGTTCTTCGGCGGGCAGTTGGCGCGCGAGGCTGGCGCCCACGCCGTAGAACATCGGGTCGCCGCTGGCCAGCACGCACACCGGCTCGCCACGCAGTGCCAGGACCGGAGCGAGGGAAAACGGGCTCGGCCAGTTCAGGCGTTCGCCGGCCACGCAGCGAGGCAGGAGCGCCAGCTGGCGCGGGCTGCCAAAGATTCGCGGGGCGGCCAGCAGCGCCCGCCGTGCTTGCTTGCCCAGGCCGCTGAAGCCGTCTTCGCCGATGCCCACTATTGTCAGCCAGGGTGCCATCTGTTGTTGATCCGCCATGTTGGGGCCGCGTTGCAGCCCATCGCGGGGTAAGCCCGCGCCTACAGGAGCTGGGTACGCCGCCCGGAAATTCTGTGCATGTTCGACCGCCGGTTTTTCATGCCGTCGGACAAAGCAGGCATAATACCGCGCCTTCTACACTCAAGCGCATTTTCAAGATGCCGGACGCCCCCTTGACGCAGCCCCCAGCCGCCCTCGTTTCGCCCCGCCCCTCGGCTTGCCCGGGGTTGTGGCGTATCGTCGACGCGCGCGACGGCGGGATCTGTCGCATCAAGTTGCCCGGCGGCTTGCTGCAGGCCGGGCAGGCCGAGGCCGTGGCCGACGCCGCCGAACGTTTCGCCACGGGGGTGATCGAGGCGACCAACCGTGCCAACCTGCAAATCCGCGGTATTGGCAACGACCGCCAGGGCCTGGTGCAGTGCTTGCTCGACGCCGGCCTCGGGCCGCGTGACGCCGCCTTTGATGATGTGCGCAACTTGATGCTCAGCCCACTGGCGGGCCTCGATCCCGCCATGCTGCTCGATACCCGCCCATTGGCCGGGGAGATTCTGCGGATGCTGGAAGCCACGCCCCGCCTGCATGAGCTGTCGGCCAAGTTCGCCATCCAGCTCGACGGTGGCGAAGACCTGGCGATGCTCGAGCATCCCCATGACCTGTGGCTGGCGGCGATGACGCTCGACCAGCGCACCTGGTTTGCGTTCGGCCTGGCGGGGTGCCCTGGCCAGGCGTTGGGCGCCGTGCCGGTCGAGCAGGGGCTGGCGCTGGTGCAGGCGGTGCTGGTGCGTTTCCTCGACCTGGCCGGGCCGCAGCAGTCACGCATGCGTCAGTTGCTCGCCGACTGTTCGGTCGACGCGTTCATCGACGGCCTGGGCCTGGAGATCCGCCGCGATGCGGCGGTACTTGGATGGCGCCGCGCGCCGGCCCGTGCCTCCTGGCTCGGCCCGTTGGCCCAGCGACAGGGCATGGCCCTGGGGGTCGCCCCGCCGCTGGGGCGCCTGACAGCGAACCAGTTGCGCGGCATCGCAGGCGTGGCCCGTACAGCAGGTGATGGCAGCCTGCGCCTGAGCCCTTGGCAAAGCTTAGTGATACCGAACCTCGACCTGACGCGGCTCGACCAGGCCCAGGCGGAACTGCACGCCTTGGGCCTGCTCTGCCACGCCGATCACCCCCTTGCCCGGCTCACCGCTTGCACGGGTTCCAGCGGGTGCGCCAAGGCGCTGGCCGACACCAAGGCCGATGCCCAAACGCTCGCCCCCTTGTTGCGCGCCGGGCGCCCCGGCAGCGTGCACGTGTCCGGGTGCCTGCGTTCCTGCGCTGCGGCCCACGTTGCCCCGGCCACTTTGCTGGCCCGCTCACCGGGCCGATACGACCTTTATCTGCGCGACAGGTGCCAGCCGGGCTTCGGCAGGCTTCGCGCAACCGACATCACCCCAGAAGAAGCAGGCGCCATGCTCGACCTGCCGACGGAGCACCTTGATGATTGACTACATCCGCGATGGTCAGGAGATCTATCGCAATTCCTTCCGGATCATCCGCGAGGAAGCCCGGCTCGAGCGGATACCCGCCGACCTGGAAAAGCTCGCCGTGCGGGTGATCCATGCCTGCGGCATGGTCGATGCCATCGACGGCCTGCAGTTTTCCGAAGGTGCCGGCCGCGCTGGTCGCGAGGCCCTGGCCAAGGGCGCGCCGATCCTCTGTGACGCACACATGGTTGCCGAGGGCGTCACCCGCGCCCGCCTGCCGGCGAACAACGAGGTGATCTGCACCCTGCGCGACCCTAGCGTGCCTGGCCTGGCCCAAGCGCAGGGCAACACCCGTTCGGCCGTGGCCCTGGAGCTGTGGCGCCCGCACCTGGAAGGCAGCGTGGTGGTGATCGGCAATGCCCCGACGGCATTGTTCTACCTGCTGGAGATGCTCGACGCCGGCGCGCCCAAGCCCGCGCTGATCCTCGGTTTCCCGGTGGGCTTCGTCGGCGCTGCGGAATCCAAGGCGATGCTCGCTGCCGACAGCCGTGGCGTGCCGTTCGTGATCATGCAAGGTCGCCTGGGCGGTAGCGCGATGGCCGCCGCCGCGGTCAACGCCCTGGCCACGGAGGTGGAGTGATGCAGCCGCGTGGACGTCTGTTCGGCCTGGGCGTAGGCCCTGGCGACCCGGAACTGATCACCGTCAAGGCCCTGCGCCTGCTGCGCGAAGCCCCCGTGGTGGCCTACTTCGTGGCCAAGGGCAAGCGGGGCAATGCCTTCGGCATCATCGAGGCGCACCTGCAGGCGGCGCAGACCCTGTTGCCGCTGGTGTACCCGGTGACCACCGAGGTCCTGCCGGCACCGCTGTCCTATGAACAGGTGATCAGCGACTTCTACGACGAGGCCGCCCAGCAGGTGGCCGCGCACCTGGACGCGGGGCGTGACGTGGCGGTGATCTGCGAAGGCGACCCGTTCTTCTACGGCTCCTACATGTACCTGCACGATCGTCTGGCCCAGCGCTATGAGGCCGACGTGGTCCCTGGCGTGTGCTCGATGCTCGGAGGCGCCTCGGTGCTGGGCGCACCGCTGGTGTATCGCAACCAGAGCCTGTCGGTGCTCTCTGGGGTGTTGCCCCACGAAGAACTCAAGCGGCGCCTGGCCGATGCCGATGCCGCGGTGATCATGAAGCTTGGGCGCAACTTCCCCAAGGTGCGCCAGGTGCTGGGCGAACTGGGCCTGGAGGGGCGCGCGCTATACGTGGAGCGCGCGACCATGGCCAACCAGAAGATCGTCCCTCTGGACGAGGTGGACCCGCAGTCCTCGCCGTACTTCTCGCTGATTGTCGTGCCAGGTGAAAAATGGCAGGGCTGAACATGGAGAAGGCCCCGGCGATCGTCATCCTTGGCCCGGGCAGCCTGGTTACCGCGCAGCGGATCCAACGGCGTTATCCACACGCGATCATCCATGGCCTGCAGGGGCGGGTCGAGGCAGTGGATTCATGCTACGACAACTTCGGCGAGACCCTGCGTCAGCTCTACCGGCAGGGCTCACCGATCATCGCCTTGTGCGCTGCCGGCATCGTGATTCGCAGCCTGGCCGGTGTGCTTGCGGAAAAGGGCGTCGAACCACCGGTACTGGCCGTGGCCGAGGACGGCAGCGCCGTGGTGCCACTGCTGGGCGGCCTGGGTGGGGTCAACGTTATGGCCCGGGAGATTGGCCAGGCGCTGGACGTGGCACCGGCCATCACCACCAGTGGCGAGCTGCGTTTCGGCACCTGCCTGCTCAACCCGCCGCCGGGCTACCTGCTCGCGGACCTGGAGCAGGGCAAGCGCTTCGTCTCCGACCTGCTGGCCGGCGAGTCGGTGCGGGTGCACGGGGATGCGCCGTGGCTCGCACAGGCGCAACTGCCAGAAGATCAAGCCGCCCAGCGCTCCATCCACGTGGGGTGCGAGGCGCGACCGGCCAGCCGTGACGAGCTGCTCATCCATGCCCGCTGCGTGGTCGTGGCGGTCGAGGGCGCAGGCGCGGGTGTCGTCGAACGGGTACGTTGGGGGCTTCAGAAGGCCGGTATCGCCGAGCAATCGCTGGCCTGCCTGCTGGCCGACGAGCAGGCCATGGCCGATCAGGCCTTGCAGGAAGCCGCGCAAACGCTGGGGATCGAACTGCGTTTCGCCGCCATGGGCTCGGGCCTCGCCGAGATGGCCGCCGCAGCCGTCCCCGGGGCCCGGTTGATCGAGCAGGACGGAGTCGTCCTCGCGGTGGCCGCGGCGCCAGTGGATGCCCAGCAGGTGGGCAGGCGTCGAGGGCGCCTGGCCGTGATCGGCCTTGGCCCCGGCGCGGCCGAGCTGATGGTCCCGGCGGTCAAGGCCGAGCTGGCCCGGGCCCAGGACGTGCTCGGCTACGAGACCTACGTGCGCATGGCCGGCCCGTTCCGTGAGGACCAGGTGCTGCATTGCACCGACAACCGCGAGGAGATGCAGCGCGCTCGCCACGCCTTCGAGCTGGCTGCCCTGGGGCGTTCGGTGGTGGTCGTGTCGTCCGGTGACCCAGGCGTGTTCGCCATGGCGGCGGCGGTGCTCGAAGCCTTGCACGAGTCCAGTGATCCTGCTTGGCACCAAGTGGACCTGGAGATCCTGCCAGGCGTCTCGGCCTCCCTGGCCACCGCCGCGCAAGCAGGGGCACCATTGGGCCATGACTTCTGCGTCATGTCCCTGTCGGACAACCTCAAGCCCTGGTCGATCATCGAGCGGCGTCTGGACCTGGCCGCGCAAGCCGACCTGGTGCTGGCGTTCTACAACCCGATCTCCCGGGCCAGGCCCTGGCAGTTAGGGCGTGCGCTGGACATCGTGCGTCAGCATCGCGATGGGCAAACGCCTGTAGTCCTTGGCCGAGATATCGGTAGGCCAGGGCAGACACTCAGGGTCGTCACCTTGGCCGAGCTGGTGCCGGAAATGGTCGACATGCGCACCATGGTGTTGGTGGGATCCTCGACGACCTGCCGGTTCGAGCGCTCTGGCGGTGGCGAATGGGTATACACGCCACGTTGGTATGGCACCCGGCCCTGACGGTTGAAAGCGTACCGGGCTGGGAAGCCTTTCGTGGCAGGCATGGCCTGTCGCGCTCGGTAGGTTGAGGGCTGGAGTCACCCGGCTCCAGCTTCAACTACCCGAGGAAACATGGCCATGAGCGAAAAAATCGAGGATCAGCGCGTCGAAGTGCTGGCAGACAAGAACCTGTTCGTCTTCCCTGACCACATGAGCAAGGCGAACTGTGACGCTGCCAAGGAATGTCATGTCTTCGCCACCCAGGCGGCCACCGCGCAGTTTCATCCGACGAACCAGGCGGACCAGTGGTTCGGCTTCTACATCGATGTCATGCAGCAAACGGGCTGGGTGCCGGTTCGCTATGAAATGAACCGCACCGTCAGCAGCAATGTGCAGTTGCAGGTCAGCAATTTGCTGGGTAAAGGGTTGCAGGTAGCGATCGGCTTTCTGTCCGGTGGCATCGTCGGTGCGGCCAAGGAAGTCGGCACGGCGGCCATCGACGCGCTTGCCAATAGCCCCGAAGCCATCGAGCTGCTCCAGCGCGACGCCCTCGAGAAGGATCGCAGCGGCCTGAGCCTGGCACAGTGCAACCAATCGGCCAACGGTGAGGTGGTCATGCTGCTGACCGCTGTCCATACCGATGCCGAGCCGGACGTGAACAGCAACTACCTGTTGTTCAACTGGAACAGCAGGGGCAGCACCACCTATACCGGTGTCGCTGCCTTGACCTTCCATCGTGGCCTCTACGAGCAGAACCGCGATGTCTTGATCGACCGCGTGAGCAAGAATGCTCGCTCCACCTTGCTGAGCCTGAAACTCAAGCGTTGAGCCCATGCGCATCGGGAGATCGTTCCCGATGCGCCTTTGGAGGGATGAATCATGCCCCATGATTACACCTTGTGGCTCAACGGCAACAGCCTGGTACTGATGTCCAGTGCGTTGAGCTCGCGACAGGTCGATACCTTGCTCGACCTGCAATTGGCCGCCTACCTTCAGGCGAGCGCGGAATATGCCATGTTCGATGACTACACACGGTGGCGGTCGGAATACCGAAACACCCAGCTGGATCTGGGTTGCCCCTTCACCGAACTGGCGGCGCCCGACAAGCCCGCTGTCTCGATCGAACCTTTCAAGGCCTTGTGCTGCAATGTATTGAACAGGCTTGGACATGCACACCGAGCGGGAGTCGCCCGTTGCCTGCAAGCTGTCGACCTACCTGAGGCGCACCCAGCCTTGCAGGTCTTATGGACCGAATGCGTCCTCCCCCCCGAGCGGGACCTTTGCGCCACCTTGGTGACCGAGCTGCGAGTGGTGTTGCCTGACGCGTCGATCGTAAGTGGGGAAATGCGCTTCAAAAGCCGTGAGGGCATCGAACGACGTTGGCCCTGGCAGCGGTTCGATGTATTGGCGCTGGAGCAGTTGACCCTGCATGCCACCCGTTACCTGGTTTCCGAACGTGCGTTGGCGGATATCCGTGATGGGCTTCGGGAGAAATATGCGCAGGAGCGAGCCAAGTACGTATGTCAGGTCGCCTTGCCTGCGTCAGGAGGACAACACCATGAGTGAAGCAAACCGTATCAGTGCCAGCATCGTCTCCGGCAGCCTGGCAGCGTTCATGCCGAGCGTGAGTCCTGCGGATCGGGAGGATATCCTGCTGGTGAACCTGTTCGCGCAGCGCGCCACGCGCGACGAGTTCACCTCGGGCTTGAACACCAACTGGTTCGACAATTACCGACGCAAGCTGAGTTACCTGGGTTGGGATGCCACGCCGCCACCCAATGTGCGACGTCGGGGCCCGGACCGTGGGCGGCTGGTGGACCATGCTGTGAGGCAGATCGAGCAGGCAGGCTCAGGCGTGCACGCCGAACTGACCGGCCAGGCGTTGACCGCGCTGGAAAACGATTCGAAGGCGATGCAGGTATTCGAGCTAAACGCGCGGGTCGGGCGCGGGTTGAGTTTCCAACTGTTGCCCTGCGTACGGCATTCGGGCGATTACTTCGACATGGTGCTTTATCACATGGAGTTGAATGTGCCGCTTGATGCCAAGCTGCAGAGTCTTCTGTTCTACAACTTCAACGACAAGACCCAGGTGCGCGTCCAAAGTGCCGAGTTGATCCGCTTCAACCTGCGGATCTTCCGTGATGAGTTCAAGGCGAAGGTGCAATCCCGGGTGACGGCGCAAAGTCGTCAATCGATCCTCGACCTCAAGCTCAGGTGACCAGGTAACCTTTGATCCCGGTGAAGATGATCTGCGCCGCCAGGGCGCAGACGAACAAGCCCATCAGGCGGCTGACGATCTGCAGGCCCTGGTCGCCGAGGATGCGTTCGATGTGGTAGGAGAGGTAGAGCACCAGGCCCACGGTGAAGCTGGCCATGGCGATGCTGACGATGGCCAGCAGCTTGTCGTCCCAATGGGGCTGGCTTACGCCCATCACCAGCAGCGCACCGATGGTGCCGGGGCCGACCGTGAGGGGAATGGTCAGCGGTACGATGGTCACGTCCTGTTGCACGTTGTCGGTCTGTACTGCCGACTTGCCCTGGGCCATGCCCAGGGCAGAGATGAACAGCACGCTGCCTGCGCCGATACGGAAGGCGTCGGCGGTGATGCCGAACACACCGAAGATCACCCGCCCGAACAGGTAGAGCAGGACACTGGCCACCAGTACGGCGATGGCCACGCGCCAGGCCAGTTGCTTGCGTTCCTTGCTGGAGTAGCCGCGTGTCAGGCTGATGAAGCAGGACAGCACGAAGAACGGGCTGTAGAGCACGAGCATTTTCAGGTAGACGCTGAACAACTCATGAAGCATGGCGCGGACCCATGGCAGGGAAGAGGTGTGGGCAAGTGTATCAGCAGTCATGTCGGCGGTGCCCCATCGCGGGACAAGCCCGCTCCCACAAGGCCCGCAAACTCAAATAGTTATGCGTTGTTCTGTGGGAGCGGGCTTGACCCGCGATTGGGGCGCAAAGCGCCCCCTCATGGAGTCTGCAGAGGGTCCGAGGCCGCCGCTCGCTGGCGGGCCCAGTATTGGACCGTTTCGCGCAATTGCGACAGCTCCACCGGTTTGGCCATGTGCCCGTCCATGCCCGCCTGGCGCGCGCGTTCCTTGTGTTCGCTCAAGATGTGCGCGGTCAGCGCCACCACCGGGGTGCGTTGGCGCTGGTTGGCCGTTTCCCAGGCACGCAATTGCTCGGTAGCGGAGAAGCCATCGAGCACGGGCATCTCGCAGTCCATCAGCACCAGGTCGTAGCGCTGCGCCTTCATGGCGCGCAGCGCCTCCTCGCCATTGCTGGCGGTGTCCGGTTCCAGGTTGAGCTTGCCGAGCATGCCGCGGATGACCTTGGTCGAGATGCTGTTGTCCTCGGCCACCAGCACACGAAAGTCGTTGGGCAGGTCCAGCGGCGTCGGCGGGCCGGCAAGGCCAGGCGCGGGCGCCTGTTCGCGGCCGCGCTGGGCGAGTTCCTCGGCCAGGGTAGTCTTCAGGGTGTAGCCGGCAACCGGCTTGGCCAGGATGCGCTTGACCCCGGCATTGCGGGCGATGATCTTGCTCGGCGCGTTGCTGATGCCGGTGAGCATCACTACGAGGATGTCGTGGTTCAGGCTGGGGTCTTCCTTGATCTTCGCGGCCAGTTGCATGCCCGTCATGCCGGGCATGTTCTGGTCCAGCAGCACGGCGTCGAAATAATCGCGCAGGTGCGCCTTGGTGCGCAGCAGGGCCAGGGCCTCTTTGCCCGACGGCACGGCACTGACATTCATGCCCCAGGCGCTGCACTGCTGCACCAGCACCTTGCGGCAGGTGTCGTTGTCGTCCACCACCAGCACGCGGGCGTCGCGCAACGGGCCGTCCAGGTCGGTGGGCGGTTGCTCCAGGCGCGAGGGGTCCAGGGGCAGGGTGAGCCACAGCGTGTTGCCGGTGTTGCTGCTGCTCTTGATCCCGAACTCGCCTTGCATCAGCCCGATCAATTGCTTGGCGATGACCAGCCCGAGGTGCCCACCGAGCTTGTTGCTGGAGAGGAACTGGTGGCTGTGCAGCTCGGCCTGCAACAAGGCTTCTCGCTCAGCGGGCGGCATCGATTCGCCGCTGTCTTGTACGGCAATGCGCAGGCGCGGGACGTTGCCACGCTGGTCGAGGGCCACCACCAGTAGGATCTCGCCCTGCTCGGTGTTCTTCAGGGCATTGTCCAGCAGGCTCGACAGGGCTTGGCGCAGGCGCGTCGGGTCGCCGCTGATCACGCGTGGCACCTGCGGCTGGGTGAAGCTGATCAGTTCGATGTTCTGCTGCTCGGCCTTGGCCCGGAAGATGTTCAGGCAATCCTCGATCAGCGCGTTGAGGTCGAACTGCACATCGTCCAGCTCGATCTGCCGGGACTCGAGCTTGGAAATGTCGAGGATCTCGTTGATCAGGGTCAGCAGTTCGTTGCCGGCGCTGTGGATGGTCTGCACATAATCACGTTGCTTGACCGACAACGGCGTGCCCAGCAGCAGCTCGGTCATGCCCAGCACACCGTTCATGGGGGTGCGGATTTCGTGGCTGATCTTGGCCAGGAACTCGGCCTTGGCGTTGATCTCGGCATCGCTGGCGGCCAGGGCGCGGCTGGCGCGGAAGCGTTCCTCGCTGATCCTGCGCAGGCGCTCGCTGACCGCCAGGTTCAGCAGCAGCCCGCTGACCACGGTCAGCCCCATGAGAATGCACAGCAGCCAGGGGGTCGTGGTGCGGGTAAGGCCCAGCAGGGCAGGCAGCAGCACCAGCCCGCCCAGGTTGAACACCAGCATGGCCACGGCGAACAAGCGCGCTGGCCCGTAGCCCTTGTACCAATGGTAGGCACTGACCAGCAGCATGGTGACGCTGCCCAGGGCCATCAGCGCGTAGGTCATCAGGTTCAACGGCAAGGTATCGACGAACAGCAGCACCAGGCCACTGACCGCGACGATCAGCATTTCCCCATGCAACAGGCGGTTGCATCGGGGGGAGCTGCACGGGCTGAAGAAGTGTTGGGTGAAGTACAGCCCGGCCAGGCCCGCCAGGACCAGGGTCAGGTAGGCCGCCGGCGTCTGCGCGCTGTGCCACAGGTGCCACCATGGGCCGCTGAGGTTGAGCAGGATCAGGGCGCTGAGCAGCATCAGGCCATGATAGAGGGCCAGGATCAGCGTGGTGCTGGAGCGGGTGTAGAGAAAGCGGATCAGGTTATGCAGGATCAGCATCGCCAGGCCACCGAACAGCAGGCCGAACAGCAGGGGGCGGGTCTGGTCGGCGGCGACCGACGATGCAGGTTCAAGGCTGATAGCCGGGCGCAGCTGGTGTTCGGAGACCAGCCGTACATAGATTTCGAGGGCGTTGGGGCTGTTGGGCAGCGGCAACAGGTGGTCGCTGCTGCGCAGGGTCGGGCTGGTATTGCCGGCCTGGCGACCATGGTGCAGCTGGCGCACGAGCTTCTCGCCATCCAGGGCATAGAAGTCCAGGCGCGAAAGGTCCGGGGCGAAGATACGCAGCAGTTGTTCTTGCTCGCCGGGTTCGAGCCGGTAGTGCAGCCAGAGGGCCTGGTCGGCCGGCGCTGCGTCCAGCTCGAGCAGGCGGATGGGGCTGAACTGGTTGCGGTAGCGGTCCGAGCGCACGTCGCTCAATTGCAGGTTGGCCTGTTCATCGAGCAGGACCGACCAGCCTGCACCTTGCTCGGCTGTGGCCGGAGGCAGGCAAAGCAGCGTCAGCAGGCTGACGATCAGGGCAATGGCAATCCGAAGCCGACGCACGACGAGGTCCTTCCTAGCTGAAATGCCGGATTACAACTATGCGCGGGGCGCCAAGACGAAGGCAAGGCCCCCAACGGGGCCTTGTCGGTTGGCCGAAGGCCGTGCGCCAGGGCGACACGGCGATTCGGTGCAGGTTACTGATGCTCGCCACGCTCGCGGGCGATGGCCCGGTAGCCGATATCAGTGCGATAGAAGCTGCCGTTCCAGTCGATCTGCTCGGCCAGGCGATAGGCCTGCTGCTGGGCGGCCTCGACCGTGGCGCCCATGGCGGTAGCGCAGAGCACGCGGCCGCCTGCGGTGACGACCTGGCCGTCCTTCAGAGCGGTGCCGGCATGGAAGACCTTGCCGTCGAGCTTGGCGGCGGCGTCCAGGCCGTTGATGGCATCACCCTTGGCGTAGTCGCCTGGGTAGCCACCGGCAGCCAGGACCACGCCCAGGCTCGGTTGCGGGTTCCACTGCGCCTCGACCTTGTCCAGGGCCTTGGCGAAGGCCGCTTCGACCAGCAGCACCAGGCTCGATTCCAAGCGCAGCATGACTGGCTGGGTTTCCGGGTCGCCGAAGCGGCAGTTGAACTCGATGACCTTGGGGTTGCCCGCCTTGTCGATCATCAGGCCCGCGTACAGGAAGCCGGTGTAGACGTTGCCTTCCTCGGCCATGCCACGCACGGTCGGCCAGATGACCTGATCCATCACGCGCTGGTGCACGTCCGGGGTCACGACCGGCGCCGGGGAGTAGGCGCCCATGCCACCGGTGTTCGGCCCGGTGTCCTTGTCGCCGACGCGCTTGTGGTCCTGGCTGGTCGCCATCGGCAGCACATTGTGGCCGTCGACCATGACGATGAAGCTGGCTTCCTCGCCATCGAGGAACTCCTCGATGACCACGCGCGAACCGGCATCGCCGAAGGCGTTGCCAGCGAGCATGTCACGCACGGCGGCTTCGGCTTCCTCGAGGGTCATGGCGACGATCACGCCCTTGCCCGCGGCCAGGCCGTCGGCCTTGATGACGATCGGCGCGCCTTTTTCCTTGAGGTAGGCCAGGGCCGGCTCGATCTCGGTGAAGTTCTGGTAGTCGGCGGTCGGGATCTTGTGGCGTGCCAGGAAGTCCTTGGTGAAGGCCTTGGAGCCTTCCAGCTGGGCCGCACCCTTGGTTGGGCCGAAGCAGTCCAGGCCGCGGCTGCGGAACAGGTCGACGACGCCGGCGACTAGCGGGGCTTCCGGGCCGACGATGGTCATCTGCACGTGCTGTTCGGCGAAATCGGCCAGTTGTTCCAGGGCGGTGACGTCGATGGCGACGTTCTCGCACTTGGCTTCGGTGGCGGTGCCGGCGTTGCCCGGGGCAACGTAGACTTTCTCGACCCGTGGGTCCTGGGCGACTTTCCAGGCCAGGGCGTGCTCACGGCCGCCGCTGCCGATGATCAAAACTTTCATGTCAAAACCTCGAATTCTATGGGCCGGCGATCGTTGCGTACTGTGGGAGCGGGCTTGTCCCGCGATTGCGACGGGTCAGGCAACAAAGGTGTTCCTGCTGGCGCTATCGCGGGGCAAGCCCGCTCCCACAGGGATCGCGGGGTCAGGCTGGCCGTGTATCAGTGGCGGAAGTGGCGCATACCGGTGAACACCATGGCAATGCCGGCTTCGTCGGCAGCGGCGATGACTTCGGCATCGCGCATCGAACCGCCTGGCTGGATCACTGCGGTGATACCCACTTTAGCTGCATTGTCGATGCCGTCACGGAACGGGAAGAACGCGTCCGAGGCCATGACCGCGCCCTGTACCTGCAAGCCAGCATGCTCGGCCTTGATGGCGGCGATGCGGGCGGAGTTGACGCGGCTCATCTGGCCGGCGCCCACGCCGATGGTCTGGCGCTGCTTGGCATAGACGATGGCATTGGACTTGACGAACTTGGCCACTTTCCAGGCGAAGACCAGGTCGTGGATCTCCTGTTCGGTCGGGGCGCGCTTGGTCACGACTTTCAGGTCCTCGGCAGTGATCATGCCGATGTCGCGGCTCTGCACCAGCAGGCCACCGTTGACGCGTTTGAAGTCCCAGCCGGCAACACGCTCGGCAGGCCATTGGCCGCATTCGAGCAGGCGTACGTTCTGCTTGGCAGCGACCACCTCACGGGCGGCCTGGGAAATCTTGGGCGCGATGATCACTTCGACGAACTGGCGATCGACGATGGCCTTGGCGGTTTCGCCGTCCAGCTCACGGTTGAAGGCGATGATGCCGCCGAAGGCCGACTCGGTGTCGGTGGCATAGGCCAGGTCGTAGGCCTTGCGGATACCGCCTTCGTCTTCCGGGACCACGGCCACGCCGCACGGGTTGGCGTGCTTGACGATGACGCAGGCCGGCTTGACGAAGCTCTTGACGCACTCGAGCGCAGCGTCGGTGTCGGCCACATTGTTGAACGACAGTTCCTTGCCCTGCAACTGAAGCGCGGTGGAAACGCTGGCCTCGCCCTTCTTGGCCTCGACGTAGAACGCTGCGCTCTGGTGCGGGTTCTCGCCGTAGCGCATTTCCTGGGCCTTGACGAACTGGCTGTTGAAGGTGCGCGGGAACTCGCTGCGGCCTTCGGTGGACAGGGTCTCCTCGGCTTGGTCGATGGTGCCCATGTAGTTGGCGATCATGCCGTCGTAGGCGGCGGTATGCTCGAAGGCCTTGAGCATCAGGTCAAAGC
Organism: Pseudomonas sp. NY15372; assembly: GCF_048068215.1. Classification (NCBI taxonomy): domain Bacteria; kingdom Pseudomonadati; phylum Pseudomonadota; class Gammaproteobacteria; order Pseudomonadales; family Pseudomonadaceae; genus Pseudomonas; species Pseudomonas sp. NY15372. The sequence continues at coordinate 349,851 of NZ_JBLUPY010000002.1, forward strand.
GCTGGGCGTAGGTCAGGCCGCCGGCCTTGAGGTTTTCCAGGACGCTGGCGTAGTCGCTGGCGTTGACCACGATGGCGACGTCCTTGTGGTTCTTCGCTGCGGAACGGACCATGGTCGGGCCGCCGATATCGATGTTCTCGATGGCGGTCGGCAGGTCGCAGCCTGGCTTGGCGATGGTCGCCTCGAACGGGTACAGGTTGACCGCGACCAGGTCGATCGGCTTGATACCGTGCTCGTTCATGATGGCATCGTCGATGCCGCGACGGCCCAGGATGCCACCGTGGATCTTCGGATGCAGGGTCTTGACCCGGCCATCCATCATTTCAGCGAAGCCGGTGTAGTCGGCCACTTCCACCGCGTTCACGCCATTGTCCTTGAGCAGCTTGTAGGTGCCGCCGGTGGACAGGATCTCGACGCCGAGCTGTTGCAGCTCACGGGCGAACTCGAGGATCCCGGTCTTGTCGGAGACGCTGATCAGGGCGCGGCGGATCGGCAGGCGGGTAGTCTGGTCGGTCATTTCGGATTCCATAACGCGGTGGATTCAGCAAAAAAGGCGCCTCTTGGGAGAGCCGCCTTTTCTGGTTGGGGTTCGGGTTACAACAGGTCGTACTGCTTGAGCTTCTTGCGCAGGGTGCCACGGTTGAGCCCGAGCATCTCGCTGGCCTTGGTCTGGTTGCCCTTGACGTAGTTCATCACGCTTTCGAGCAGCGGTGCCTCGACTTCCGACAGCACCAGGTTGTAGACGTCCGTGACGGTCGCCCCTTCCAGGTGCGCGAAGTAGTTGTGCAGCGCCTTCTCCACGCTGTCGCGCAGGGTCTGACCCTCTTCGCTCGGCGTATTGAGGTGCTGTTTCAGGTTGGCGTTGTCGCTCACGGGCGTTGTTCCACTCACTAATGTCTCGGTCATCATCGTCATGCGGCCACCCCTTGTCCGTCCTCTGTCTCAAGGCTCTCTCGACGCTCGCGGAAAAACGCGCGAACGTTGGCGCACTGCGCTTGTGTATCTTCCAGCGCATTGAACCGGGCGCGGAACTCCTTGCCGCCCGGTCGTGTTGCCAGGTACCAGCCAACGTGCTTGCGGGCGATACGTACGCCCATCACATCGCCATAGAAGGCATGCAACGCCGCCAGGTGCTCCAGCAGAATGTGTTCCACTTCCTCCAGCGCCGGGGCAGGCAGGTGCTCGCCCGTACGCAGGTAATGCTCGATCTCGCGGAAGATCCACGGCCGCCCTTGGGCGGCACGGCCGATCAGCAGGCCGTCGACACCGGTGGCATGCAGCACCGCCCGGGCCTTTTCTGGCGAAGTGATGTCGCCGTTGGCGAAAACCGGGATCGACACCGCCTGCTTGATCGCCGCGATGGTGTCGTACTCGGCTTCGCCGGTGTACAGGTCGGCGCGTGTGCGGCCATGTACCGCCAGCGCCTGGATACCGGCCTGCTCGGCGATCTTCGCCACGGTCAGGCCGTTTTTGTTCGCCCGGTCCCAGCCGGTGCGGATCTTCAGGGTCACCGGTACCTCCACTGCGCCGACCACGGCGTGGAGGATTTCGCTGACCAAGGCTTCGTCTTTCAATAAAGCAGAGCCGGCGGCCTTGTTGCAGACTTTTTTCGCCGGGCAGCCCATGTTGATATCGATGATCTGGGCGCCAGCCTCGACATTGGCCCGGGCCGCCGCGGCCAGCATCTGCGCATCGCCACCGGCGATCTGTACCGAGCGTGGCTCGGGATCGCCTTCATGGATGCGGCGCAGGCGCGACTTGCGGCTGTTCCACAGGCTCATGTCGCTGGTCACCATTTCCGAGACGACCATGCCGGCGCCCAGGCGCTGGCAAAGCGTACGGAAAGGTTGGTCCGTGACCCCGGCCATGGGCGCGAGGATCAGGTTGTTTCGCAGTGTGTAAGGGCCGATGCGTACCGCCGACATAGGTGTTCCCTGTTGTGGGGCCGAATCATTGGAGTCCGAAAAAGGGTTGGCATGATACCCGCTCTCGATGACCGGATAAAGATGAATCTGGATAAAATCTGAACAGCTAGGGGCTTATGACTTTGCGATCCAAGTTGCAAATTGTGGGCCGTTGGTGGGTTTTCTCGGGCCTGTTTCGCGGGCCATCGCGACACGAGGCTGCTCCCACATGCGCGGCGAAAATCTGCTGGCCCTTGAAGGAGCCTTGTAGGAGCGGGCTTGTCCCGCGATTGGGTCGGGCCCGATATTACCGCCGCCTGGCAAGGTCGCCCTTGATCGCGGGACAAGCCCGCTCCTACAGGTGTTCGGGTGCAAGGCGCCCCTGTGGATCACTCCGGCGAGCGGAAGCTCAGGCTGTAGTTCACCGCCTTCGGGCCGGGGTCGAGGATATCCAGGGCGATGTGGATCGGCGTCTGGCTCGGCATGTCCCCGCGCCCGGCCAGCTCGCCCGAAAGGTATTCGCTGGGCTTGAAGCGACGGCTGGCGATCAGCTGGCCGTTGAGGTCGGCAAATCGCAGCTCCAGCAGTGGGAACGGCTGGGAGAAGGGGGCCCGGTTGTAGATGATCGCATCGACGATCAGCGCGCCCTTGAAATCGGGGTGGCTGCGCACCACCAGGTTGCTGCTCTTGATCCGGCTGACGTCGACCCGGGTCGGCACCTGGCAGCCAAGCATCGGGCACAGCTGTTGGAACCACGGGCGGTACTGGTCTTGGCGGGCCATTTCGTCGAAGTGGTAGCTGATGTACTGGAAGGCCAGCAAACCTGCGGCCAGTAGGGTCAGCACACTCCACAGCAGGCGCTTGGCCCAGTTGGGCTTGGCCTTTTGCCAGTCGAGCTGCAGCGGGTCGTCCACCACATGCACCAGCGGTTCCTTGCGCGCCTGGCGTTCGGCCTTGGCTGCCAAGGCCGGTTCGGGCCGCTCGTCGGCGAGGTTCTCCAACTCGTCGTCATCACGGGCCGACAGGCGGACGTGGCCGTGCTCGTCATCGTCCCGTGCCGACAGTCCTTTTTCAGGGATGTCGTCGTCCAGGCGGGTGAAATGCGCGGCCCGCTCGTCATTGCCCTGCCGCTCGACCTGGTCGAATGCGCCTGGTTCCTCGTCGTCCAGCACCAGGCCATTGCCCAAGGTCGGCTCGGTACGATCGCCCGGTTCCGGTTCTGCTTGCAGGTGGAGGGTTGGCTCTTCGACCAGGACAGGCGCCGGCTCGTCGTTCGCGTGAAGCTCCGGCTGTTCGCCGGTCGCCGTACCGAAGGGTTCGTCGGCGTGGTCATCAGGGCCATGCTCGTCGCGCCGGGCCTGCAAGGCATCTTCACGGGGCGGGGCCTGGCGTTCCACGGGCGCATCGCGACGCTCGAGGCGGGCCAGTTCCTGGTCCAGGTCCAGGTCATCCAGGGCCTGTGCGGTAATGGCCCAGTCCTCGGGTTCGGTGTTCGGCTGCTCGCTGATCGTCGGTTGCGCCGCCTCGGGTGCCGGTGCCTGTATCGGTGCCGCTGGGGCTGGGGGCGTGCGGTTCTGCTCCAGCAACTGCTTGGCGGCGTTGAACACCTGCAGGCAGTGGCCGCAGCGCACCACGCCCCGGGCCACGCTCAACTGATTGTGCGTGACGCGAAAGCTGGTCTGGCAATGGGGGCACTGGGTGACGAAACTGTCGGTCATGCGGCGATCCGGGCTGTGCAGAGGGTTAAGTCTAGGTTGACCTAGCGACGGCGACCACTGATGCGTACCCAGCCGTCGCGCACGACGATCGGGTCCAGGTCGAAGTCGGCGGCGTAGGCAGCGGCTACTTCGTCGCCTTGTTCGGCGAGGATGCCTGACAGTGCCAGCAGGCCGCCAGGGCGAACCAGGCCGGACAACTGCGGCGCCAGCGAGACCAGCGGGCCTGCCAGGATGTTGGCGACCAGCACGTCGGCCTGCATGGCCGGCATCTGCTCGGGCAGGTACAGGGCGAACCGCGCGTCGGCGATGCCGTTGCGCCCGGCGTTGTCACGCGAGGCCTCCAGGGCCTGGACGTCGATGTCGGTGCCCACCGCTTCACGGGCGCCCAGCAGCAGGGCGGCGATGGCCAGGATGCCCGAACCGCAGCCGAAGTCCAGCACCTGGGTGCCTTCGAGTTGCTGGCCGTCGAGCCATTCCAGGCACAGGGCGGTGGTGGGGTGGGTGCCGGTGCCGAAGGCCAGGCCCGGGTCCAGGAGCAGGTTGACCGCGTCTTTCTCCGGGGCGTCGTGCCAGCTCGGGACGATCCACAGGCGGCGGCCGAAGCGCATGGGCTGGAAGTTATCCATCCAGCTGCGTTCCCAGTCCTGGTCCTCGATCACTTCGGCATGGTGCTCGGGCAGCTCGGCGCCGGTCAGCAGGCGCAGGTGGGCGAATACCGCCTCGGGCTCGGCATCGGCCTCGAACAGGGCCAGCAGATGGGTGTGCGACCAGAGCGGCGTGGTGTTGAGGTCCGGTTCGAAGATGGGCTGGTCTTCGGCGTCCATGAAGGTCACGGAAACGGCACCCACTTCGAGCAGGGCGTCTTCGTAGGTTTCGGCTTGGTCTGGGCTGATGGCCAGGCGTACTTGCAGCCAGGGCATGGCGGGCACCTTTGGTAAATCGACAGGGGCAGCCCAGGGCTGCGCGGAGCCTGGCAGTTTACTTGAGTGCGTGGGGTTTGTAGAGGTCGGCTCAGGGGCTGGCGATGCAACAACGCATCGAGGCTGCTTCGTAGCCCAATCGCGGGACAAGCCCGCTCCCACAGGGACGGATCTTCAGTCAATAAAAAACCCCGGAACAAGTCCGGGGTTCTGTTGCATCACGCTAACGCGATCACTCCTGGTTGGCCAGTTTGTGCTCGAGGTAGTGGATGTTGACGCCGCCTTTGCAGAAACCTTCATCACGCACCAGGTCGCGGTGCAGTGGGATGTTGGTCTTGATGCCGTCGACGACGATCTCGTCCAGGGCATTGCGCATGCGCGCCATGGCTTCGTCGCGGTCCTTGCCGTAGGTGATCAGCTTGCCGATCAGCGAGTCGTAGTTCGGCGGAACCGAATACCCGCTGTACAGGTGCGAATCGACGCGCACGCCATTGCCGCCTGGGGCATGGAAGTGCTTGACGGTACCTGGGCTCGGGATGAACTTGCGTGGGTCTTCGGCGTTGATACGGCACTCCAGGGAGTGACCGCGGATCACCACGTCTTCCTGGCGGATCGACAGCTTGTTGCCAGCGGCGATGCTCAGCATCTCCTTGACGATGTCGATGCCGGTGACCATTTCCGAGACCGGGTGCTCGACCTGGACGCGGGTGTTCATCTCGATGAAGTAGAAGCGGCCGTCTTCGTACAGGAACTCGAAGGTACCGGCACCGCGGTAGCCGATCTCGATGCACGCGTCGACGCAACGCTTGAAGACTTCTTGGCGGGCCTTCTCATCGATGCCCGGGGCCGGCGCTTCTTCCAGGACCTTCTGGTGACGGCGCTGCAGCGAGCAGTCGCGATCGCCCAGATGGATGGCGTTGCCCTGGCCGTCGGACAGTACCTGGACTTCCACGTGGCGTGGGTTGGTCAGGAACTTCTCCAGGTAGACCATCGGGTTGCCGAAGGCTGCACCGGCTTCGGTACGGGTCAGCTTGGCCGAGGCGATCAGGTCCTCTTCCTTGTGCACCACGCGCATGCCGCGGCCACCGCCGCCACCGGCGGCCTTGATGATCACCGGGTAGCCGACGTCACGGGCGATCGCCAGGGCGACTTCCTCGTCTTCGGGCAGCGGGCCATCGGAGCCAGGCACGGTCGGTACGCCCGAACGGATCATCGCGTCCTTGGCCGAGACCTTGTCGCCCATCAGGCGGATGGTGTCGGCTTTAGGGCCGATGAAGGCGAAACCGGATTTCTCCACCTGTTCGGCGAAGTCGGCGTTTTCCGCCAGGAAGCCGTAACCGGGGTGGATCGCGGTGGCGCCTGTCACTTCGGCGGCAGCGATGATCGCCGGGATGTGCAGGTAGGATTCCTTGGACGATGCAGGGCCGATGCAGACCGACTCGTCTGCCAGGCCCAGGTGCATCAGTTCGCGGTCGGCCGTGGAGTGAACAGCGACGGTCTTGATACCCAGCTCTTTGCAGGCACGCAGGATCCGCAGGGCAATTTCCCCGCGGTTGGCGATCAGGACTTTTTCGAGCTTCCCAGACATCGTTGGCTCTCCGCGATTCAAACGATGGTGAACAGCGGCTGGTCGAACTCAACCGGCTGACCGTCTTCCACCAGGATGGCGTCGATGACACCACCGACATCGGCTTCGATGTGGTTCATCATCTTCATGGCTTCGACGATGCACAGGGTGTCGCCCTTCTTCACGGTCTGGCCAACTTCAGCGAAGTTCGGCGAGGTCGGCGAAGGCTTGCGGTAGAAGGTGCCGACCATCGGCGAGCGGATCACGGTGCCTTTGAGGGCAGGAGCGGCGGCTTCGGCGGCCGGGGCCGGGGCAGCGGCAGCGACTGGGGCGGCAGCGGCAGCCGGGGCGGCTACCGGAGCCGGAGCTGCGAAGTACTGGGCGCCGGCCGGGGTCTTGCTGTGACGGCTGATGCGAACGGACTCTTCGCCTTCCTTGATCTCCAGTTCGTCGATGCCAGACTCTTCCAGCAGTTCGATCAGCTTCTTGACTTTACGGATATCCATTAATCATCAACTCCCAAGGTTCGGTCGGGGACGTAATTTAAAAAACGTGGCTAGAACGTTTATCCAGGCCCTGGCCCGAAGGAGCCAAGGCCTTGTGTCATCAGGGCTGTGCGTTGGCAGCCAGGTATTCCAGTGCAGACTCCAGGGCCAACCGGTAGCCGGTGGCGCCCAGGCCGCAGATCACCCCTACGGCGACATCGGAAAAGTAGGAGTGATGACGGAACGGTTCACGCTTGTGCACGTTGGAAAGGTGCACTTCGATGAATGGGATGCTCACAGCCAGCAATGCGTCACGTAATGCGACGCTGGTGTGGGTGAAAGCAGCCGGGTTGATCAGGATGAAGTCCACGCCTTCGTTGCGCGCGGCGTGGATACGATCGATCAGCTCGTACTCGGCATTGCTCTGCAGGTATTGCAGGTGGTGGCCAGCGGCGCGGGCACGCTGCTCCAGGTCCTGGTTGATCTGGGCAAGGGTCACGGCGCCATAGTGGCCTGGCTCGCGGGTGCCGAGCAGGTTGAGGTTAGGGCCGTGTAGCACCAGTAAGGTAGCCATCTGCGAATTCCTTGGTCTTGTAGGGCAATACGACATGAGCGCGGCGACTATGCCGCAAGAGGGCGTCGGGTGTCCAGTTCCCGGCAATAGCCAGCACGTTGTCCGAGATTCGCGCAAAATATGTGACCAGATGATTAAGTTTGGTCATTAATCGCGGGAAAATTGCCGGCTCGCGGGAAGTTATAGACCCAGATCGCGGCGCACGCGCGCCAGGTGATCGGCAAATTCGACGGCATTCACTTCGCCAATGACCCGATCGGCGGTTATTTCGCTGCCGTTCGCGGCAAAGAACAGCAGCGCAGGTGGGCCGAACAGCTGGTAACGATCGAGCAGGGTGCGTTGCTCGGCATTGCTGTCGGTGATGTCGAAACGCAGCAGCTTGAAGCCGGCGAGCTGTGCCTGAACCTGGGGCGCATCGAGCACTTCGCGCTCGATCACCTTGCAGCTGATGCACCAGTCGGCGTACCAGTCCAGCAGCACCGGCTGGCTGGCCGCCTTGGCCTGGGCCAGAGCGGCGTCCAGCGCAGCCGGGGTGGTGATGGTCTGCCAGGCATCGGCCTGGTTGGCTTGCGTGCTGGCGGTACTTGCGATGGCAGGTGATGGCAGGGGACGCAAGGGGTCGCCCTGGCCATTAAGAGCGCCGTACCAGCAGGCCAAGGCATAGAACAGCAGGGCCAGGCCAAGAAGCTGCGCCAGGCGCTGGCGTGGTGTCTTGACCACGAACTCCAGGGCACCGAGGAACAGCGCTACGCCCGCGGCCAGCAGGCCCACCAGCAACAAGGTTACAGGCCCCGGCAACACGCGGCTGAGCAGGCCGATGGCCAGGCCCAGCAGCAACACGCCGATGGCGTTCTTGACCGTATTCATCCATGGGCCGCTTTTCGGCAACCAGGCTGCACCGCCAGTGGCCACCACCAGCAACGGTGCCCCCATGCCCAGGCCCAGGGCGAACAGCTTCAGCGCACCGCCCAGGGCATCGCCGCTGGCACTGATATACAAAAGCGCCCCGGCCAACGGTGCCGATACACAGGGCGAGACCAACAGACTGGACAGCACGCCCAGCACCGCGGCGCCCACCAGCGAACCGCCCTTGGTGCGGTTGGCGACGCTGTTCAGGCGGTTGCTCAGGGCCTGGGGCAGCTTGATGTCGAACAGGCCGAACATGGCCAGGGCGAAGAGCACGAAGAACAGGGCGAAGGGCACCAGCACCCAGGCCGACTGTAGGCGTGCCTGCAGGTTCAGGCTGGCACCGAACACACCCATCAGGGCGCCGAGCACTGCGAAGGAAACGGCCATCGGCAGCACGTAGGCCAACGACAGGCTCAGGCCGCGCCAGCCGCCCACCTGGCCGCGCAGTACCACGCCGGAGAGAATCGGCAGCATGGGCAACACGCATGGGGTGAAAGTCAGCCCCACGCCGGCGAGGAAGAACAGCAGCAGCGATTGCCAGTTCCAGCCCTGTTCGCTGCTGGCCGGCGTGGCACCGGCTGGGCCGCCTGCGCCGTCGATGCTCAGGCGTTCGGTTTCCGGTGGGTAGCACAGGCCCTTGTCGGCGCAGCCCTGGTAGCCCACCAGCAGGGTGAAGGGGCGCGGGTCGTTGGCCGGGCGAGGCAATTCGATGTCGAGCACGCCGTGGTACACCTCCACGTCGCCGAAGAACTCATCGTGCTTGGCTTCGCCTTTAGGGATGTTCGGCGTGCCGAGGGCGATGTCGGCCGGTTCTGTGCGGAACTGGAAGCGATGGCGGTAGAGGTAATAGCCCTCGGTGGCGACGAAGCGCAGTTTGATCGACTGGGCGTCGGCCTGGACCAGGCTGAGCTTGAAGGCTTCATGGACGGGAAGAAAGTCGGCGCTGTTGCCCAGCGAAGCGGCGCCGAGGGTGGCGCTGGGACGGTTGTCGAGCAGGCCTGCGGCGAACGTGGGGCTGGCCAGTAGCAGGAGCAACAGGAAAAACAGGCGGCGCATGGTGGTCTCGCTAGGTGAAACGTGGGGGCATGATAGCGGAGTTGCCGCCGATTGGGGGCTGGCGCTCATCATGGCATCGTCATCGCGCGATCTCCCAGTCGATGACGATGCAGCGGCAAGCACTAGCCTACTCACACCCTGAAAGCTCGCACCGCCCGGTTCAGTTCACCTCCCAGGCTCAGCAACTGCTCCCCTTGCTCCCGCCCTTCGCCGATGCGCTGCAGGTTGTCTTCGCCCAATGCATGAATCCGCTCGCTGTGATCGCGGATCTCGCTCACCGCGCCCGTCTGCTGTGCGGTCACCTCGGCAATGCGCACGGCCGTATCGGCAATGGTGCGAATCGCTCCGACGATCTCGTCCAGCGCGCCATCGGCCGCCTGGGCCTGGCTGGCGGTGGCCTCGGCGTGCTCGAGCTGGGCGCGCATGCCGCTCACCGACTCGCGGGCGGCCTGTTGCAGACGGTCGATCAGCGTCTGGATCTCGCCGGTGGCGCCGGTGGTGCGCTGGGCCAGGGAGCGCACTTCGTCGGCGACCACGGCGAACCCCCGGCCCATTTCGCCGGCCCGGGCCGCCTCGATGGCGGCGTTGAGGGCCAGCAGGTTGGTCTGCTCGGCGATGGCGCGGATCACCGTCAGCACGCCACCGATGGTGGCCGACTCCTCGGCCAACTGCTCGATGGCCTGGGCGTTGCCTTGCACCTCGTCCACCAGCGCCCGCAGGCCGGACAGGCTCTGGCCGATCACCGCCTGGCCCTGCTCCACCGCACGGCCGGCGTCACGGCTGGCATCGGCGGCGGCGCTGGCGTCACCAGCCACCTGCTGGATGGTCGCCTCGAGCTCGCCAAGGGCGTCACGGATCTGCCCCGTGTCGCCGGCCTGGCGCTCAGCACCTTCGTGCAGGGCGCTGCTCATGCTGGCCAGGGCATGGCTGCTACCGGCCACCTGCTCGGCGTTGTGGCGCAGCGTGCCGACCAGCTCGACCAGGTACTGGCGCAGGCGGTTGAGCGAGGCCTGGATATCGTGCAGCTCGCGGTTGGTGCGGCCGAGGTCGACAGGCTGGGCGAAATCGCCCTCGGCCCAGCGTGACAGGGCCGGTGCCAGACCAGTCAAGGTGCCTGCCAGGCGACGCTGGAGGGTGTCTATGAGCAGGGCGATGAGCAGGATCAGGCCGATCATCAGGCCCTGGATCAGGCGCACTTCGCTGGCGATCTTCGCGTGCAGGCCGCGGACTTGCGGCTCCAGCCCGGCGATGGCCTGCTGCACGGCGGCCAGGCGCTCGCCGGTACTGGCGGCCAGGGCCGCGCGGCGTTCGATCTGCTCGCGGGTGCGTTGCAGCTCGGCCGGGTAGCGCGCCAGCAGGCTTTGCAATTCGCGCTTGAGGCCCAGCGCGACGTCTTCCTGCTGGGCGCTGGTTTGGGTATCCAGGCCCATCAGCGCGGCGAAATCGTCGGCGTTGGATTCGGCGGCACGGGTCACGCCAAGCAACGGCAGCCCATCGACCACCTGGGCCTGGGCACGGATCAGCTGCAGTTCGCGCTCGACTTCCTCGGCAAGCTCGGCCCGGCCGCTGGCCACCAGCTTGCCACGGGCCAGCGACAAGCGCCCCAGGTGTAACGAGGCGTCCAGCAAAGGTGCCAGGTAGCGGGCAGCGTCTGGGTTGGCGCTATTGCGGGCATAACCTGCCAGCTGCTCGAAATTGGCGCCCAGTTCGCGTTCGGCCTGCAACAGCAAGGCCTGCGGGTCGCCGGCCAGCTTGCCGGCGGCGAGCAGTTCAGTGGCGGTGAAGGCCTGCAGGTCGTCCAGGCTGGGGCGCAGGGTCTGGGCCAGGTTCGCGGGCCAGTCGGCAAGGGCCGCTTGTAGCCCTTGGGTAGCCTCGCTGGCTGCGGCATGGCGCAGGGTGTCGCCGCTGGCCAGGTAGGCCTGGATGTTACGAGCCGCATCGTTCTGGAACTGCTGGGAAAGGCCCAGGTAGCGCTCCATCAGTTGATAGGGGCGCTCCAGCGCGCGCTGCGACCACCAGAGGGTCGCGCCCAGGGCGATGCAGACGGTTACCAGCAGCAGGGTATTGAAATTGGTCAGCCACTTCAGGCGCATAGCCGTGAACTTCCAGCGGGGAGGTGTAAAGGTAGGTGCCTGAAGTTATTGCGGTTTTGTGACCGGGTGATGACCGACGGGAAAAAAGTGGCGTTTTGCCTGTATTGGCCCAATCGCTGGCACGCGCCCATAGCGATCGGAGTAGGAGCCGGCTTGCCGGCGATTGGACCTGCACGCGCCTCAGGGTTCTACGCGCACCACGCAATTGCGCCCGGCGTGCTTGGCCCGGTACAGCGCTTCGTCGGCGGCGCTGGCCATGGTCAGCGCATCGAGGCTGTCGTCCAGTTGCACCACCCCGGCGCTGAAGGTGCAGCGTAGGTCGTGGGGCTGGGCCGGATAGAGGATCTCGCCGAAGCGCTGGCGAATCTCGTCGAGCACCTTGTGCGCGGCCTCCAGCGGCGTGTCGGGCATGACGATGGCGAATTCCTCGCCACCATAGCGCCCGATGAAGTCGGTCTTGCGCAGGCGCTGCTTGAGAAACAGTGCCAGGCTCTTGATCACCCGGTCGCCCATGGGGTGGCCGTGGCGGTCGTTGATCTTCTTGAAGTGGTCGATATCGAGCATGGCGAAGCTCAGCGGCTGCGCCTCGCGACGGGCGCGGAAGCTGCAATCTTCGAGGAGCTGGAGGATATGGGTGTGGTTGTACAGCCCGGTGAGGCTGTCGCGCACCATGCGGGCCTTGAGGTGGCGGGCGCGAGCGGCGCGGTTGCGCACCGTGGTGATCAGGTGCCGCGAGCGGATCGGCTTGGTCAGGAAGTCGTCGCCGCCTTCGCTCATGGCGTCCAACTGCTTGTCCAGGTCATCCTCGGCGGAAAGGTAGATGATCGGCACGCTGACGTAGCGGTCATTGTGGCGGATCACCTTGGCCAGTTCGGTACCGGTGCAGGCGGGCATGTACATGTCCAGGATCACCAGGTCGGGCTGGAAGTCGGCCAGTTCGGCCATGGTGCGGATCGGGTCGGTTAGGGTGCGGGTGATGATGCCGGCGCCGTTTAGCAGGCGTTCGGTGAACATGGCTTGGGCCCGAGAATCGTCGACGATCAGCACCCGCAGTGGGTCGTACTGGGCGGCACTGGTCAGCAGCTCGACCTTTTCCAGCAGGCTCGAGGCGTCCAGGGGGCCGGTGAGGAATTCCTGGCCGCCGGCGCGCACGGCAGCCAGGCGGGTAGGGGTGTCGGCTTCATGGTGGCTGAAGAACAGCAGTGCGATAGGCTGTTCGCGGCCTTGCTGGGCTTGGGCTGCCAACACCAACCCTTGGCCTTGGCCGGTGAAATCGACATCCATGACGATGGCGCACGGCTGGCGTTCGCTCATCGCGGCGGCAAAAGCCTGGGCATCGAACAAGGCCTGTACGTGCAGGCCGAAGAATTCCAACTGCTGGGCCAGGCGCTCGGCGCGGTCGTGGTCCTGGAGCAGGATGTACACCGGTTTGCGCAAGGGCGGCAGCACTACGTTGTCGAGCGGGTCGCCCTTGCGCAATCCGCTGCGCGAAAGACGGTGCATCAGGCGGTGCTGCTGAAGGCGCTCGTGGTTCGACTCGGCTGGCTGGGTCATGTCCTGGCTGCTTGTTGGAGGAATGTGCAGGTGCAATGATGGCTCCATGCTAGCATCCCTTTCCCGGGTGGCGCCTGCCCTATATCAACAAAGTTTGTAAGGACGAATATTCAGTTACCGACTCATTGGTCGCTTATGCGTAAGGCGGTGTCTGCTTTATAGTGCTGCCACGCGGGCTTGCCGTGGCACCCTGGCTGGGGCTGGTGGTCCAAGCCCCTGAACTGTCGTGACTGATAAGGACAACGCCATGCTGGACTGGAAAAACCGCGAGGCCAAAGCCGAGCCCCGCGAGCGTGTCGACGCCCGTGGCGCCGCCACCCGTAGCTACCTGGGCGGGCTGTGGAGCCGCGCATTGGGTACCCTGATCGGCCTGTACCTGCTGGTGTGCATCGGCCTGGGCTGGTATTGGAGCCAGGAGCCGGACCTGTTCCCGGTGCAGCAGAGCGCCCAGGCTGCCGCCGAGCAGAGCGGCCAGCAGATGGTGGTCGGCTACACCACTATCGAGACCCTCAAGAGCGTCGCCAATACCCTGCTGACCAAGCCGGGCGGCTACATCTCCAACGACCGCTTCCCGCCGGGGCTGTGGATGGACAACATGCCGAGCTGGGAATACGGCGTGCTGGTCCAGGTGCGCGACCTGTCCCGTGCCCTGCGCAAGGACTTCGCTCGCTCCCAGTCGCAGTCCACCGAGGATGCGGACCTGGCCAAGGCCGAGCCGCGTTTCAACTTCGACAACAAGAGCTGGATCCTGCCCTCGAGCGAGTCGGAGTTCGAGGAAGGCATCAAGTCCCTGAGCCGTTACCAGAAGCGCCTGGCCGCCGGTGACCAGGGCGCGATCTTCTATACCCGCGCGGACAACCTGAACAACTGGCTGGGCGATGTGGCCACCCGCCTGGGTTCGCTTTCCCAACGCCTTTCGGCCAGTGTGGGCCGGGTCAAGCTCAACAGCACTCTGAAGACCGAGTCGGTGGTCGCCGGCCAGGCGCCACAGGTGGACGAGGAGCTGGTGGAAACCCCGTGGCTGCAGATCGACAACGTGTTCTACGAAGCCCGTGGCCAGGCCTGGGCCTTGTCGCACCTGCTGCGCGCTATCGAGGTGGACTTCGCCGATGTGCTGGCGAAGAAGAACGCCACGGTCAGCGTGCGCCAGATCATCCGTGAACTGGAGGCCTCCCAGGAAGCGCTGTGGAGCCCAATGGTGCTCAACGGCAGCGGCTTCGGCATGTGGGCCAACCACTCGCTGGTCATGGCCAACTACATTTCCCGCGCCAACGCTGCGGTCATCGACCTTCGCCAGCTGCTGTCGCAGGGCTGACGGTGGCCATCAGCCCAGCGGAGGCCGCGCACCGCGCAGCCTCCGACCGCGAACTGGTGGCCTGGGTCGACGAGGCCGACCAGTCGCTTGGCGCGCTGCCCCGGGCCGAGCTGCGTGAACGTGGCTTGATCGGGCGCTGTACCTTCATCCTGTTGTTCAACGGTGCCGGTGAGCTGTGCGTGCACCGGCGCACCTTGAGCAAGGCGTTGTACCCCGGTTATTGGGACGTGGCGGCTGGCGGCATGGTGGCAGCGGGTGAAAGCTACGCCGAATCGGCCGCCCGGGAGCTGGCCGAAGAGCTCGGTATCGCAGGTGTCGAATTGCGTTTCCACGAACGGTTCTATTTCGACCAGCCGGATAACCGGCTGTGGTGCGCGGTGTATTCGGCGGTGTCCGATGGGCCGCTCACGTTGCAGCCGGAGGAGGTCAGCGAGGCGCGTTTCATTAGCTTGGCGCAGGTGGAAGCCGATCGCGGGCAGTTGCCGTTCTGCCCCGATTCGCTGGCGGCCTTGGACCGCTACAAGGCCAGCCTGGCCTGAGCGCGTGGCCCCCATCGCGGGGCAAGCCCGCTCCCACAGGGGGAGGCTGCGCTAGCCGCTTGTTCTTTGAGCGACAGCGCAGCCCGGCAGGGATGGGGAATCTCCCACAGGTGCTCCACCCGTCTTCAGGGCGACGGGAAACCTGTAGGAGCGGCCTTGTGCCGCGAAAGGGCTGCAAGGCAGCCCCTTTGCCCGAGGGTCGCAAAAGTTTCGCAAAATGGCGCATTCCAGTACTTAGCAATCGCCTGATTTATCGTTACACTGCGCGCCCTTTTCGGGCTGTCGCAGGATCTGCGGCAGTAGCGCTGCCCCTGCCAGAGTGGGGCTTCGCGGTCGGCCCTGGCCCCAGGTGCCGACCAGTATTTTGTCCTCAGCAAGAGGAACAAAAGTGGCCAAGAAAGCTTCTTCCTTCGCCGCCCTTGGCGGTCTCGTTTATTCCACCGATGCCGGCCGGCATTGCCCGGATTGCGGCAAGCCGGTGGACGCCTGCATTTGCAAGCAACAGGTCATCCCCGAAGGTGACGGTATCGCCCGCGTGCGCCGCGAAAGCAAAGGCCGTGGCGGCAAGACCGTGACCACGATCACTGGCGTCCCGCTGCCCCTCGACCAGCTCAAGGAGCTGGCCAGCACCCTCAAGCGCCGTTGCGGCACAGGGGGAGCGCTGAAGGATGGGGTCATCGAGATCCAGGGCGACCACGTCGAGCTGCTGCTCGGCGAGTTGACCAAGCAGGGCTTCAAGGCGAAGAAATCCGGCGGTTGAGCCTGCTCGCGCGATTTTTTGCCCAGTGCTTTCTAAACTCGTTCCCGTGGCAAGGGTCTACCCCTGACACGGACGAATCGTCATTTTCGGTTTCTACACTGCCTGCGCGCCCATGTGGGGCAGTGTCTTCGACTTATCTACAGGGGACTTGAATGTCCGTACGACGCACACGCAAAGACGATGGCAGCCAATGGACCGTGGCCGACAGCCGCAGTGTTTATGGTATCCGCCATTGGGGCGCTGGTTATTTCGCCATCAATGAGGCCGGGCGCGTCGAAGTGCGCCCCAACGGCCCGGACAGCGCCCCGATCGACCTGTACGAGCAGGTCGACGAACTGCGCCAGAGCGGCCTGTCGCTGCCGCTGCTGGTGCGTTTCCCCGACATCCTGCAGGACCGCGTGCGCCAACTGACCGGCGCGTTCGACGCCAACATCGCGCGCCTGGAGTACCAGAGCCAGTACACCGCCCTGTACCCGATCAAGGTCAACCAGCAGGAAGCGGTGGTGGAGAACATCATCGCCACCCAGAACGTCTCCATTGGCCTGGAGGCCGGCTCCAAGCCCGAGCTGCTGGCAGTGCTGGCGCTGGCGCCCAAGGGGGGCACCATCGTCTGCAACGGCTACAAGGACCGCGAATTCATTCGTCTGGCGCTGATGGGCCAGAAGCTCGGCCACAACGTGTTCATCGTCATCGAGAAGGAATCCGAGGTCGCCCTGGTGATCGAGGAAGCCGCGGAGCTCAAGGTCAAGCCGCAGGTCGGCCTGCGCGTGCGCCTGTCGTCGCTGGCCTCGAGCAAGTGGGCCGATACAGGCGGCGAGAAGTCCAAGTTCGGCTTGTCCGCCGCCCAGCTGATCTCGGTGGTGCAGCGCTTCCGCGATGCCGGCCTGGACCAGGGCATCCGCCTGCTGCACTTCCACATGGGCTCGCAGATCGCCAACCTGGCCGACTACCAGCACGGTTTCAAGGAAGCCATCCGCTATTACGGCGAGCTGCGTGCCCTAGGCCTGCCGGTCGATCACATCGACGTCGGCGGTGGTCTGGGCGTGGACTACGACGGCACCCACTCGCGCAACGCCAGCTCCATCAACTACGACATGGACGACTATGCCGGCGTGGTGGTGGGCATGCTCAAAGAGTTCTGCGACGCCCAGGGCCTGCCGCACCCGCACATTTTCTCCGAGAGCGGCCGCTCGCTGACCGCGCACCATGCCATGCTGGTGATCCAGGTGACCGACGTCGAGAAACACAACGACGAGGTACCGACCATCGAGAACAAGCAGGCGTTGCCCGAGACCGTACAGTGGCTGGTCGACCTGCTGGGCCCTACCGACATCGAGATGGTCACCGAGACCTACTGGCGCGCCACCCACTACATGGGCGATGTGGCCGCGCAATATGCCGACGGCAAGATCAGCCTGGCCGAGAAGGCCCTGGCCGAACAGTGCTACTTCGCCGTGTGCCGTCGCCTGCACAACTCGCTCAAAGCCCGCCAGCGCTCGCACCGCCAGGTGCTGGACGAGCTCAACGACAAGCTGGCCGACAAGTACATCTGCAACTTCTCGGTGTTCCAGAGCCTGCCGGACACCTGGGCCATCGGCCAGGTACTGCCGATCATCCCGCTGCACCGCCTGGACGAGGAACCGATGCGCCGCGCCGTGTTGCAGGACCTGACCTGCGATTCCGACGGCAAGATCAACCAGTACGTCGACGAGCAGAGCATCGAGACCAGCATGCCGGTACATGCGGTCAAGGAAGGCGAGGACTATCTGCTGGGCGTGTTCCTGGTCGGTGCCTACCAGGAGATCCTTGGCGACATGCACAACCTGTTCGGTGACACCGATTCGGTGAACATCTACCAGAACGCCGACGGCAGCGTGTACCACGCCGGCATCGAGACCCACGACACCATCGAGGACATGCTGCGCTACGTGCACCTGTCGCCGGAAGAGCTGATGACGCACTACCGCGACAAAGTCGCCAGCGCCCGCATCACCGCTCGCGAGCGGACGCAGTACCTGGATGCGCTGCGACTGGGGCTGACCCGTTCGTCGTATCTTTCGTCGTAAAACCCCGGGGGCCGCGTTGCGGCCCTTTCGCGGCACAAGGCCGCTCCTACAGGGGATTCTGATCCTTTATAGGAGCGGCCTTGTGCCGCGAAAGGGCAGCAAAGCGGCCCCAACTTCACCGAACCCACTGCCCTTTCGATTGCAACCGCCAGCCCATCCACCCCAGCGTCACCGCCCGCAACCCCATGAACCCCAGGAACGCCAACCACAACCCATGGTTGCCGAGCCCGTTCATGAGCACTGCCAAGGGCAGCGCGATCAGCACTGACAGCAACATCGCATTGCGCATCTCCCGCGCTCGGGTCGCGCCGATGAACAACCCGTCGAGCAGGTAGCTCCACACCGCAACCAACGGCAGCACCGCCAGGTAGGGCAAGTACGCGTAGGCGGCCTCGCGCACGCTGGCAATATCGGTCTGCAGGTCGATGAACAGATGCCCTCCCAGCAGAAACACCACGGCGAAGCCCAGGCTGACGATCAACGACCACCCACACGCCACTACCAGCGAGCGACGCAGCGCCTCGCGGTCGCGGGCACCGATGGCATGGCCGCACAGCGCCTCGACCGCATGGGCCAGGCCGTCCAAGGCATAGGCGGTGAGCATCAGGCCATTGAGCAGCAGGGCGTTGGCCGCCACCGTGGCTTCGCCCAGGCGCGCGCCTTGCACGGTCACCAGCAGGAACACCAGTTGCAGCGCCAGGCTGCGCAGGAAGATGTCGCGGTTGACCGCCAGCAGCGGCCGCCAGGCCAGCCAGCGCTTGAGCCGTGCCCAGTCGACCCGGCCTGGGTAGGCGCGCAGCGCCGGGCGTGTCAGGGCCAGGCCGAGCAGGGCGGCGCTCCATTCGGCGATCACCGAGGCCCGTGCCGAGCCCAGCACGCCCCAGTCCAGGCCGAGCACGAACCATAGGTTCAGCGCGATGTTCAGCAGGTTGGTGGTCAGCAGGATCGCCAACGGCGCCCGGGCGTTCTGAGTGCCGAGGAACCAGCCGACCAGCGCGTAACTGGCCAGCGCAGCCGGCAGGCCGAGCAGGCGGGTGTGGAAAAACGCCTCGGTGGCTTGTTGCAACGCCGCGCTGGGCGCCATCGCATGTAACGCCAGCTGGCTGAAGGGGATCGCCAGCAAGCCGATCGCCGTCGCCAGCACCAGGGCCAACAGCAACCCCTGCACCAGCACCTGGCGCAATGCCGCGCCGTCGGCGCGCCCGGCGGCCTGGGCGGCGAAACCGGTGGAGCCCATGCGCAGGAACCCCATCAGCCCGACCATGAAGGTGAACAAGGTCGCGCCCACTGCCACGGCACCCAACTGGTGCGCATGGGGCAGGTGACCGATCACGGTGCTGTCGACCAGGGCCACCAGCGGCACCGAGATGTTGGACAGGATCATCGGTGCGGCCAGCGCCCAGACCTTGCGGTGGGTGAGGCGGTGGTGCCAGTCGGTGACTAATGAAGACATGTGAATCCTTCGTTCCAGGGCCGCTTCGCATCCCATCGCCGGCAAGCCGGCTCCCACAATTCCTGTAGGAGCCGGCTTGCC